>JAZULH010000113.1:0-8218 GCA_045602985.1 Acutalibacteraceae bacterium | reverse complement strand
AGAAAAAAATAAAAACGGTAAGCTCCGCCTCGTGATAAGTGCAGATGCAAACTGGCTCAGTGCAGAAGGCAGAGCTTACCCTGTTATTGTTGACCCGATAATAACTACAACAAACTATAACGAGCTCACGGCAACGTATATTTCATCTGCTGAAAATTCATATGGATATGGAAACCTGTCTGAATTGCATATAGAAAAGACGACCTTAGGTGGGGAAACGCAGGCTTTGATTAAGCTTGACAGTATAGGTAACAGTATATATACAGATCGTATTGTTACGGCGGAACTAAATTTGCCGCTGATTTCAGCAGTAACCTCAAATACAAATGTATTTCTTTATGAAATAGGTTCTGTGTGGGATGTAGAAAATGTAAGCTGGAATTCGGAAATCGAAATAAGTGATACTGTTGTGGATTATTGTACTCTCACGAATACGAGTACGGCCCTTCATTTTGATATTACAGAGCTTTATTATAAAATAGTTGAAGATAATCTGAATTGTAACGGAGTGTTGCTGAAACTTGATGAGCCGGGTGCTGTCGATTTCAGAGTAAAGAACAATAGCTCTCCTGTGTTGATTCTTAAATACCTTTCAACTGTAGGTCTTGATGAAGATTATTCCTACAGTCAGTTTGATATGAATACAGCAGGAACAGTATATATCAATAACTTTACTGGAAATCTTATAATAACCCGTGATGAAGCTGCTACAACTGGTAAGGTTAATTCTTACTATTTTACAAGCACGTACAATAGCTTCTCAACTATAGAGGCAATGGAACCCTCATGGTTTAGGAGTTACGAATACGGCTTTAGAAATGAAACTCAGTTTGTTAATGAAAACGGAACCGGTGAAAATATTATTCTTACTGAGATTGCTGATGAACCTGGTTCTTACAGTATTTCCGATAATTCATCAGACTTTGAAAAAATAAGACCCAACTATGATGCTGCAACAGGTGAGCTTATCAGTGTAGATGCCTGGCGTGACGGTGATGACACAAGATATAATTTTGACCTTGAAAAAGGTCTTGTCGGAATTTTCTCGGACGATTCCGAAGTGGCTTTATTTTCAAGAGAAGTTATCTATAATGAGGATGGAACAGAGGTTTTATATCTTATTGACGGCGATGGACACAAACTTGAAATTACGGAAACTTCTGAAGCATACACAGTTAAACAGATTGATACGGATAAAAACTTACTCGGTGATACTGTTGTGTACACCAAGGATTTAAACGGTAATGTTACACAAATAACCTCAAACGGTAATATTCAGGCTGTATTTACTTATGATGAACTTAACCGTATGACATCTGTTACTAACGATATAGGTTACAAGTTAACCTTTGGTTATCAGGGCAACAGTAAGAAAATAGCATCAGTTTCCGAAAGTAAGAATGGTACCGCAGGTCAGTATATCTCTTTCGAAAGAACATATAACAGCACTGAAATTCGCTCTGCAGGTGCTGACGGTGTTTACGGAAACGATGATGATGTTCTGACTAAATATAGGTTTAATAAAAAAGCACAGCTTACACAGGTTTATAACACTACAGTGTCAGGCGACGACCTTGGTGCAGTTGCTTACGCTTATAGCGAAGATGACAAAAATGTCGGTTTCGGCGAGCTTACAACGGTATCTGCAGTCGGCAAAAATGTTGTAAATCTTCTGAAAAATCATAATCTTGAATCAACTGATAGTTGGACAGTTGTAAAAATTGCTGACAGTTCAAGTACATACACCGCAGCTCATACGACAGAAAAGTCTTATTCAGGTCTTGGCTCGTTTAAAATTACTGTCGATGATTTTACCAAGAACGGATCGGTTTCTTACGGTCAGACATTTACACCGGCTGACGGAACTCTTGAGGTTGGAAAGACCTATTCGGCTTCGGCGTTTGTTAATGTTAACTCACTGTCAAAGGATGCTGATATCGCTTCCTCAAGAGGCTATGGAGCAGGGGTTATTGTCAGAGTAATTACTGATAAAACTGAGTATATCTATTCGGACAGCATAACTGAAACTTCAGAATCGGTAAACGACGGTTGGGAAAGAACCTTCGCAACCTTTACCGTTCCTGAAAATTACAGCAGAATCGATGTTTTACTTGCTGTACGTAATGCAACGGGTACCGCATATTTTGACTGTGTTCAGCTTGAAGAGGGTAATACACCCAATGAATACAATATTCTTGAGAACAACGGCTTTACTTGTGCAGATACATCCTCATTCCCTGAAAGCTGGGAGGGCTATAATACTACGAGTGACGATGTTGTTGAAAACGGTCGGATGAAAATAATCGGTGACCCTGGTACACGCAAAGGTGTTTATCAGGACGTTTATCTTGCAAATGCCGAGCAGAGTGATTCATATACCTTCAGTGCGTGGGCTGAAGGTGATGCCGTACCCTATACATCGGGTAAGTATTTCATCATTTATCCATTTGTAGAGTATGAGGATGCACAGGGCAACACAAGCTGGGAGCACAAGGCTTTTTACCATTTTGACTATTTTGATAACGAAAAACAGTACGTGACAGGCAGCTTTAATCTTAAGCATCCTGAAGATAGTTCTTTAAAGCCGGTTGCGGTTCGACTTCTTTTATGTTATTATAATCAGTGTAATATAGCATATTTTGATAATGTTGCCTTGTACCCCTCGGAAATGGTTTACGACCTTAGTGTAGAGTCAGAAACTGAGACTGTAACGACAAAGGATGAAAAGGGTAGAGTAACAAGCTATATTTACCCCGACGGCACCATATGCGAATACACCTATCACGGTGATACGGATGTCATTGCAACGGAAAAGATAATCGAAATCGTTACCGGTGATGACGGGGAGCCGACAACAGAAACAACAATTTATACCTACGACACCTCGGAGAAGCTGACAAGCGTCACATATTCCGACGGGAACGGCAATGATACAGTATATAATTACATCTACGACGGTAACGGTAATCTGCTTTCAAAGCTTACCGCTGACGGCGTAGGCGATGTATATACCTATGATGCCGACGGAAATATTCTGACAGAAACCTACGAGGACGGCTCAAGCTACACTTACACCTATTTTGGAGGTGGCGAGCTTAATACTGAAACTGTTGTTGAAGACGGAGTAACAACTACTTATACCTATGCTGAAAACGGCAATCTCACTAAGCGGGAAGAATCGAGTACGGATGAAAATGGTGAGGTTACGCTGGATGCACTTCTTTACACCTATGACAGCTTTGGTAATTTACTTGAGGTGGAGAAAGAAAAAAAGGTGGATGATGTTGTAGTTGAAGAAAAAACACTTGAAACCTATACCTATAAGCACTTTGACACAAACAATGACGATATTGATGATAAATCTGCCGTAGCAACGGAAAATCTCGAAGATGGCACGCAGAATGTTTATGATTATTATTCATATAACAAGCTGAAAACCCATACTGTGACAAAAAACAACACAAGCATTACATATCATTATGATATTGAGGGTCAGCTTACGAAGGTTGACCATAACGACTTCAGCTATGTTTATGAGTACGGTGCCTTTGGCAATCAAACCAATGTTAAAGTGTATGCAGAGAAAACCGACGGTGATGATGTTGTTTTATTTGAGCAGAGCCTTATCAGCTATGATTATCAGTCCGATAACAGCAAGGTGGATTCCGTAACCTACGGCAACGGTGATTCTTACAGTTATACCTATAACCACTACGGTCAGGAGTACGTTAAAACAAGCACTCTCGGCACCGTAACTACTAAATACGATGCCTTTGGCAAGCTCATTTATAAAAATGACGGAATGTCGGGCAGAAAGACCTATTATAAATATGACGAGCTTGGCAATCTTTATGGTGAAAAGGTTGCGGACACAAGCGTGGGTAATTCGGGTAACAGTTTCCTTTATTCAAGCTATAACAGCCTTGATGAAAACGGAAATGTGACTAAGAATATTTTAAAAGCAGGCGAAAGGACTTTTACAACGGAATATTCATATACTGAAAGCGGTTCACCTTTGCAGACAGTTATGACAAGCTCAAGAAAAGTTAACTTTGCCTATGATGAGGATGAGATTTTAACCTCAAGAACTCTCACAACAAACACACCTGTCGTTGAAAGCTTTGCTTATAATGAAGATGGCTATATCTCAACTCATACTGTTGATCACGGTGAAGATAGTGATGCTTATTCATATACTTATGACGATAAGGGTAACATCACCGAAATCAAGAAAAATGATGTTGTTCAGCAAAGCTATAAATATGATGAACTCAATCAGCTCTTAAGAGAAAACGACCTTGACACTGGCAAAACAATAAAGTATATTTATGATGGTTCCGGTAACATATTAACTAAAACTGAGCATGCATTTACTTTGAGTGAAAATGTAGGTGTAGCAACCGATACAGTCAATTATACTTATGACGAGATTTGGAAAGACAAGCTTACAAGCTATGACGGACAAAGCATAACCTATGATGCCATAGGCAACCCAACAAATTATATGGGAGCCGATATGACATGGTTTGCCCGTCAGATGATGTCATACAACAAAAACGGCACAAATATAACATATAAGTATGATTCTGACGGTTTAAGAACGAAAAAGGTTGTCAACGGTATAGAACACGATTATTATTACGTTGACGGTCAGCTTCGTTATGAAAGAAACGGCGACAGCTATGAGATATATTATAACTATGATGCTGACGGAAGACCGACCCGTGCATACAAAAAGGACCTTGTAACAGGAATAAATTATTCCTATTATCTCATAACAAATACACGTGGTGACGTTATAGAAACAAGAGACGGAGACGGTAATGTCAATGCCAAATTTGTTTATGACTCATGGGGTAAGCTTGTTTCTGTAACTGACGGTAACGGCAACGAGCTTTCAAGCGACAGCTTCGCTTATCAGATTAGCCTTAAATACAGAGGCTATGTTTATGACAGTGAGACAGGTCTTTATTATCTGCATAGTAGGTATTATGATCCTGAGGTTGGCAGGTTTTTAAATGCGGATGATGTCAATTTTATTGGTGTTAGTGGAACCAGGTTGGGTTATAATGCGTTTTTATATTGTGAGAATAATGCAGTAAATGATATTGATATTTTAGGCAACGTATCTGCCGAACAGATAAAGGCGTGTTTTAAATATGTTTTTGATAAAATTCAAGAGAAAGTAAAAAAATTTATTGAGAATAAAATAGGATATATTGAAGGAGATTATTTGTATATAACAATTAGTGTTGTTGCAAATACTATTGATTCTTTGATACTAGTTGGCAATGCTTTGAAAGCTACAATAAAAAGTGTAATTTTTAAAAAGCTTTTTAAATCTCTGGCTGATTATGCTAAAAAGAATCCAGCTAAATTTGCAAATATTTTAAAGAATAAAGCTTTCGACACTATTTCAGGTTTTACTGCTAAAGGTTTTAACTTAACATTTAAAACTATAATTAAGACTTTTGGGAAGAAACTATCTTTGGAAATAAGCAAAGATAAGGTGAAAAACTATTTGTTAGAGAAATTTGATGTTACTCAGTGGATAGCTAAGTTGACTTCTGTAGGTTCTATTGTTTCTTATGTTTTTAGTTTAATAGATGGATACAGTAGCACAAAATATATTAGAGTAAAGTGGGGAAAACAAAAATGATAATAAGAATAAACAATAAAGCTAAATATAAACACATATATTTTGTGTGTGGGGGCAAAAGATATTTATTAACCGATAAAACTCTTGAAATCAGTACGACATGCAGTACGGTGAAAGCAGTTGTTGAGATTTTAGATAGAAGTACAGTTGTACCTAATTTAATTGATTTATGCTGTGGTATATTAGACTCAGAAAGTGTATTGTGTAAAATAAAAAGCTCATATGTGTTTGAGATGGAATCAAATATGGATTGTTGTACACTCATTGTAGAGGATGTGGTTTCTGAACCAGTTGATAACATTATTTTTGAGTCTGTATATGTAAATAGTATGAATGCAACTATTAAAACTTTGGATTACAAAATATCAAATATGCGATCTATAAAGAATAAGCATACATTTATTCAATTGTTTTTCCTTTCATCTTTACCAATTACATTTCTTTTGTTACTTTTGTGTGTGTTTGATTTTTCTTTTGTGTTAATTATAGCAATATTATTGGATATAGTTTTTTTAGTATTACCTTCGTTGAAACGAATTAAGCTGTTTAATTCTGTTTTTAATGAGGAGAATGCTAAGAAGCTATTGTTAGATAGTGAAATGAAATTAATAAATGGTCAAAACGAAGAAGTAGAAAACATTACAAAGACAGAAAAGTTATTATTTAAAATATTTGATAAGATATTTAAATAATTAATCAGGGGGATGGTTAGCGTGCAAAAGCTCATTGTTAACCCCGAAAAATGAAAAAAACCACTCGGCGGTGCTAACCCCGCCGCCGGGTAGGGCGTTGTCCGCCATACATAAGCTATAGCTCCGGTCAGCTTCGTTATGAAAGAAACGGCGACAGCTATGAGATATATTATAACTATGATGCTGACGGAAGACCGACCCGTGCATATAAAAAGGACCTTGTAACAGGAATAAACTATTCCTACTATCTCATAACAAACACCCGTGGTGATGTTATTGAAACCCGTGACGGCAACGGAAACATCAATGCTAAATTTGTCTATGACTCGTGGGGCAAGCTTATTTCCGTAACTGACGGTAACGGTAATGAGCTTGGTACTGACAGCTTTGCTTATCAGATAAGCCTTAAATACCGTGGATATGTTTACGATAGTGAAACAGGGCTTTATTATCTGCAGAGCCGTTATTATGACCCTGAGGTTGGTAGGTTTTTGAATGCTGATGATGTTGATTATATAGGATATTCAGGTAGTGTTATTTCTTTCAATATTATTGCGTATTGTGAAAACAATCCAATAGATGGTATGGATAGTTATGGACATAGCAATGATAAAAAGGCTTATTATATATATGTTTACTATTATGATAAAAATTCAGTTTCACCAATGGGACATGTAGATATTTCTAATGACGAAAAAAATATTCGATCATATGGAACTTATAATGGCGTTGGTGGAGGTGCAGCACTTAAAAAGTATGAGTATAATTCATCTAATGGAGGGTATTTTGGTAAATATTCGAAAGTCGCAAAAATTAAGGCTAGTTATGATGAATATGTTAGATACATTACATATATAAATATGTGTTTCTTGCTTTACACTAGTGGTGAACCGTATAAAAATGGTGATAAATTGTTTATACAAGAATATCGTGTTATAAGAGGACCTTATGCTGATTATGATATGTATCAAAGGAACTGTTCTACTTTTGTGGTGGATGTTTTAAGTGTGGTGTTTCCTAAAAAAATAAAAATGGTATCTATTATTAAACCTATTTCTATGATACCTTATGTTACATATTTAATAGCGAGGGGGCTCAGTATTTTAAAATGAAAAAATATACAGATATAATTATTTTATTGCTGATACTGTGTGTTTCTTTTTCTGGTTGTTCAAATGAAAATTCAGAAGTTATTTTTACAGAAGTACCTCAACAAGTCTTAGATGTTCAAGTGCAAGAAAATACAAATTTTCAAAGAACTATTTTAGATATGGGATTATTAATTGATAATGATTTCTTATACGATAATTATGATTGCTTTTGTTTAGTTTCTCCGTGTTGTACTTATGACAATACTTCATGTATGTTTAACTATGATGATTTGATTCCCAACAGCGGAAGAGAGCCAATGATTTGGTTTATTAATTGTAGTGAAGGTACAAGTGAAATTAGTAATAAAATAAGGTTGGACGGTTTTCAGCATCTTCATACCGCAAATGTTAATAGCAAGAATGAGTGGTTTTTTACTGGTATTGATGATAACAATAAGTATTGTGTTATAAAAATGAAAAATGGTATGCTTTCTTCAAAAATAGAGATAGATCATTTGCCTGATGAAACATATATTTATGATGATACCGTAATGTTTTTGTTGAATGATGCAAATGATATTGGAACTTTATATAAAGTGAATTTCAATATCGGAAAATTGGAATCCATAGCAGAATATGTATATTGTCAGCCTGTAAAGATAACAGGAGGTGCTTATGCAAGTGATTGTGCAAATGTTTTTGTGTATGGAAATAATTTGTTTTATAAGATAGGGTCCAATACATGGAGACATTATTCAAATGGTGAAGTTTTTGAT
>JAZULH010000112.1:0-31456 GCA_045602985.1 Acutalibacteraceae bacterium | reverse complement strand
AATTATTTCTTTATCACGACACTGGGGCATTTTTTTCAATATTTCAACAAGCTTTATTAATTTATTTTTAGTATCAATATCATCAACAATTGTGTCATCAATTGCTATGATATCCATAAGGGTTAGCGGATTACCTTCGCTGTCAGTATCGATCGGCTCACTGAAGGATATATCACGGATATTTTTCTTACTTGATCTGAAGTGCATAAGTATTTCATTATCGATACACCTGGCGCAATAGGTTGCAAGTCTGACACCTTTATCAGCTTTAAAGCTGTTTACACCTTTAATAAGTCCTATTGTTCCTATGGATAATAAATCATCCTGATCGGCATTTGTTGAGTAATATTTTTTAACAATATGAGCAACAAGTCTCAGATTGTGCTCAATAAGTAATTTTTTGGCTGTTTCATCGCCTTGTGTCATTCTTTCAACCAAAGCTTCTTCCTCTTTTTTTGAAAGTGGCTTCGGAAATGACTCTGCATCTGTAACATGCAGCACTAAACAGACCATATTTGCAAGCACCGACAATATATTCATAAAAAACTCTCCTTTCGTTTTTTATAATTATATTCGTCAGTACAATGTGCTTTGCAAGTCCTGAAATGAGGTATTATGAAAAAAATTGAACAATATCGCACAACGGTGCGAGTATCTGCAATATCAATATTTTGTCTTATATCTACATCAATTTATTTCTTGGTGTGGGACACCGTCTATAACCCTGATTTTGAGCATCCGTATATTGGAAAAGGTAAGCTTTTTATAATTGGTGTTTACTTTGCAATATTACTTGTTACAAGCCTCATTATGGGTGCATACAGGGTTGATGAGCTGCGACGCGGTGAAATTATCTTCTATGAATTAATTGCGCTTATGTTTGCTAACGCTATTGCATATGCCCAGATTTGTTTGATTGAAGCAGTTATTGCCAACTTCGTCGGCATGCTTTATACAATGCTTATACAAACTCTTTTACTTATTGTTTGGACTTATGTTGCAGTTGCTGTTGTTCATTCAATGAGACCGCCTGAGAAAATGATAATTATATACGGCAGTCACCTTGCAACTGAAATTGTTTATAAAATGAGTCAGATGGAAGACCGTTATGTTATAAGTGAATCTGCAAATGTTGATGAAGGCTATGACAAATTAGTTCGTAAAATTGAAAACTACGATAATGTTATAATTTGTGATGTTCCGGCTCGACTCAGAAATGATTTACTTAAATTCTGTTATCAGCAGAAAAAAAGCATTTATCTTATTCCTAAAATATCGGACATTATCATCAGAAGTGCATCAGATATTACATATTTCGATTCACCCATAATGCAATGTTCATCAACAGGCTTGACTGTAGAACAACGTGCTGTAAAAAGATTCCTTGATGTTGTCTTATCAACTATTGCACTTGTTGTTTCTTCACCTATTTTCCTTGTTGTTGCAATCTGTATTAAGCTATACGATGGTGGACCTGTTTTCTACAAGCAACGCCGCTGTACAATGGATTTAAAGCCTTTTGATATTCTCAAGTTCAGGAGTATGGTTGTTGATGCTGAAAAAGACGGCCCACAGCCTGCTGTTGACAATGACAAACGAATTACACCTATCGGCAAGGTTATCAGAGGATTGCGTATTGATGAATTACCGCAGATTATTAATATTATTAAAGGCGATATGTCAATTGTCGGTCCAAGGCCTGAACGTATTGAACACGTTGAAAAATATTCTGAGGAAATTCCCGAATTTGTTTGCCGTTATAAAGTAAAAGGCGGTTTGACAGGATATGCACAGGTATTCGGTAAATACAATACATCTGCATATAATAAATTAAAAATGGATCTTATGTACATTCAAAATTACTCTCTCGCTCTTGACTTTAAGCTTATTTTAATGACGGTTAAAATTTTATTTAAAAAAGAAAGTACAGAAGGATTCAAGGTTAAAAGTAAGAAAGACTCTAAATAAATTATGGGAGAAATATTTTGAATTTATATTATATGATACTTGCAGGCGGTGTGGGTTCCAGAATGAATTCCCCGGAACTGCCTAAACAGTTTTTAAAAGTTAAGGATGAACCCATACTTGTACGTACAGTAAAAAATTTCGAGGATTTTGGTTCCTTCAGGGCAGGAGTAATATGCTGTCCCGTTGACTGGATAGAGTATACAAAAGCAACACTTTTAGAATACGGCATTTCACTTGATCACATCTCTGTTATTCCCGGTGGCAAAAACAGAAACAGCTCTGTCAGGAATGGTTGTCGGTTTTTTAGCCAAACATTTAATATCACCGAAAGCGATGTTGTTTTGACTCACGACGCTGTAAGACCTTTTTTTGATGCAAGAATTATTAAAGATAATATAGAAGCTGTTAAGGAGTATGGTGCAGCAAATACCGTTATGCCTGTTTTTGACTCGATTCTCAGAAGCAGTACAGGTGAGTTCTTTACCGAGCATTTGCACAGAGCTGAGCTTTATAGGGTGCAGACACCCCAATCCTTCAGACTTTCCGAACTTAATAACCTGATAAATTCATTATCGGAAAGCGAGTTAGAGGAGTATACCGATGTTGCCTCAATTTTCGCGGACAGAGGATACAGAATAAAACTGGTAGAAGGCTTAGATTGTAATATTAAAATAACAACACCGTTTGACCTGGCAGTTGCCGAGGCTGTTGTTGACAATATGCCATAATTATATTATTTTTTATAAAAAAATGAGATTTTGGAAATTTTTATAAAAAAAGTATAAACATTTCTTGAAATATATGATATAATGAGTTAGTTTAAAGAGTTTTATATAATTTTTGTATTTTTGATAAAGGGAGGCGTTTATCCTAATATGGCGATAAAACGTACTGCGTCTTCACCAAATGATGGTTCAAGACAGTCAAAACGAGCAAAAAAACAAAGAAAAGAGCATCCCGTATTAAGAGTAATTTTCGGTACTCTTTTTACGTTATTTGCAATTATGGGTGTTTGTGGTGTTGTTGCTTGTTCATATGTATATAACTTTGCTGTTGATTACATTAACAACGAAGAAAATACAATGGACCTTGATGAATACAAGGCAAATCAGGCACAGACAAGCATTATTTATGCTTACGACGAAAACAAACAGCTTGTTGAATTATTGCGTCTTCATGGTGAAGAGAACCGTGTTTGGGTAGACTACGAGGAAATTCCCGAAACCATGGTCGATGCTTTCCGTGACCTTGAGGATAAACGATTTTATGAGCATCAGGGTGTTGACTGGACACGTACAATTCTCGGTGTTGTTAAGTCAGGCTTTGAACAGGGTGGTTCAACAATTACCCAGCAGCTCATAAAGAACCTTACAGGTGAAAACGGCAGAACAGTTTCGCGTAAATTCTTCGAGATTCTTAATGCACTTAACCTTGAGCAGAATTACCATAAGAAAACAATTATGGAATTCTATCTTAATACTGTATATTTAGGTAACGGATGCTATGGTGTTAAAACTGCATCAGAGTTCTATTTCGGAAAAAATGTTGAGGATCTCAATGCCGCCGAGTGTGCTGTTATTGCATCCATTACTCAGGCTCCCGGTGCACTTGATCCCTTAACAAACCCGGAAGATAATGCTATACGTCAGCTTTATTGTCTCAAATGTATGTTTGAACAGGGTAGCCTTACCCAGGCAGAATATGATGAAGCAAAAGCATACGAGCTTGTATTTACCAACAGCGAAGATTTTAAGGGTAATAAGCTTGATACAGAGGACTCCACAGAATCTGACGAAAACAAAGAATACTCCGATGAAGAGATTGCTGAAATTGAGCAATCAAGAGCCGAAACAGAGTCTTCATACTATGTTGACTATGTTATTGATAATGTTATTGCTGACCTTCAGGAGGAGTACGATTTAACCTACAATGAAGCTTGGAAAAAAGTATTTTTTGGTGGCTTGCGTATATACTCTGCAGTTGATATGGGTATTCAGGAAAAAGCTGAATATGTATATGAAAACAGAACCGTTTTCCCAAAGGAGGCAGATACTGCAGAAAGACCTGCTGCACAGTCAGCAATTACAATTATGGATTATAACGGCAGGGTTGTTGCTATGGTCGGCGGCGCCGGTGAAAAAGATACTTTCCGCGGACTTAACCGAGCATCACAATCACCCCGTCAGCCGGGTTCATCAATAAAACCCTTATCTGTTTATGCGCCTGCACTTGACCAGGATGTTATTACCTGGTCCACTAAGGTTCAGAACTACGGTATTAAGCTGGGTTCCTCACGTTGGCCGACAAACTATGGCGGTAACCCCGGTTCACCTAATTCATTTGTAACTGTTCAATATGCTTTGCAGATTTCTTATAATACGGTTCCTGCACAAATTGCGCGTAAGATGGGTCTTAAAACCTGCTTCGACTTCCTTGTAGATGACCTTAATTTTACAACCTTTGTTGAAGACGAAAACAGCGATTATTATGATGCAAACTATTCAACAATCGCCGTTGGTGGTTGTAGCCAAGGTGTAACAACACTTGAAATGGCTGCCGCATTTGCAATGTTCGGAAATAACGGTTATTATTTTAAGCCTTATTCATATTACAAGGTTACCAATAATGACGGTACAGAGATTTTACTTAAATCCGGTGATGATTCAGGTGATCAGGTTATAAGCGAAAGTTCTGCAGGTGTTATGAGAAATATGCTTAAAACTGTTATGTCCGGCGGTGGTACCGGTAACGGATACGGTGTTAAGCGTTTTGAAACATTTGCAAAAACAGGTACAACATCTGATGATAAGGACCGTTGGTTTGTTGGTGGTACACCTTACTATGTTGCTGCTATCTGGTACGGTTACGATCAACCCAGACCCATCAGAAATGTGTCCGGTAACCCTGCAGGTAAGATTTACAAGGCAATTATGAACGATATCCACGCTGACCTTGATGATGATCTTGATTTCCCCACAGCAAGTGGTGTTGTAGCACGTAGTTACTGCACAATTTCAGGTGACATTGCTAATGCAGGTTGTCCTAAAGCAACAGGTTATTACAAATCATCTAATGTACCTAACAGATGTAAGAGTTGTTCAATCATTAATGGTATCGGACAGGGTATTCCATCTGTTATTCCAAACTCAACCACAACTACAGAAACTACTACTGATAAAACTGATGCTAATAAAACAACCGCGTCATCAGGTAGTTCTTCAAACAAAACAACTCGTCCCGCAACAACTGCCAATGCTCAGCCTGTAACAAAGGCTCCCACACAGGCTCCAACTGTTGTTGCAACAGAGCCTGTAACAAAGGCTCCTGAACAGGGTAATGAGGGTTCAGGCGGATTGGTTGATATTAGTGAACAGGCAGAACGTATGATTAAGGGTAGTTGGTAAGTAAGTTACAATTTATGGCTGATAGTTAATTCTATCAGCCATTTTTTGAGGAGATAAGTATGGTTATACTTTCAGTCGATTATGGTGATAAACGAACAGGAATTGCTGTTTGTGATAAATATGAAATGCTTGCATCACCTGTGTGTGTTTTAATCGAGTGGAATGCTGAAACACTCGCCGATAAAATTGTAAATATAGCAACAGAAAAAAAGGCGGAACAAATTGTTTTGGGACTGCCCAAAAATATGGACGGCTCCAAAGGATTCAGAGCGGATGCATGCGAGGCTCTGGGAAGCTTATTAAAAGATAAAACAGAAATTCCCGTTGTATTCTGGGATGAACGTCTGACAACAGTTTCAGCACATAGAATACTTAGTGAAAATAACGTACGCGGCAAAAAGCGTAAGGCAGTTGTTGATGCAGTAGCTGCTGAAATTATTTTGCAAAATTACATTGATTCACGTAAATGATTTTGATTAGTAAAGGGAAGAGTGTGTCGGGTGAATAACAAAAAGCTACAAAAACAAACACCTAAACTTAAAAATATAAACACTAATCTGTACACTGCTGATTACATTTTGTGTAAGGCACTTGATATTGGTGAAAATATACTAAGGTACGGCGGAGAGCCCCATAGAATTGAAGATACAATTAATCGTATTTGCACAGCGTACGGTGCTGTACATACAGATGTTTTTGCCTTGCCGTCACTCATAATGGCAGGCGTGCGTATGGCTGACGGAACGACCTCATCGCAGGTTCGCAGAATATATAAAACAGCTAATAATATGTACAGACTTGATATGCTTAATGATATTTCCCGTAAGATTTGTTCGGGTGATATGGCTTTGGATGAGGTAGAGGAGCATATTGAAAAAGCAAAAACAACAAAACCTTTCAGCAAATATTTGATTTTAATTGGCGGTATGCTTGCCGCAGGTGGTTTTGCAATCTTTTTTGGCGGTACACTGTTTGATGGTCTTGCTGCCGCAATTGCAGGCTTTGTCGTTTCTGTTTTGAATATGCATAAAATCAAATTCGGTAATCAGATGCTGTATACAGTTGCCGTTTCTTTTATCGGAGCAATTACTGCACTGACTATAGTTAAGCTTGGTATAGGCAACAACACCGATATGGTTATGATTGGTACAATAATGTTGCTTATCCCGGGTCTTGCATTCGGTAACGCTGTTCGTGATTTGTTATTTGGTGATACTGTATCAGGTATTATACAATTTGTACAGGCACTTCTTATTGCTGTAATGGTTGCTTTCGGCTTCATTGTTGCAATTATCGTATTTGGGGGTGTATTTAATTGAACCCTGTTCTTATTAAAATTATTTCAGGTATTGTTGCAACCTTTGGTTTTGCTATTCTTTTCAGATTAAAACCTTACCATTGGCTGTATGCGACCGTTGACGGAACAATTGCTTGCTTTTTTTATTTTATATTTACAGCAGCCTTTCCGGAAAATGTTTTTATACCGAATCTTATTGCGTCATTTGCTTGTGCTTTCGGAGCTGAGGTTTTTGCAAGGATATGTAAAGCTCCTTCAACTGTATTTTTGTTACCCGGTTGTATAGCTCTTGTTCCGGGTAGTTCGCTTTATTACAGCATGAGTAATCTTTTAAACGAGAACTATCAGGAGGCTGCAAAGTGTCTGTTAACTACAGCTGAAGTCGGTGCGGCAATTGGTGGCGGTATAATAATCGCTTCATTATTTAAGTTTGTGTTATTTGGTTTAATTGATCGCACAAAAACTCGTTCTTAACAGTATTTTTATGAAACCTGCATTTTTAATGTGGGTTTCAATTTATTGTTAACAGTTTGTTAACAAAGTTGTGATACCGATACAACAATGGTATTGTATACTTTCATCAGAGGTGTTGGTATGAAAAAGTTTTTATCATTTATTCTTGCGTTTTCTATAATCTTTTCAAGTATCGGAAGTGCATCGGCTTTAGAGCTTGAATTTCCATCTAATACTATAAATTTGAATGATTCCAAGCAAGAATCTGAGGATTCAATTATTAATAAAACACCTGTTAATGATTCAAATTTTGTTGAAGAGGTCGATTTTGATACATTCGCCGGTGAATTATCCGATCTTATTAACGATTATGAAAATACACAGGAATACTCAATATCCGGTAGTGCTGCTATACAGTATAGTAACGGAGACAATTCTATAGACCCAACATCTGATTTTGAAGTTACAAACAGACTGATTGTTAAATCAGAGTACGCTATTGATACGCTTAATTCAATCGGTTATGTAAACGGATATGATGATTTACATATATTACAGTTTGCAAGCTACACGGACTTTTGTGATGCTTATGAATACTATTCAGATCTCGATTACATTGAATACGTTCAAGAAGACGGTATAATTACCGAAAGTGAGCTTAACGAGGAATTATTCACAGAGGCATCTTTGAAATACCCAACACAATACCAATCGGATTACTTCGGTTATTCCGATGCTAAAGAACATATGGCATCCGGTGAAGTTGATATTGCGGTTATTGACTCAGGCGTTGCTAATGACCACGAAATGCTTGTAGGAAGAGTAGAACCAACAGGCTTTGACAGCATCAATAACGAATCCTGCTACGACTACCGCGGTCATGGAACTCATGTAGCAGGTATTATTGTTGCAAATACAAAATCAAATGTAACAATCAGACCATACAAGGTGCTTGATAACGCAGGACAAGGTACAGATACACAGGTTTACCTCGGTATCCAGGCGGCTATTGAGGATGAGGTTGATATTATTAACCTGAGCCTTTCTAAAAAAGGTGATAGTGAGATACTACGTGAGGTAATTACAGAGGCATATAATCAAGGTATCACAATTGTAGCTGCTGCAGGTAATAATAACGAAAATGTTACCGATACAGTGTACACACCGGCAAGCTTTCCTGAGGTAATTTGTGCAGTTGCTATTGACACTACAAGATATAAATCTGATACCTCAAACTGGGGCTCAACTAAAGATTTGTCTGCTCCGGGCGTTAATATTCTCAGCGCACACCTTAATAATACATACAAAGTAATGTCCGGTACATCAATGGCAGCACCCTTTATTGCATCAGCAGCATCATACCTTCTTGCAGAAAACAGCTCGCTTACACCTGATGATGTTTATACCCAGCTCTATAACAGTACGGTGCGCGGAGGCGGTACGCACAACATTCGTTATGTTTGTCCCGGAGAATTAATAAGGAGCACAACTGTATGCTCTACACCTGTTTTTGTGCCGGAGGTTGGTGAGTTTGCAGGTTATCTTAATGTCAGCATTACCTGTTCACAATCAAATGCAGAAATTCTTTACCATACATCAGATATGGATAGCACCAAATGGCTTTCTTATACAAAGCCTATAAGAATTGATGATACGACTACACTTACTGCTTATGCAATATGTGCCGGCTATAAAAACAGTAGCGAAATAACAGTAACATATCCTAAAAGCAGTATTGATGCGACTCAGTTTGAGGTTGATGAAAACGGCGTATTAACAGGCTATACCGGAATAGCAAACGATGTCGCTGTTCCCCAATATTGTAACGGTAGTGTTGTAACAAGCATTGCTGCTACGGCATTTAGCGGAAATGAAAATATTACTTCAGTTACACTCAGTAAATATGTCACCAATATTGATGATAGTGCATTTTCAGGCTGTACTTCTCTTTTAAGCCTCACTGCACCGTCGGTTACAACACTTTTTGAATCAACTTTCGAAGGATGCTCAAATCTTAGATCCATTGATATGTCAGCGTTAGCAGAAATTCCTGCTGAGATGTTTATGAATTGCGAAAATCTTACAACCTTAAGTTTATCTGCACTTAAAACAATAGGTGATAAAGCCTTTTATGGTTGCACTGCATTGTCGCATATAACTGCACCCTTGCTTTCTTATATAGGCGCAAGTGCGTTTGAAAACTCAAGTATTAGCGCTGTTAACGCTTCAAACGTAACCTACATTGGGGAGAAGGCTTTTTCGGGTTCCGGAATTAAATCGGTAGCATTTAATTATGCAACTACAGTTGGAGATTATGCATTTTATGATTGCAAGGCTCTTACTGCAGTAAATTTCAATTATCTCACAGCATTAGGTGTAAATGTATTTGAAAACTGTACCGCCTTAAAAAGCGTTCAGCTTAATTCTCTTAAATCTGTTCCTTCATATACATTCAGAAATTGTAACTCGCTTACTTCCGTAACACTTAGTGCGGCGACCGAAATAGGGGAGTTTGCATTTACCAATGCAGGTTTTACAAAGCTTACGCTTCCCAAGGTTACCACTATTGCTGAGAATGCAATTTATGATTGTAAATCATTAACTACGGTTACAATGGCAGCTTTGAAAATTTTTGATCCGGATTACTTTTCAGGTTGTTCAAGCATTGAGTCATTTACATTTGCAGCACTTACCGCTTATAATGTTGTTGCATATCAGATTTCAGAGTATTTCCCCAACCTACAGTCATTTGTAGCAACAAAATTTAACGGTACAATCCCTGCATATGCTTTTGCCGGTTGTTCAAAGCTTAATACATTTAAGTTTAATAATGTTACTAAAATTAATGAGTATGCATTTCAAGGCACCGCTTTAACAACTGTTGAATGTCATGGCGTTGAAACCCTTGGATCAGGTGCTTTTAATGATATTACAACTCTTTTAACAGTAAGTATGGCTAAGCTGACGAATTTTGGGCCATATTACTTTAAAGGTTCAACAAATATCCAGAAAATGGTATTTGCTGCAGCATCAATTCCTTCGGGATATAAATTGGTTGAATATTTTCCTAATCTTGAAACCTTCTCTGTAAACAGTGCTTCAACCATACCTGCTTATTTATTTAAAGACCATCAAAAGATTAAAATTGTAAGCGCTTCAAGCTTACTTTCTATCGGTGCTGAAGCATTTATGAACTCAACAATAACGGAACCATCGTTCCAAAATTGCACTAAAGTTGGTAATAAGGCATTTGCAGACTGTCATAATCTTAATAAAGTTAATTTAAGAAATATGCTTTCTATTGATACAGGTATTTTTGAGGGCAGTGAAGAGTATATTTATGAACTCAATCTCAATGGTGTTAAAAACATAAGTGCAGAAGATTATGCGACCTTCAATTTCTCAAAATTTAAAAATCTTGAATCAATTTATCTGTCAAGTCTTACACTTGTACCCAAGGAAGCATTTAAAAATTGTACCGCCTTAAAGGCAGTAACAATGGGTAATGTTACTACCATTTATGAAAATGCCTTTGAAAACTGCATTTCACTAACTGATGTTTCATTACCTCTTGTTACAGAAATCAAAAGCGGTGCTTTCCGTAACTGTACATCGCTTAATAGCTTTACGGCAGATTCAATTACAGCTTTTGATCCCACTATAATTAAAGGTTGCTCAAATATTGAAACGATTTCACTTAATGCAGTTATGTTCCTTCCTTATGATGATAACGGTGCACTTGCTATTGAGGGTGTTGATAATCTTGTCAGTATCAGTGCGGATTCAATTACTGCAATTCCTTCAAACTTCTTAAAAGGCAGCAGTAATCTTACTACTGCATCATTCAAAAATGCTAAGGTTGTCGGCAGCTATGCCTTTTATGATACGCCGCTTACAAACTTTACTTGCAGTGATATATTGGTTAGTATAGGTGACTATGCTTTTGGTAAAACTGATATTACGGAAGCAAACTTTGAAAGTGTAGAATATATCGGTAATTATTCATTTGCAGATTGCGAAGAGCTTTCGACTGTTTATTTACCTTTAGTTGAAGAAACAGGTGAGTATGCGTTTAATAACTGCTCATCATTAACATCTGTTGAATTCAGTTCACTTGAGGATCCCGATAATTTACCGTTTAACGTGTTTGACGGCTGTACCTCACTCAGGAATGTTATTCTAACTTCAATAACAGAGTTGCCTGTGGATTCAAATAGGAAAAACCATATTTCCGATATTGATTCTCTTTCATATTTCTGCGCAAATGCTGTTACAGAAATTCCCGACGAATACTTTATTGATAAGGTAAACTTATCAAGTGTAGAGTTTATGTCGGTGCTTGATATTGGTAATAAAGCATTTATGAATACAACATCATTACAGAATTTTGACGGATGCGGAATTCTCAGAATAGGCGAATACGCATTTTACGCTTCAGGGATATATAATGTTGTTTTTGATTCTGTAAATACCGTTGGTGATTATGCTTTTGCAAATTGTCCCGACTTGGTTGGATGTGAATTCAAAACAGACGTTAAGCTTGGTGAGGGTACATTTGAAAATTCACAAATGCTGGACACAGTAGTGCTTCCCGGTAAACACGATATTCCTGCTAAGTGCTTTAAAAACTGTACTTCCCTTATGGATATTAAACAGTATTCATCCAATTCAGCAACTTCTGCTATTTTTAAATCTATTGGAGAAGAAGCTTTTTACGGTTGTCAGGCTCTCGGAATCAGTGAAATCAACTTAACGTATGTTGAAACAATGGGTAAAGATTGCCTTAAAGGTACTTTTATAGAAGAATTTAATGAAACTGCTGAGACGGACTATGTTTTACCTAAACTCAAAACAATTGAAGAAGGTGCATTTAACGGTATAAAGCTTAAATCACTTGCTCTTGAAAATGTTGAAGTGATTAAAGCTTTACCTGAATGTGAATATGTTGTTATCGGTTCAGATATTGTTGATTTTCAGGTAAGTGATGCTTTATGTGACATTTACGCACCTGAGAACACCATTGTCAAGGATTACTGTCTTGAGAATAATCTGCGATATATACCTTTAAACGAAACATATTCATATCGCACAAATGTTGCTTATGAATGTACAAATCCTGAGGAGGAAATCATATTTGATGCTGTAGGTTTTGACCTTACATACACCTGGTACGGATGCAACGAGGATGACCGAACCGATTCTGTTTTTCTCAGCTCCGAATCAAACACATTTATTCCTGCTACAGCTATTTTAAATGATGGGGATGAATACAAATACAGATACTATTACTGTGTTGCAACAAGCATTGAAAACGGTAATGTTCTTGAGATCAGCAGTAATCTTTGTGCAAACGCTCTTGTTAAGGTTATAGGCACCGATGATACTTTGGTTGACTATAGCGAAGGTTTTATTTACACCAACAGCGTATCTAATGTTAATACCACAGATAATATTTTCACTGATATAGGAGAGAATGTGGAAATCATTCCGACTTATACAGCAGATGAAACAAAGTCTTACGGTACAGGATCAGTAGTAAAAGTATTTACACCGGACGGTACGAAGGTTCTCAAGGAATATATCATTATTGTTTACGGTGATGTAAACGGTGACGGTGTTGTCGATGCTATAGATGCACAAGCAATTAATATTTGTGCCAATAATAAAGGAGAGCTTTCTTACGATTACTACTCAAAGGCAGCAGATATTGACGGCTCGTACGATATAGATGTTAGTGATTACCAGGCAGTTGTAAATAAAATCGTTGCCTAACCAATAAACCTAACAATATAAAAAACAGACCTACTTTTCAACAAGTAGGTCTGTTTAACTATTTTTAAAATATTTATTTCTTCAAGCTCTTGATAAGTGCTTCGCAATCTGCCTGATCCATAATTTTGGGAACAGGATAGAGGGGATTTCCTTCTTTAAGCGCACGCTTTGCAATAAGGGGAATATCATCATCCTTTATTTGCTCAAAGCCGTCAGGAATATTCATTTTTGCATTGAGGTCACGTATTGCAGCAATGAAACGCTTTGCTTTTTCACGATCACCCTGTGCAGGACCGGAAACACCGGCAATATCAGCAAGCTCTGCTAATCTCTTGTATGCTGTTTCACCGAAATAATCAAGAACATAGGGGAGTATAACAGCATTTGCAAGACCATGGGGAATACTGTACATACCGCCAAGATTATGTGCAATAGCGTGTACATAACCAACATAGGCACGGGTAAATGCAAGACCTGCATGGAATGAACCAACAAGCATATTTTCACGAGCTTCAACATCCTTGCCGTTGTCATAAACTTTTTCTATATTCTCAAAAATAAGCTTTGTAGCAATACGAGCATCCTCAAATGTCTGTTTAGTGTTACTTCCGCCGATATATGCTTCAACAGCGTGTGTAAGTGCATCCATACCCGTTGTAGATGTAATATGAGGAGGTAAACCGAGTGTAAGCTCAGGATCAAGAACAGCGTATTTAGGACGAAGAGAAGGGTCATTAATAGCATTCTTTTCGTGAGTGTCAGGATTGGAGATTACTGCAGCAATAGTTGTTTCTGAACCGGTGCCTGCTGTGGTAGGAACCGCAAAGAAAGGGGGGAGCTTTTTCATTATTTTAAGAAGTCCGCGCATCTCTGAGGGTGTTTTATTGGGTTTTACAACTCTTGCGGCTGTTACTTTTGCACAGTCCATAGGTGAACCGCCACCAAATGCAATAAATCCCTGACAGTTATTATCTTTATAAATCTTGAGAGCATCCTCAACATTATAAATAGTAGGATTGGGCTGAACCTCATCATAAACAGAGTACTTTATTCCTTCTTTTTCAAGTCCTTCAAAAAGACCGTCTAAAAGGTGAAGACCCATAAGACCCTTATCTGTAACAACAAGTACATTATCAAGTCCCTCGGATTTTACAAGCTGGGGTAACTGCTTTACAGCACCTGCACCCCTGATTACTTTAGGTGGTGTCCAATCAAGGAAATTAACAGAAACCTTCATTACTTTCTGAAATACTCTGCAATAAGCGTTATTAAGTGTGCTCATTAGTAAGTCCTCCGTTTATTTAATAATTTTATGAAATACTTTTTTACCTTTTTTGATTATTGCATAACCTTTATCAAAATCTGCAAGGGGAATGATGTAGTTAGGAACGGTGATTTTAACATCATCAATACTAACACCGCCTTGTTCAATAAGGCGCCTTGCTTCGCCCCTGGAGGTCACGAGACCGGCTTTTATCATAGCGTCAATGATGTTTATACCCTCGTCAGTAAAGTCGTCAGAATCAAGCTGTGTTGAAGGCATATTGTCAGAGTTACCACCGCCGGCAAAGATTGATTTTGCAGCATCCTGTGCCTTGTTAGCCTCATCCTCACCATGAACAAGCGCTGTAAGCTCATATGCAAGGATTTCTTTTGCCTTATTAAGCTGACTGCCTTCCCATTTGTCCATCTCATCAATCTGCTCAAGGGGAAGGAAAGTAAGCATACGAATACATTTGAGTACGTCGCCGTCAGCAACATTACGCCAGTACTGATAAAATTCGTAAGGAGATGTTTTATTAGCATCAAGCCATACTGCATTACCTGCAGTTTTACCCATCTTTTTGCCCTGTGAGTCTGTAAGAAGGGTAATTGTCATTGCGTGTGCATCTTTACCAAGCTTTTTGCGTATAAGCTCTGTACCGCCAAGCATATTGCTCCACTGATCATCTCCGCCAAACTGCATATTGATGCCATATTCCTTGTAAAGATAGTAGAAATCATAGCTCTGCATAATCATATAGTTGAATTCAAGGAAGCTAAGCCCCTTTTCCATTCTTTGCTTGTAACATTCAGCACGGAGCATATTATTAACAGAGAAGCAAGCACCAACCTCACGCAAAAGGTCAACATAATTAAGGTTAAGAAGCCATTCAGCGTTATTTACCATCATAGCCTTTCCTTCACCAAATTCGATAAAACGCTCCATCTGACGTTTGAAGCATTCAGCATTGTGATCAATATCCTCTTTGGTAAGCATTTTACGCATATCGGTTCTGCCTGAAGGGTCACCAATCATTGTGGTACCGCCACCAATAAGTGCAACAGGCTTATTGCCTGCCATCTGAAGGCGCTTCATAAGTGTAAGTGCCATAAAATGACCTGCAGTAAGGCTATCGGCTGTGCAGTCAAAACCAATATAGAAATTGGCTTTACCGCTATTAATCATTTCACGAATTTCATCCTCGTTGGTAACCTGGGCAATAAGACCACGTGCAACCAATTCTTCATAAATTCCCATTTCAAAAAACTCCTAAAATTGTTTTATATATACTTTTATAAGTATATTATAATTGGCTATAATTGTCAAACATTTTAATAATATAAATATTAAGTCATGTAAAAGAAACTCATGTCAACAAAATTGTTGACAGGAGTAAAAATTATTTAATCTTTTTACCCATACAGTAAATTTCAAAATTATCGGTATTTCCGTCAATTTTGTACTCCTTTAGCTTACCATCCTTCCACTCAATATCAACAGTAACATTACCAATAGCCTTGAGACCCGTAACCTTACCGCTTGCCCATAATGAGGGAAGTGCCGGTAACAGGAATATTTTACCCTTACGGGATTGTAAAAGCATTTCACAAATACCGCTTGTACAACCATAGTTACCGTCAATCTGGAAGGGAGGATGTGCATCAAAAAGATTTGGATATGTACCGCCGCCGCGACGTACATTTTCCTTTGCAGGAACAGGCGAAAGCTGAATATCAACAAGCTTTAAAGCATGATCACCATCCCAAAGACGTGCCCACATATTAATTTTCCAACCTAATGACCAACCTGTACCGTTATCACCTCTGAGTTCAAGTGAGCGAATACAGGCCTTCGCAAGATCAGGAGTTTCATCAGGAGTAATAAGATTACCCGGATGAAGTCCGTAGAGATGTGATTTGTGTCTGTGATGAGGTTCATGCTCCTCCAATTCCTTATACCATTCCAGCAACTCACCCCTTGAACCGACCTTGAACGGTAAAAGCTTTGCTTGTTTTTCAACTAACTCTGCCTTGAACTCACCATCAATACCAAGAATTTCACAAGCATCGATTGTGTTAGCAAACAGCTCCTTAATAATTGACATAGTCATTGTTGTAGTTTCGCTCAAGCTTGTGCGTTTACCCTTAATTTCAAATTCATTTTCAGGGGATGTTGAGGGTGCACAAATAAGATAACCATCTTTATCTTCAATAAGTAAATCAAGCATAAATTCGCAGGATTTTTTCATAATGGGATAAGCAGTTTCTTTCAAATATTGCTCGTCCATTGTATACAAATAATGGTTATATATATGCTGGCAGAACCAGCCTCCTGCCATAGGCCAGAAGCCCCATTGTGCATCGCCGTTTGCAGGATCACAGAAACGCCATATATCAACATTATGGTGTACACAGAAGCCACGTGCACCATAGATTCTTTTTGCAGGCTCTTCGCCACGTACGGACAGTTCCTTTACAAACTGAATCAAAGGTAAATTGAACTCAGTCAAATTACAGGGGAGAACAGGCCAATAGTTCATTTCTGTGTTGATGTTTACAGTATAGTTTGAACACCAGGACGGAGTCGGACTGTCGTTCCAAATACCCTGTAGATTTGTAGGCTGTGTACCTTCACGAGATCCTGAAATAACAAGATATCTGCCAAAATTAAAAATGAGTCCGTAAAGGCCTAAATCCTGTTCGCCTTTAGCGTGCTTTCGGAGTCTTAAATCTGTTGGAATATCGCCCTTATTATCTGAACCGAGGTCAAGTGTTACACGATTAAAATAACCCGAAAAAGTATCAATATGATCTTTTTTGACATCCTTGTATTTCTTGTTGCAAACCTCTTCGATATGCTTAATACAAGCATTTTTATACTCTTTGCCGTCAAGTGCAGGATGTTTATCGTAACCGTTAAATGAGTTTTCGGTACAGAAAACAATTGTAGCAACAGATGCGTTATTAACAGAAATACTTTCGCCGTTATACTTAACTTTACCATCTGTCAGTACTTTAACAGCACACCTGAAACTTATGCCTTGCAGAGCCTTGTCCTTAGGATACATACTGCCTTCCATAGCAGCATATGTTTCCTGATTGGCATGGGAATCAGAAGGACAAATACCGTCAAGGATAAGTGTTTCGTTTTCTGTAGAAAGCTTACCCTTTAATTTGGTTGTCATATATACGGTAAAACTGATTTTTTTGCCGGTTTTACACTTAATAGTATCAAAATAAGCATCATCATTGAATGAAACAAATGACTCTCTGACAAAATCATCATTACCGCGTGAATATGAAACAGTATTCACACCGTTTTCAAGATTGAGAGTACGTGTATAATTTCTCTGTAATCCGTTTTTGCCGTAAACAATACGGATATTGCAGAGGGGCATATATGCCTGAGAACAGTTTGCAAGAACATTCTCCTCAAGCAATTTTTTCGATTTAAAATAATCACCCTGCATAACAAGATCGCGCGCCTGCTTAAAAGCATCTGCGGCGCCATCTTTAAGAGCACTTTCACGTGGAAATCCTGACCACAAAGTATCAGAATTCATTGCGATAACTTCGTCAGTTGTTCTTCCGTAAATCATTGCACCCAAAGAACCATTGCCCAGGGGGAGAGCTTCAAGCCAGTTTTTGGCGCATCTTTTGTAAAAAAGGATTTTAGAATCATTTATCATTCGGGTTACACCACCAAAAAATATTTTAAAAATATAATAAACCATATTTTATACAAAATCAATATATTTTGCTTTGATTAGTGTTGTAAATTCAAGAAATATGTGTTATATTTTTGATATGTTCAAAACCGTTGAATAGGAGATTAGGTTAATGAAAACAGCACTTAACAAAATTGATACAGCAAAAGTTGATTTTGATTCAACTGTAAAGTATATGGTTGACAAAATTACAAGTATCTGCGATGAAATTGGTCCGAGAGCACCCGGTAGCCCTGAGGAATTAAAGGCACAGCAATCAATGGCTGAAGACTTAAAAAAATGGTCAGATAAGGTTGAATTTGAGGATTTCACAGTCCACCGTCAAGCATTTATGGGATTTATTCCGTTTACAGTTGCAATGGCAATTATCGCAACAGTTCTTTTCTTTACAAAACCACTCATTGGTTTCTTCCTTACAGTGCTTGCATTTATACCGCTTGTTCTTGAATTTTTAATGTACAAGCAATTTATTGACCCTCTTTTCAAGGGACATCCCTCCCACAATGTAATTGCAACACGCAAAGCATCGGGTGAAACAAAAAAACGCATTATTTTTGTCGGTCATTCTGATTCACAATATGAGTGGATTCTTAACTACAAGCTCGGCGGAACAGGAATGAAGTTATTCCTTATTCCGGCTGTTGTTGGTCTTGTTGCCCAATGTATTGCAAGCCTTGTTAAGGTTATTGTAGTTGATTTAAAAGGCATTTCTACTCCGGGTACAGACACATTTTTCCTGGTTGTCGGAATTATTCTTTGTATATTTGTTATACCTTACATCGGTTTTCTTTTCTTCCAGAGTTATACTAAAAGCGTTCCCGGTGCCAACGATAACCTTTCAGGTTGCCTTTCATGCATGAGTGTTCTTAAGCTTCTCGCAGAAAGTGATGCTCGTTTTGAAAACACAGAGGTTCGTGTTATTCTTTCAGGCTCTGAAGAGGCAGGGCTGCGCGGCGCAAAAGCCTATGCCAAAGCACACGAAAAAGAGCTTAAAGAAATCGAAACGGTTGTTGTTGCATGTGACACTATGCGCGATCTTAAGGATATGGCTGTTTATGACCGTGATTTAAGCGGAACATTAAAGCATGATGCTCAGGTTAAAGCGCTTGTAAAGAAAGCTGCTTTGAACTGTGGGCACGATATTCCTTATGCTTCAATTTACCTTGGTGCTTGTGATGCTGCTGCATTTACACAAAAGGGTATTAAAGCAACTGGCTTTGCTGCTATGGACCCAACACCCCCTCGTTATTATCATACAAGACTTGATGCACCGGATATGCTTGTTCCCGAAGCATTAAAAGTCGGTGCAGAGGTTCTTCTTGAAACAGCCTGTCTTTATGATGAAGAGGGATTAATATAATTTTTATTTATGACCGTTGTTTTTTACGACGGTCATACTGTATAAAAAGAGATGCCCTACGGTACTCTGAAGGAGTTTTTATGAACTATATAATAATGGACCTTGAATGGAATAACACATATTGCAAAAAGAAAAAAGGGTTCATGAATGAAATAATTGAAATCGGTGCAGTAATGCTGGATGAAAATCTCCAGATTGTTGACGTGTTTTCTACCTTTATAAAAGCACAGCTTGGAAAAAAGCTTCACTCAAGGGTTAAGGAGCTTACAAACATTACTAATGATGATATCAGTACAGGTGTTCCTTTTTCTCAGACAATGGCACAATTCCGCAAATGGTCAGCAGGCAGCGATAATATTATCCTCACTTGGGGTGATACAGATATTCGTGTGCTTATTGAAAATTTCAGGTATTTTAACGGCATATCTTTTATTCCTTTCTTAAACAATTATGTTAATTTACAGAAATATGCCCAGGCATTTATGAATATTTCAAAAGCTGATCAAATCGGTTTGTCTGCAGCAGCTGAAAAGTTAGGCATAAATGTTGAGAGTTATTCTTTACACAGAGCTCTTGACGACAGTTTATTAACTGCTGATTTATTTAAAAAGATTTTCAATAAGCAGATGCTAAAGTCTTACACATTGCCTTGCGATACAGCGTTCTATTCAAAAATCACATTTAAACCGAAGGTTATTACTGATATCAACAGTCCGCTTATTGATAAAGCAAAGATGCGTTGTCTTTGTGACGTCTGCGGTTCAGGCTGTGAACGTATAACCGATTGGCGAGTAATTAACCAGGCTTTCCGTGCAGTTTTCTTATGTAAAAAATGCAAACGGAAAATCAGATTCACCATAAGATTTAAAGAGTATTACGATAGAGTAGATATTAAATCGTCATCAGTACCATTTATTGAAAAGAAAGAAATAAGTGTTGTTGCTAAAGAAAGCGCATCTACTGAACAAAACGTAAATACAGATACCAAAACGGAGGAAGTAAAATGATTGAACCTATAAGATTACAGCCTGTTTTTAAAGAAATTGTATGGGGTGGTAACCGCCTTAAGGATGATTACGGCTTTGAATCTGAATTAAATAATATTGCCGAGGCGTGGATGCTTTGCGCTCGTAAAGACGGAGATAACATTATTATTAGCGGAGAAAATACAGGAAAAGCTTTTTCAGCATACATTAAAGAAAATAAGACGTTATTGGGTACTAAAGGGGAACAATATGATGAATTCCCTTTGCTTATAAAGTTTATTGACGCCAAAGCAGATTTGTCTGTACAGGTTCATCCTGATGATGATTACGCAAGGATCCACGAAAACAGCTACGGTAAAACTGAAGCCTGGTACATACTTGATTGTGATGAAGGTGCTCAGCTTATTTATGGCTTTAATAAGGAGCTTTCACGCGATGAATTCAGAAAATCAATTGAAGATAATACTTTTCTTGATTATGTTAATAAGGTTGAAGTTAAAAAAGGCGATGTTTTCTTTATTAAAGCCGGTACATTACACGCTATAGGCAGCGGGATATTATTGGCTGAAGTACAGCAAAACTGTAATACTACATATCGTGTCTATGACTATAACCGAATGGTGAACGGTAAGCCTCGTGAGCTTCATGTTGAAAAAGCAATTGATGTTACAGATACTGTTCCGCCCACACGAGGTGGCGATCCCGACTGCGAACCGGTTGTTAAGGGAGGTGCTACCCAACAGGCTCTTTGTCAGTGCAACTTCTTTAAAATGGACACGCTTGATGTTAAGGGTGAGTATAACTTTTCTGTTACAAATGACAGTTTTGTTTCTTTACTTATATTGGAGGGTACAGGAACTGTAAACGAATTAAGTGTAAAAGCAGGTGACAGTCTGTTCCTTCCTGCAGGTAATTATACAGCAGCTATTAAGGGTAGTCTTAAAATTCTTGTCAGCACATTATAATTTTTAGTTAAAAGGTGAGTTAAAATGTCATTATTGACAGCTCAAAATTTAACATTCGGTTTTCTGGACGGCGTCTTATTCAAAGGCGCCGCCTTTAAGGTTGAAGAAAATGATCGGATAGGTTTGATTGGGGCAAACGGAACAGGTAAAACCTCTCTTTTTAAGCTTATTACAAACGAATACTCACCGGTTGAGGGTGGCATTGTCAGAGGTAAGGATGTCCGTATCGGTTATATGGAACAATATCTTGACTGTGATGAAAATCAGACATTGTATGGCGAAGCATTGACGGTTTTTAATGACGTTATTCAAATGGAAGTTGAACTGTCGGAAATCAATAAACTTCTGCTTGAATCAAGCGATATTAATTTAATTGAAAAACAGTTGCGCCTTACAGATGAAATCGAACGACGCGACGGACTTGTATATGAGGCAAAAACAAAATCAGCACTCATTGGTCTTGGCTTTAAAGAATCCGAGTTATCAGCTCGTATCTCAACGCTCAGCGGTGGTCAACGCTCAAAATTATCCTTGTGTAAACTTCTGTTATCCAATGCCAATCTTCTTTTATTGGATGAGCCGACAAACAACCTTGATGTTGATGCAATAAATTGGCTTGAGGAATTTTTGATTAAGTATCGCGGTGCATTTATGGTTGTATCCCATGACAGATACTTTCTTGACAAGGTAACAACCTCAACACTGGAAATTGCACATGGCAAAATTATACACACAACAGGTAATTACACTGTTTTTCAAAAGCTTAAAGCTGAACGCGAGCTTTCCATAGAGCGTGAATATGAAAAAACAATGACCGAAATCAAGAGGATTGAGGGGATAATTGAACAGCAAAAGCGTTTTAACCAGGAAAGAAACTATATCACTATAGCCAGCAAGCAAAAACAAATCGACAGACTCAAGGAAACCCTCGTTGTACCCGATAAAGCTCTTAAAAGTGTTAATTTCAGCTTTAAGACAGAACTCAGAGCAGGGGACGAGGTTCTCACGGTAAAGGAGCTTTCAAAAGCTTTTCCGGGTAAACCTCTTTTTAAAGAATTCAACCTTAATGTTTTTAGAGAAGATAAAGTGTTTTTGCTCGGTCCAAACGGATGCGGAAAATCAACATTTTTAAAAATAATTAACCGTGAACAATCACAGGATGACGGAGTCTATAAATTCGGTTCTAATGTAAAAATAGGCTATTTTGACCAGAATATTGATAAGCTTGACTCTGACAAAACTGTCCTTGATGAAGTATGGGATATGTATCGCTTTATGACAGAAACAGAGATTCGTACTGCTCTTGCAATGTTTCTTTTCAGGGGTGATGATGTATATAAAAAGGTATCACTATTAAGTGGTGGAGAGCGTGCTAAAATATCGCTTTTAAAAATTATGTTGGCTAAACCTAATTTTTTGATTCTTGACGAACCTACAAACCACTTGGACATTACATCCCGTGAAGTATTGGAAAACGCTTTGTTAGATTTTGACGGTACAATGCTTGTAGTATCCCATGACAGATATTTTATAAATAAACTTGCAAGCAGAATAATTCATCTTACGCATAATGGTGCTGTTGCAATTGAAGGTAATTACGATAATTATCTTTTATTCTGTGAAAATCAGAAAGAATCAATCAATAACGAGGCAAAAGAAAAAAAGCCTGTAACTAATGATTACAAGCTTCGTAAAGAGCAGGCGAGTCTTGAACGAAAAAGGAAAACACGCATTTCAAAAATAGAATCAGACATCGCAGATACCGAAGAAAAATCATCGGAGCTTGAGAAATTAATATCTACCCCTGATGTCACCTCTGATTATGAAAAACTTCTCGAACTTACAGAACAGCTTAATACATTGAAAAATTCACTTGAAAACCTATATGCTGAATGGGAAGAATTACAATTACAAGAATAATAAGAAAATCATCCACATATTAATTTGTGGGTGATTTTTTATGAACAAAAACAAAAAGGACTATCTTGTTTACACAATCGGATTACAAACAATTGTTTGCATTTTACTTTTTGGGGTCTTTTTCGGACTCAAAAAAACTAATTCACATATTTACCAAACGCTTAAAGAACAATATTTTGATAACATAAATTATAACATTCAGCTTGATGATTATAAACCAACGGAAACAACAAAGCCTGTTACCGAAAATAATATTCAAACACCAAATAAAGAAGACGATGAAAATAATGATACTACGGTAACCGTAACAGAAATATCTTTAAAACCGCAACTAACAGCACAAGTTCTTGAAAAGAACAATAAAGATTACGGTGTTACAGATGAAAACGAGGCTCCCGATAATGTATCTGTAGCAGGCTACACCTTAAGCCAAAGAATGTTCCTTCCTTTAAGCGGTGAAATAACCTCAGGGTTCGGATTCAGAGAACATCCTTTTTATTCAGAGAAAAAATTTCATGCAGGTATTGATATTGCGGCAAGCAAAAATACACCTATTTACGCGGCTTTTGACGGCAAGGTTATAAGCTCGGGTACCGGTGAACTTAGCGGAAATTATGTTAAATTACAACACGACAACAACATTTCAACACTATACTGTCATTGCGAAGAACTCAAGGTTAAAGAAGGAGAGACTGTAAAAGCCGGTCAAATAATTGCAACGGTTGGATCAACAGGTATGTCCACCGGTCCTCATCTTCATTTTGAATTAAGAATCAATAACATATCATACGATCCGGAAGCGGCTCTCCTTGGAGCAATTAATGAAGTTTAAAGTAAAAAATACTGAGTTAATATTCAGTTTTTCTTTTTTTGCTCTTTTAGCTATATTCACCGCAACAAAAAATGCACAAATCTTATACATTAGCTTTACAACTTCATTTATACATGAAATTATACATTTACTATTTATATTATTAACAGGTGCGGGTGTTGAGTGTATTAAATTTTCGCTCTTCGGAGGTAATATCAAACGTACTGCTATTCATTTATCTGATTATAAAGAGGCTATTATCAGTCTTAGCGCACCGTTATATAACATTATTATCGGATTAATTCTATTGTTACACAACAAAAACAGCATTTGGGGACAGGTTAATTTACTTACAGGTCTATTTAATATTACCCCGTTTTACAATTTTGATGGGGGAAGGGGAATATACTATCTGTTAAGAAGTAAAGTTAAGACAAGTAGATTAAAGATGATTGCAACATTTCTTTCTGTTCTGATATTTTTATTTTTCTTATTAATAAACATTTACCTGATAACATCAGATAAAATTAATATTACCCTATGTTTTGTTTGTGCTTTTATGTTTTTTTCATTAATTTCAAATTACTTAAAACAAAAAAATACGTTGTAAGTATTTGTAACAATTATTAAGATTTTGTAATAAGTATTGAATATTTTTCTGTTTAAGTTATAATATCTTTGTAAATTACAATTGTGTTATTATGACTTTTACATGTCCTTTCAATACACGAGATATTATATTTTAAATAAGTGGTATTAATTATGGAACGACTTTTCAAATCAGAAAAATCAAAAATGCAGATAAATATGATTCGCGAGTTCCTGTTAAGTGACAGATGGAAACTTGTTCTGTTTATAATTGCAGGCGTATTTGCTCTTCTTCATTCTATGTTCCCGAAAGAGAACTATCATATATGGGGTACGGTTGTTCTTGCATACATTACAGGCTTCTGTTTTCTTTTTTCAGGCGATATTTTTGCAATGCTGACTCCTGCTATGTTTACATATCTGATAGCCATTCGATGTTACAACTCCTTAGCTACATTTATGAGTATATGGTGGGTTGCTATACCTCTTATTGCGGTTCTTTTATTTAACATAATCATATATGGTAAAAAACCGACGATCAAAGGTTCACAATTCAAATCTATGCTTTTTGTATCAATTGCCGTTACTCTTGGTGGAATAGGTTTTATTTCGCCAAAGGAATATTTCGCAGGCTCATCCATATATCACATGCTCGGAATGGGCTTTGGTATGCTTTTAATTTACTGTTACTTCTATGCTAAAATAGAGGTTTCAAAGGATCATTCTCTTATTGAAAGTCTTACAAATCTTATGGTTATTGTAGGCTTATTCGCATCATTTATGGTGTTGGCTCACTATGTGATTAACATTGACAGAGTTCTTGAAGAGGGTGGAATTTTCTTTATCAGATGGCGTAATAACGCCTCCACAATTCTGATGATTGCCACACCCTTTGCATTCCTTTTAGGTAATAAAAAATCATATTCAACTATTTTTGCCTTCATTTTTTATATGGCAATGCTTCTTACAGGCTCTCGCGGCGGTATGGTCTTCGGTTCAATCGAGATGGTTATGTGCATTGTTATGTTTGTATTATACGATCGACGTAGAAGGCTTGCATACGCCATAATCTGTGCTTGTGTACTTTTCGGTGCATTAATTTTCTTCCCTCAGATTACAAGCTTTTTAAATAATACTATTGTACGATTATTTGATGTACTTAACGACTTCCTTCTCGGCGGAGCAGAAGCGGATATAGAAACACGCGTAAAACATTACGCCCGCGGTATTGAAGACTTCCTTAACAGACCATTTTTCGGTACAGGTCTCGGATATATGGGCAACCGCGATATATTTAAAAATAAAGCCGGTGCTCTTTGCTGGTACCATTGCGAACCCATACAAATTGCTGCAAGCTTCGGTATAGTTGGTATAATTGCATTTATATACCAATTTGCCGACCGTATGTCACTTATATGGAAGAAGGCAACACTTTTTAATATGACAATTTTTCTGTCATATTTCAGTCTTGAAATGATGTCACTTGTAAACCCCGGTATTTTATGTCCTATGCCTTATTTACTTCTAATAATCATTTTCCTTATTGTTGTTGAAAAATGCGATGATGGCGAGGAGCAAGAAAAAATACCGATTTTAAAGAAAGTAAAGAAAATTCTCGGAATCAAGAAAAAATCCGCCTAATAACAACACTGCACCGTGTGTCATAAATGTGACACGCGGTGTTATTTTTACTTGATTATTAGCTATATTTATTGTAAAATATAATCATATTTTATACGGAGTTGTAATTATATGTTTAAAGATAAAATTGAAAGTATTTTACCCCTTGTGCAAAAGCCTGCCCGCTATACCGGAGGCGAGCTTAATTCAGTTGTAAAAAACAAAGACGAAATCGACATAAGATTCGCATTTTGTTTCCCGGATACATACGAAATCGGTATGTCGCATCTTGGTATGAAAATACTTTACAGCCTCATAAACAGCAAGGATAACTTCTGGTGTGAACGTGTTTTTGCCCCTGATACAGATATGGAAGCAATAATGCGGCAAAATGATATTCCGCTTTTCGGACTTGAAAGCCGTGACCCTCTCACAGATTTTGATGTTGTAGGCTTTACTCTTCAATATGAGCTTTGTTATACAAATGTCCTTAATATGCTTAATCTTGCAAAAATTCCTCTCAGAGCCTCAGACAGAGGAGAAACCTTAGATACCCCCATCGTTATAGCCGGTGGACCTTGCGTATGCAATCCGGAACCTGTAGCTGATTTTTTTGATGCAATTCAGATAGGCGAGGGCGAAGAAATGATGATAGAGTTTCTTGACCTTTTGAATGATTATAAAAAACAAGGCAAATCCCGTAAAGAATTTTTATGCGCCGCCGCTCAAATTAAAGGTATATATGTACCCGAGCTTTATGACATATCCTATGACGATAACGGAATAATTACCTCTGTTATACCCGGAAACAATGCTCCCGAAAAAGTTGACAAGCGTGTTGTTAAAGACCTTGACAATATTTTTTATCCCGATAAATTTGTTGTACCTTTTGTTGAAGTAGTACACGATAGGGTAGTCCACGAGATATTTCGCGGATGTATACGCGGTTGCCGTTTTTGTCAGGCAGGCTTCTGGTACAGACCTATCCGTGAAAAATGTGTTGAGACAATAAGCAAACAGAGTCAGAAGCTTGCATGTACCAGCGGTTATGACGAGCTTTCTCTCTGCTCGCTTTCCAGTAGTGACTACACAAAAATAACAGAGCTTTTGGAAGAACTTCTCGGTTGGGCAGTTCCTCAGAAAGTCAATGTCGCTTTACCATCACTCAGAATTGACAACTTTTCTGATGAATTAAAAGAAAAGCTCGCTCTTGTGCGCCGTTCCGGTCTTACATTTGCCGCTGAAGCAGGTACTCAAAGACTCAGAGATGTTATAAATAAAAATATTTCTGAAGAAGAGATTTTAAGTACCTGCCGTAAGGCGTTTGTAGGCGGGTGGACAGCGGTTAAGCTGTATTTTATGATAGGTTTACCTACAGAAACCGATGATGATGTTGAGGGTATTAATATTCTTGCACAAAAGGTAGTTAATGAGTTTTATAATAATCCCGATAAGCCTAAAGGAAAAGGTGTTAGTGTCAGTGCCGGTGTTTCTTCATTTGTTCCGAAGCCTTGTACGCCTTTCCAATGGGAGCCAATGGACAGCCGTGATGAACTCAAAAGAAAACAGCAATTGCTTCTTGAAACATGCAAAACAAAAAAGGTTACATTCCGTTTCCATAACACGGATTTAACATTTCTTGAAGGTGTTTTTGCTCGTGGTGACAGACGTTTATCACACGTTATTGAATCCGCATACAACAACGGATGCACCTTTGACAGTTGGGATGATAAGTTTAACATTAAGGGTTGGGAAGATGCTTTCAGCGCCTGTGGTATTGATCCTGATTTTTACACAAAGCGCAGACGTGATTATACAGAAATTCTTCCCTGGGACCACATTAACTCAGGTATACGCAAAGATTTCCTTATTAACGAAAATGAAAAAGCGAAAAATGCTTTAACCACCCCACATTGCCGTCAACAATGTGCAGGCTGCGGTTCTAATAAACTCAACGGAGGTGCTTGTGATGCGCTCAGTGCGAATATGGTTTAACAAAAAAGATACTTCCAAATATATTTCACATCTTGATATGACCAGATGTATGACACGCGCTTTCAGACGAACAGATATTCCGTTGTGGTATACCGAAGGCTTTAACCCACATCCTCATCTTGTTTTTGGTTTATCCCTTCCATTAGGCGTTGAGGCACTGCGCGAACCACTTGACATAAGATTGAACGATGATAATTACCCGAACGAAAAAGTAATCCAGCAGCTAAATGCTGTTATGGTACCCGGCATTGAATTTCTTGAAATCAAATCACCTCAGTTTAAGCCTACTGAAATTTACAAGGGTGATTATGTTGTTGAAATACCAAACGTGAAAGAGCCGGAAAAACTCGCTAAAACCATTGCTGATTCGGTGGCAAAAGGGAATATTACTTTTGACAAAAAAGTAAAAAAAGGCGGATATAAAACTATAAATGTTTCGGAGCATCTTACGGATTTCGTATACGATTACACAAAAGACAGTGTAAAGTTATCTTTTAAGCTTCCCGCAGGAAATGATTTTACCATAAATCCCGTAAGTTTTTGTAATGCACTTTTTGAAAGAATAGGCGAAAAGGGGATACTTCACCGTATCACTCGTCGCAAACTTTTAATGAAGGACGGCACAGAATTCCGTTAAATATTAATTAATAACCATATTGTATGCATATATTGTATCGGTGGTTAAATTGAAAAAAATATACTTTCTTATAATTCCTTTACTGATATGCTCAATTATTTTCACATCATCATTCAGAATCAGGTATGGAAAGAACAGTACAGCAGCAAGTACTTCAGGTTATAACAATCTGCCTGTTATTATAATTGATCCAGGACACGGTGGTTTTGACGGTGGTACTTCAACATCAGACGGAATGCCGGAAAAAGACATCAATCTCAGTATTTCTCTGAAACTAAAAAAAATGCTTGATTTGTTTGGTTTTAAAACTGTTATTACACGGGAGTCCGATGTTTCCCTTGAGGATGAAGGCTTAAGCACAATTCGCAGTAAAAAAACATCTGACATTCACAACAGAATGGCGATTATGGAAAGTATAGATAATTCTGTTTTTGTCAGCATACACCAAAATCACTATCCTATTGAGCGTTATAGCGGCACACAAGTGTTTTACTCCCGTAATTTTTCTGACGAAAGTATTAACCTTGCGGAAAATATACAGGAAAGCGTTGTAAACCTTATACAACCAAACAATACACGATTAATAAAGGAATGCGGTAACTCTGTGTATCTTATTTACAACGCAGTTAAACCGGCTGTTCTTGTTGAATGTGGCTTCTTATCCAATAATAACGAAGCCGAGCTTTTGAAAACAGAAGTATACAGATATAAAATATCTTATTGTATTGCATTGGGAATTTTAAACTATTCACTTAAGGAATGAAATTTTATGGCTAAGAATAAAACTGTATTTATATGCAGTCAATGCGGTTACGAGTCTGCTAAATGGTACGGTAAATGTCCGTCCTGCGGAGAATGGGATTCACTTAATGAGGAGCAAATTATTGTTGAATCGTCAAAGGTTGCTCGTAACAGACTTTCTCACAACAGCGGAATTGCTTTACCCTTGGCAAAAATAGATTCATCTACCGAGTTACGTTACGATACAGGCATCGGAGAGCTTAACAGAGTACTTGGCGGAGGACTTGTCAAAGGCTCACTTGTTCTCTTATGCGGTGATCCGGGTATTGGTAAATCAACAATCCTTTTACAGCTTTGCCAATATATTGCTTCCGGTTTTTCCTTACTCTATGTTTCAGGAGAAGAGTCTGCATACCAAATTAAAATGCGTGCCAAAAGACTTGGTGTCACCAACGAAAAACTTACTGTAATGTGTGAAACTGACGCCGAGATTATATGCGAATATATCAGAAATGAAAAACCCGATATTGTTATGATTGATTCGGTACAGACAATGAATATATCCGAGGTTAACTCTACAGCAGGCAGTATTACACAAGTCAGAGAATGTACTAATCTTTTTATGCGCACAGCAAAAAACAATGATGTCAGTATAATTCTTGTAGGCCATGTTAATAAGGATGGTAACATTGCAGGTCCCAAGGTACTGGAGCATATTGTTGACACTGTTCTTTACTTTGAGGGTGAAAGAAATCTTTCGTACAGAATACTGCGCGCAGCAAAAAACCGTTTCGGCTCAACTAACGAAATAGGTGTTTTTGAAATGACCAACAAAGGGCTGATCGAGATTGAAAGTCCCTCTCTTGCCATGATTTCCGGCAGACCGATAAATGTTTCGGGTACTTGCGTAACCTGCCTTATAGAGGGCTCCAGACCCATTCTTGCCGAGGTACAGGGACTTGCTACTGCATCAGGATTCGGCAATCCGAGGCGTATGGCTGCAGGTTTTGATTATAACAGAATGGCGATGCTTATAGCCATTTTAGAAAAGCGTGCGGGATATTTCCTGGGTAATATGGATTGTTATGTCAATATTGTAGGCGGCTTAAAGGCGGACGAGCCGGCAAGCGATTTAGCTGTTGCTTTATCTATTGTATCAAGCCTTAAGGATGCAGTAATTGACAGTAGCACAATTGTTTTTGGTGAAATCGGTCTTGCAGGTGAAATTCGTACTGTAAATAACTGCGAAAAACGCATACGTGAATGTGAACGATTAGGCTTTAAAAAATGTATTATTCCCAGACAAAATATAAATAAATTACCCAAAGATGAGTTTAATAATATCGAGATTATCGGTGTGCGAAATGTGCGTGAAGCATTCGAGGCGGCTGTTGACTGATGAAAATAATAATTGGCGCCAAGTATAACAATGAAATCGAAGAACTGAAAAACACAGGTGCAGAAATCATTACATTTAACGGAAACCCAAAACTCGAAGACGAGATAAGATATCACGCAGATATACATATTTTCAGCTGTAATAACGGCTCACTAATAATTGAGGGTAATGTGGCAGGGGAGATAGAACCCTATTTAGATAGCTATAACATCATAAAGAGTGAAAGTATTCGCTCACCGTATCCTAATGACATAAAATTAAACTGCGCATTAATCGGTAATTATATGTTATGTAATAAAAAGTATATTTCACCTGTACTAAGAAATTTTTGCACAACTGAAAATATTGAAATTATTCATACAAACCAAGGCTACGCTAAGTGTTCGGTTTGTATTCTGAATGATTATGCTGTAATAACCGATTGTCATTCTATCGCCTGTTTGTTAAATAATTATCAATTGGATGTTTTAAAAATTAAACCGGGATATATCACATTGTCTGACAGACACTACGGGTTTATAGGTGGTGCCTCCGGAAAACTGAATGATC
>JAZULH010000111.1:0-53759 GCA_045602985.1 Acutalibacteraceae bacterium | reverse complement strand
AATATCAATTGCAGCCCACATACCGTTCTTTTCTGTTCTCTTAACAATAGCCTCAAGAGGGTTGATGTTTGGGTCGGTGTTAAGAAGCTGTACAATAACCTTGTCAGCAATTTTTACACCGTGAACCTCGTGCGAGGAAGCAACTGAAAGAAGAATTACAAACGGGTCACTCATATTGCCGTAGTAGATTGTGTTACCCTTACGGACAATGGGTTTGCCCTTATATGTGAGAAAACTTGTCTGATTATCAGCCATATCTTAAAACTCCTTAGAATTGATAGCCTTAGTTAAGGTATGACTTAAGAAGAACCTGAAGAAGCTCGTCGCGGTCAATCTTTCTGATAAGGCTTCGTGCATTATTGTGTGTAGTGATGTAGGTTGGGTCTTCAGACAGTATATAACCTACAAGCTGACTGGTAGGATTATAACCCTTTTCAACCAAAGCATTATAAACTGAAACAAGTATCTCACGCATTTCCTTTTCGTGGTCATCACTAATTCTGAATTGGATTGTTTTATCTGTCATACAAACACCTCCTATTTTTTCTTCAGATTACATTATAAACTATTCTTTTAAAAATTACAATAAGTAATTATGAAGAAATAGTTAATTATGCTCTCATTTCAATGCCGATTTTGCTAAGATTTCGCAGAATTGTGTCAATCCAATCCTGAACCTCATCCATTTCAAGTGTGCGGTCTTTTGCGGAGAAGATAAGACGTACTGTAATGCTCTTGAGCTCATCGGTATCGTATGTGTCAATAACCTTAACATTAACCAGCTCTTCAAGGTTGAGAGAATTCCAACATTCTGACATTTGTGCAAATGTTGTTCCTTCTTTTATGATAAGAGAAAGATCATAATAAGTTGACTGTTGTGATGAAGGTTCGTTGAAGTCAATGTTTGCACCATTAATTGTAATGAAATCATCAATATCAATTTCAATTGTAACAACCTTAGCAACCTTATCAAGCTTTTGTGCATTGGTTGGGTGCAGGGTATTGAATGTACCAACCTTAACACCGTCGCATGATATTTCGGCTGTGTTCTTGGGATGTTGCCACAAGTGTGTGGGAGCAACCTTTGTAAGTACAGGTGTTTTATGCTTAATTTGTGTGAATATGTTGTTGATGATTGTAATAGCCTTAAAGAACAAATCCTTTTCGCTTATTGTTTTATCATAAAGAACAATTCCAAGTCTGCGACGTTCATTTGCTGTTCCGTCTGCCTTGACACCGTCAGCAACTCTGCCAATTTCAAATAAACCGTATTTTTCGCCGTAATCCTTATTTTCTGATGCGGCAAGGAGAAGGGTTGGTATCATTGAATTTCTGATTGTACCGTTATCAGAGCTTTCGATATTAAGAACCTTAACATTATCCTCAACCTCTATGCCCAGCTTTTTGTATTTACGTACATCGCCCCAGATATAGGAATGTACCTCGTGAAGATTATAATGTTTTACAAGAATATCCTTAATTTCGTTGCTCTGTGAACGAACGGCTGAACTCTTGACAGGTTTAAGGGGACTCTTTGTTGTTATAATACTGAAGTTATCATATCCGTAAATACGTGTGATTTCTTCAATAATATCAGCTTTAATTGTAACATCCTTTGTTGCTCTGAATGATGGTACACCTACAGTGAAATCGTCACCATTCTTTTCAACCCCAAAGCCAAGGGCGGAAAGAGTTTTTACAATGCGTTCTTCGGTAATATCAATACCGGTGTATCTGTCAACATATGCTTTGTTGAAGGTAATTGAAATATCGGGGTATTTCTTTACATATTCATCTGTTAGCTGAGATGCAACTACAGCGCCTTCATCAATTGACTGAAGCAGGTATGCAAAGCGTTTTGCAGCTGTTACAGTCATCTCAGGATCAAGCATTTTTTCATATCTTGCAGAAGCATCTGTACGAAGACCCAGTCTTGAAGATGACTTACGAACGCTTACACCATCAAAGTTAGCACATTCAAGAACAACAGAGCTTGTATTACCAACGATTTCAGAATCAAGACCACCCATAATGCCTGCAATTGCAACAGGGGTAGAGCCATTCCGGATGAGCAGGGTGTCAGTTGTAATATCACGCTCGGTGTTATCAAGTGTTGTAAATTTGCAATCCTCTTTAGGTGTATCAACAATAATTTCGTCAATTTTGTTTGCATCAAATGCGTGGGTAGGTTGACCCATTTCAAGCATAATATAGTTTGTAAGGTCAGCAAGCAGGTTAATACCACGCATACCACAGTAGTAAAGACGGATTTGCATTGACATAGGGCTTACATTCTTGGTAATGTTATCCATCTTTACGCAAGAGTATCTGTAAACAAGGTCAGGTCTACCAATTGTTACTTTAATTTTTTCATCACCATCATAAGCCAGATCGGAAAGGGGAAGGGGCTTAAGCTCGCGGTCTGTGAGTGCAGCAAATTCACGTGCAATTCCGTAGTGTCCCCAAAGGTCGGGTCTGTTGGTAAGTGATTTGTTATCAACCTCGAATATAATATCATCGATTGGGTAGATTTCCTTGAGGTTAGTTCCGTTAGGTGCATCTACGTCGATTTCCATAAGACCGGCTTTGTCATCTGATATACCAAGCTCAAAGGCACTGCAGCACATACCCTCGGACTCATAACCTGCAACTGTTGCTTTGAAAATTTCACCTGCAGGAACTCTGCCTCCGGCTTTAACAAAAGCAACCTTCATATTCTCACGTACATTGGGGGCACCGCAAACTACATCATATATACGGTCACCACCGTCTATTTTTAAAAGGTGAAGTTTCTTTGAATCAGGATGATTTTCGATAGAGATTATTTCACCAACAACAACATCACGAAGGTCCTCACCTTTAACGATAATGTCTTCAACCTCTGCAGTTGCAAGTGTAAAGCTGTTTATGAGCTTTTTAATGGCAAGACCCTCAAGGTCAACATATTCTTTAATCCAATTTATTGAAACAAACATTTATTTGACCTCCTTTTCGGGTTCTACAAAAGTAGTGTTTTCAAACTGTGACAATGACTTAAGATTACAGCTGTTGAATACACGGATATCTTTAATACCGTATCTCATCATTGCAAGTCGAGTAAGACCGAGACCGAAAGCGAATCCGGTGTATTTTTCAGGATCAAGACCTGCCGCTGTAAGAACATTGGGATGTATCATACCACAGGGGCAAAGCTCGAGCCAACCCGAATCCTTGCAGGAGGGACAACCTTTACCACCGCATATTGCACATTGAATATCAAGCTCAAAGCCGGGTTCAACAAATGGGAAGAAGCCGGGGCGGAGTCTTACAGTAATATCTCTCTGGAAAACCTCAGACAGCATGGTTTTCATAAAGTAAATAAGATTTGATATGGAAATATCTTTATCAACCATAACACCTTCCATCTGGAAGAATGTGTTTTCGTGACAAGCATCAATCTTTTCGTTTCGGAAACATCTGCCGGGGAAGATAACCCTAATCGGTCTGTCAGCTTCGAGCTCCTTTGTGTATTTAATTAGAATAGCATTCTGAGCTGCAGATGTATGAGTTTTTAAAAGCTGATTAGTGCTGAGGTAATAGGTATCCTGCATATCACGTGCAGGGTGATGCTTGGGAATGTTGAGCGCCTCAAAGCAATGATAGTCATCAACAATCTCGTCATAGTCCTCGATTGAGAAGCCCATACCTGCGAAGATATCCTCAACCTCACGCTGAATAAGTGTGATGGGGTGATATGAGCCCTTATCTTCTGTTACGGGGAAGGTTACATCATAATCTTCTGCACTGTTAATAAGGCGCTCTTCTTCAATTTTTGCAAGTTCAATACGTTTTTTACCTAAGGTCACTTCAATAAACTGTTTAACCTCGTTTATAATTTGACCTGCTTCTTTTTTTTGTTCGTTTGGTACATTTCTCAATTCAGCCATAAGTGATGAGATAGGACCTTTTTTGCCCAGGAACTCAATTCTTAATTGTTCAAGTTCCGCAGTAGCAGTTGCAGAATTAACCTTATCAACAAACTGCTGTTTCAATGCCTGTGCTTTTTCCTGCATTTTTTTCATCCTTTCAATGGTTTTTTATTGCATATCATTAAACAGTGTTGGGTGAGTGGTAAAAAAATAAAGCCCCCATCCCAAAAAGGGACGAAGACAACACTCCGCGGTACCACCCTTATTTTTGCATTAGAGCAAACACTCTTTGGTAATATAACGGTTACGCCCGTCGCGACCTACTTTAGTTCAACCGCGATGCTCACAAGTGAACTTCAAGGAAAAATTTTGTAATGTGCTTTCAGCCCAGGCACATCTCTCTGCAACATCATTAAACCTTTACTCTCTTGATCAACGCATTTATTGAATGATAACATAAGTCTGTTCAAATTTCAATATGTTTTTTACATTTTATATATAAAAAATCTGCAGTAAAAGATACTGCAGATTTATCTTGTTTAGCCTTTTACGGTTCCGCCGCGCATTTCAATAAGCTCGCGATAACTGATAAGTGTTACCTTGTGATCTTTAAGGTATTTATGTACATACGGATCTTTCATAAGTCTGTATTCCCAAACTCTGTCCTGCCATCTGCCGGTGATTGATTTAAGCTCATCATTTTCAACAGAAGGATGCACAAATGTCTCCGTAACACCATCCGGAATATTTGTCCAGGTTTTAAGTATCATATCGCGGTAAGTTTCATAGCTTACGCGCATTGTATCATTCCAATCGGGGAAGAGAAGAAAATCAGGAATAACTACATTGTATTTTTTGCCCCATTTTTTTGAAAGGAGTGTAACTGCCGCATAAAGAGGGTATGGTGTACCGTTGGGGCAAATGCGCTTGTCGTGCTTAACATAAAGGCGATAAGCATATCCGTATTCGCCACAAACTCTGAGTGTCATTTTGGCAAGACCAAGTCTGCCTGTATAGTGACCGTAAAGTGAGCCCATGTGGTTATCGGTGTGGGAGGGCTTCATACCCCAAGCGTGTGCCTGGTCAATCTGAGCACGGATTTCACGCTCAAGGTCTTCATAGGAAGCATTTTTTTCAACCTGATCACTTTCGTGCCACATATAGCCGTCTTCATCAACAAGTGTTTTACCGTCGGTGAGAGGTTTCCAACGATATTCACCCCATTCACTTGTCATAGTAAGATGAACGCCGATAGGAAATTCGGGATGTGCAATTGAAAAGTCAACCGCAGCTTTTGCAGCAGGGCATGGAATCATAACAGTAGCCGATTTTAACCAACCGCCGAGAAACAATTCCTCAACAGCCTGATTAGCTGCTGTGCACATTCCGTAATCGTCTGCGTTTACAATGAGATATTTTGCCATAACTTTAACCTTCTTCTCATTACAAAAAATATTTCGATAAATAATATTTTATACATTATTTCAAATTAAATCAATAGTTTTTTTAAATAAATTGCATAATAGTCAAAAAAATCTTTACTTTAAGGAAAACTGTGATAAAATATAATCATATATATTGTTCGGAGGTAATTATGAGTGATATAAAACTTGGTGTTCAACTTTACACTTTGCGTGATAAATGTCGCAATGCCCATGATTTTGAAGAAACATTGAAATTTCTTGATGGTATCGGTTGTAATGTTATACAGATATCAGCAATAGGTGATATAGATCCTCATGTTGTTGCTGAACTTGTTGATAAATATAATATGGATGTTTGTGTTACTCATAAACCCTACGACAGAATGAAAAATGACTTGGATGCTCTTATTTTTGAGCACGATTTAATTCATTGTGATAATATCGGCATCGGCTGTATGCCCGGTACCATTCACGAAAGCTATGAGGGTGTTACGGGCTTCATTGCAAAATGTAATGAAATTTCGACTCTTATGGCTGCCAAGGGTAAACAGCTGTGTTAACATAATCATGCACTTGAGTTTGAGGTTTATGACGGAAAACGTACCTTTGAGCGCTTGATTGATGAAGCACCGGGTCTTCACTTTATTCCCGATACATATTGGTTGCAGGTTGGCGGTGTTAACCCGGCTGAATATCTCTATAAGCTTAAGGGTAGAGTAGAGGTTTGTCATTTTAAGGATATGCGTATTGTAAATAATGCACAGCGCTATGCTGAATGCGGTACAGGAAACATTGACCTTGGTGCATGCTACAGAGCTTGTAAGGATATTGGTGTTCAGTATATTGTTATTGAGCAGGATGATTGCTACGATATGGATCCTTATAAATCTGTTGAGATTGGTTTTGAAGGCTTAAAGCGCATTGCTGCTGAAAATGAATGATTGAGGTGTTAGTATGAGTATTATGAAGAAAGTTCTTTTTGTGGTTGCTTTTGTATTCGGTGCTTTGGTTTTACCTGCATTAATATTGTTGGCATTTGTTGATTCAACATCTTATTTTGCTGTATATGTAATTACTTACGCAGTAATATTATTTGCTGTTTTCGGATATATTGTTGTTTCAATAAAAAGTATGTCAAAAGAGCTGCACGATGCTGTTGAAGATATGAAAAAGCAGAATGCTGCTATTGCATACCGTCTTACATCAGCTGTTGAAGAATATGAGCCTGAGGATTGTTCTGTTAATGTGCAAAACACAGAGCCTGAGATAAATGAACAGGTTCCTGCAAAAAAAGTAAATCTCAATCCTGCAGATGACTTTGTGGCAGATACAGTCGGCAAGGCTATTGCTACGGATGATATTGATGACTTTAAATAAAATTTTTATAACAAAACACCACAGATTCTAAAAGAGTCTGTGGTGTTTTGTTTTTTGTGATGTATTTTAACTATTTGTTATAGCGGATTAGCTTGTTTTCAAGGTTGAGTTCCTCTATCTGTGGTGAAATTCTGTTATACATTTCAGAAGAACCGCTCACAAATAAGCTATATTTATTGCTCGGCGCGTGCTTTTCAATAAGGGTTTTTGTTATAAAGCCACGTTCGCATTTAAATACATGCTCATCGCTGAATACAAAAATTACTCTGAAGTGCTTATTTTCTGCAAGTTCGGTAAAGCGTTCATTCATTATTGCTTCACTTTGTTTTCTTGCTGCATATATGAGCGTAAGATCCATATTAGCAGAACCATCTCCGATTGCCTCAGCCATTGCAAGAAAAGGCTGGTATCCGGTATTATCGCACAGAGCAACAATATGGCTTAAATCCCTTATTGGCTGGTAATAAAAAAAGCCGAATGGAGATGATGCTGTAACCTTTGTTTCCTTCACCCAGTTATTGAAAATATATTCAGATACAATACTATTATCCTCTTTGTTAACGAGTATAACGTATTCATCATCAATGGAGCGTAAGGGTGAGGAGCAAATTGTGTAAGTATTGACAAAGGTTCCGTCATCGGTGTCAACAGAAATTTCAATTTTCTGACCAGGTCTGAAATAAGCGATTTTTGCTGTACCCGAAGCAGCATCAGGTTCAAGTACATAAATACGGATATATCTTGTTATTTCAGCAAATTCTTTTACTTTGAGCTTTTGTGAAGACGGATGCAAAAAGTTTGCTGCAGAGTTAACAGCATAATTTGCTCGTAGAGGAGTGTTTGGCGCCTCTTCGATTATGCCTTTGCGCAAATCAGGTAATTCAGTAAAATTTTTCTTATCTTTATAGGCTGAGCGTACAGTTATGTTATTCATTTACCGAACCGCCTTCCTCTGCAATATCACATAAGGTTGCATAAGCTGTGTTTCTGCCGCTTGCAATTGAAGCACCAACACCGTTGAGCTGTGTGCCCCAAGCTCCGCAAAATCTTAAGCCCTTTGTGTCGTTGTCTGACGCTTCTGTCATAAAACGCGATATCATATTGTCCCAGTCTGTTGCAAGGTAACCATGTGTCACACCCTGAGGGGTACCTGTATATCTTGCAAATGTAATGGGTGTTGCAACCTCCAACTCTTCGATAGAATTATGTATCGTAATACCTGTTGCAGTTTCATAATTTGCAATAAGGCGGGCTGCAAGCATATCTTTTTCGTCAAAATACTGTTCAGGCTGTACCTTAGCCCAGCAATCGTCTGTATAAATTGTAGAAAGGCAAAGTATGGTTGTACCTTCCGGTGAACAACCGGGATTGGCAATATTAAGACAAACAGCGTGCTGAGCATTGTTTGTTTCAATTGCTTTCATAAGCGTAAATTGATCAGATGAATCAGCTTCGTCAGTAATATAAACTGAATAATCTTTAATACCTAAATCCTCTGCGGAACGGTTAAGACCAAGGTAAACAGAAGCACTGCGTGCACCAAATAATCTTGCATTTGTTCTTTTTATTGCAGATTGGGGTATGTCGGATTCTTTCATAAGCTTTGCATAAGCAACGGTGGGTGAGCAGTTACAAATAATGTGATTACAAAGAATTTTCTCGCCATTCTTGGTTATAACACCGCAGGCATGTCCGTCTTCAAATAATATTTCGGTAACGGGATTTTCATATATTATAGCACCGCCGGAGGATGTTAACTCATTAACCATAGCGTTTATTATATCTGCGCTTCTGTTAACTGGTATCATTGAACCATGCTTTATATAAGTATATAAATATGAAATATAATGAGTAAAACTAAATCTGTCACAATCAACGCCAAAATGGAACCACATTGCATTTAAAATATCAATTGCCTTTTGTGGTAATCCTATTGCCTCAAAAACCTCGTTGGCTGAGTAGGGTGCTGTACGTATAAAATTCGGATATTTTTTCATTATTTGTTTGACGGTTTTTCTGCTGAATTCATCTTGAATTTCCTCTATTTCTTTAACCGCATTTTCGATTTCTTCTGCAATAGAGAAAAGTAATGACATTTTTTCAGAAGAGCCGGGAACAATTTTTTCGATAGCATTGATATAGTTATCTGTTCCGAATGGCATAACTACGTCAATGTCGGATCCATCACGATTTTTGGTTATAAGGCGATAAGCCTCAGGGATGCTTGTCCACTGAAGCTTATCTGTAATATTCATTTCGTCCAGAAGCCGGCGTAACTCTCCGCATTCCGGATTTTTTGTAAAACCGCTGAGATGGGAGAGGGTAGTATCAAATTCAAACCTGCCACGGGTAAAGCTTGTAGTCATTCCGCCGGGTTTACTGTTTTTTTCAAGTACAAGAACTTTTTTGCCCTCTTTAGCGGCACATACTGCGGCAGATAATCCGCCGCAACCTGCACCAATAACTATAATATCATAGCTTGTATTTTGAAGCATTTCAGTTGATCTCCGAAAGTTTAACGGGTCTGCCTTCGTTTGCTGATTTTTCAGCAGCGAGGGCAATTTTTACAGATTGAAGACCTGCATGGATACCAACAGGAGTTTCCTTGTTGTTTATACAGCAATCAACAAACTGTCTAACCTCTTCTGAGAAGGAGCCCATATATCTTTCAAGGAAGAAATAGAGGGGTTTTTCACCTGTAACACCATTGGCATCTGAAACAACTGCGGTTGAAAGTGTGTCGTTTGCAGTTGCAACCATACCCTTTGAGCCGAAGAGCTCTGCTCTCTGGTCATAACCGTACATAGCCTGACGTGAGTTATCAATAACTGCGAGAGCACCGTTTTCCATTTTCATTGAAATAATTGCTGTATCAAAATCGCCGTATTCTCTGATAGCGGGATTAATAAGTGCATCAGCATAAACATAAAGCTCTTCAACATCACTGTTTGTAAGGAAGCAAGCCATATCAAAATCGTGGATTGTCATATCAAGGAAAATACTTGCTGCACAGTAACCTACAGGTGGTGCCTGCGGGTCACGAGATGTAATTTTCAAAATCTGTGCATCACCGATTCTGCCATCATCGTAGGCTTTACGAACGGCTGCGAAGTTGTGATCAAAACGACGGTTGAAGCCAACCTGGAATTTACATTCAGGATGAGCCTTGAGTGCTTCGGAGATTTCAAGAATCTTATCAACAGTGTTAGCAAGCGGCTTTTCACAGAAAACGTGTTTGCCTGCGTTGATTGCTTCGATTGAAATCGGAGCATGTGTGTCTGTTGATGAGCAAACAAGAACAGCATCAATTGTTTCATCCTCAATAATCTTCTTGTAATCTGTATATATTTTTTCTACACCAAAACCTTCACAGAAAGCTTTAGTTTCATCATTCATAAATGGGTCGGCAATTGCAGTTACAACTGCATTTTTTACGTTATATGAAATAGATTCAAGGTGAACCTTACCGATGCGTCCTGCACCGATGATACCAATTTTAAGCATATTAAAAAATCCTTTCTTGATTAGATTGTTCCATCCCAGGTGGAAACCTCGGTTTTCTTAATTTCATCTTCATCAAACCAACGTGTTGTAACACATTTGCTCTCAGTAAAGAATCTGTAAGCATCTTTTCCAAGACAATGGAGGTCACCGAAGAAGGAGTCTTTGTGTCCAGAGAAGGGGAAGAAGCCGATCGGTACGGGAATACCAACATTAACACCTACCATACCGCCATCTGTATGTCTTGTGAATTCACGTGCATAGTGACCATTCTGTGTGAAAATAACAGATCCGTTTGCATAAGGGTTGCTGTTCATAACTTTAAGACCTTCGTGGAAGTCCTTAACTCTTTTTACGCAAAGAACAGGACCAAAAACTTCATCTCTGCCTATAGTCATATCTTCAGTTACGTTATCGAAAATTGTTGGTCCGACAAAATAACCGTTTTTGATTTCTTCAGGTAATTCAGGATTTCTGCCGTCAAGAACAAGTGTAGCACCTTCCTTGACGCCTTTTTCAATATCTGCAACAACCTCATCATAGTGCTTTTTATATGTAACAGGACCAAGTTTGGATGTTTTGTCAACAGATTTTCCGAGCTTGATCGCAGAAGCCTGCTTTTTAAGTTCAGCAACAAACTCATCAGCAATTGATTCTTGAACAACAACACAGGAAAGAGCCATACAACGCTGACCTGCACAACCGTAAGCAGAGTTAATTACACCTGCAACAGTTCGTTCGATAGGAGCATCCTCAAGAATAAGTGCATGGTTTTTTGCCTGGCAAAGTGCCTGTACGCGTTTGCCTGCTTTTGCAGCTCTTTCATAAATAAGCTTGCCTACAGGTGTTGAACCAACGAATGTGATACCTTTAATATCGGGGTGATCAAGTAAAGTATTAATCTCGTTTCTTGAGCAAGTGATAACATTAACAACGCCGTCAGGAACGCCTGCTTCTTTATAAATTTCTGCAAGTCTTAATGCGGTTCTCGGAGTAAGGGAAGCAGCCTTAAGAACAATTGTGTTACCACAAGCAATACATGTGGGAGCCATCCAACCAAACGGAATCATAGCAGGGAAGTTAACGGGAACAATTCCTGCAAAAACACCCATTGGCTCTCTGTAAAGAACAGTATCAAAACCCGAAGAAGCATCCATTGTGCTTTCACCCATCATAAGTGAGGGAACCTGTGTTGCCAGCTCTGTGCCTTCTTTAGCTTTGAGTACATCACCTTCGGCTTCGGACCAGATTTTACCATTCTCTTCTGCAACAAGAGTTGTGAGCTCCTCCATATTTTTCATTATAAGGTCACGAATATTGTAGAGTATCTGTGCCCTTTTGATTGCAGGGGTTGCTCTCCAACCGGGATAAGCCTTTTTTGCGGCCTCAACAGCTTCAAGAACCTCATCATTTGTGCAACAGGGTGCATAACCTGTTATTTCACCTGTGCTGGGGTTATGCAAGTCATACCATACATCTGTTTTTGATTCACGGAATTCACCGTTAACAAAATATTTGATTTTTTCTGCTGACATTTTATTTCACCTTTCTTGGTTTAATGTTTTAATTAGAGTCCTGCTTTTTCAGCAATGTACTTTCTTGCTTTAAGTGCATATTCAAAGGGATTTGCAATTGCAGGATCCTGCTCAGCTTCAACAAGAACATATCCTTCATAATCGTTTTGAGCAAGAACATCAAAAATAGGAGCAAAGTCAATTACACCGTCACCGGGAACGGTAAATGTGCCTTTACGAACACCCTGGAGAAAGCTAAGACCGTTTGACTTAACTTCTGCAACAACATCAGGACGAATATCCTTAAGATGAACGTGCTTAATGCGGTTAATATACTTTTTGAGTATGTACATATAATCTTCACCGCAATACGCAAGGTGACCTGAGTCGAACAAAAGGTTAAAATATTCGGGGTCAGTATTTTCCATAAGTCTGTCAATTTCTGCAGCTGTCTGTACAACAGTACCCATATGGTGGTGGAAGGTGAGGGTAATACCCATATCCTTTGCAACTTTTCCTAACTTGTTTACACCTGTGCAAAGCATATCCCACTCTTCGTCGTTCATAACATATTTATCGTCAAAGATTGAAAGGTCTGTACCCTGAATTGAGTGTCCCTGTTCGGAGATACCAACAACCTTGGCACCCATTTCTTTAAGGAAAGTAATATGTTTTATGAATTCCTTTTCTGTCTCTTCATAGGGCTTAGTTGTAAGGAAGGAAGAAAACCAGGCGTTGCAAATTTGCATTCCGCGGAGATCAAGAGCCTTTTTGAGTACAGCAGTATCCTTAGGGTATTTGTTGCCGACTTCACAGCCTGTGAAGCCTGCAAGAGCCATTTCGGAAATACATTGTTCAAATGTGTTTTCCGCTCCAAGGTCGGGCATATCGTCGTTAGTCCATGCAATAGGAGCAATACCGAGTTTTACTTTGTTTTTATCAAGCATCAGAATTTCCTCGCTTTACTTAAATTTTCTTCTTTATTTTTATAAGCGGTGTTAACCGACTCTTTTGCAGAGGTTGAAGCAATGCCAACGTGCCACCAGGCATCATATCCGTCTGTCATTGATTTAGGCAAAACTTTAATATCAATAAGAGTTGAAACAGTTTGTTTTTTACTGTCAATCAATGCAGCCTCAAGCTCCTCAAGTGTTGTTGCGGTGTATGTTTTAACACCGTAACCCTCTGCTGATTTGGCAAAATCAATGGTAAAGAGCTCACCAAGAAGATTTCCGTTTTCATCACGCTTGCGGAACTCGGTTGCAAGGTTGCCGATACCGTTTGACATCTGCAGATTATTAATGCAACCAAAACCTGCATTATCAAAGAGCAATACATTGATTTTTTTGTTTTCCTGTATAGAGGTAACAAGCTCACTGTGGAGCATAAGATAGCTTCCGTCACCACAGAAAGCATAAACCTCTTTATCAGGTTCAGCCATTTTTGAGCCGAGCGCACCTGCTATTTCATAACCCATACAGGAATATCCGTATTCCATATTATATGAGTACAATGAATCGGTAGTCCACATTCTTTGCATACAACCGGGGAGTGAACCTGCAGCAGCAACTGCAATTGCATTATCATCAATAGTTCTTCTGATAAGAGCAAGTGCTGATGTCTGTGTGATAACACCACCTGTTTTTTCAATAAATTCGGGTATGGTTGCTTCATACCTCGCTTCAATAAGGGGCTTAAAGTTTTCGTCGTATTTGTATCCGGACAAACGCTCCATTTCCTCAGACCATGCCTTTTTGGCAGCTGCATATTCTGTTGTATATTGTGCTTTATAGTTACCTAAAGCTTTGCTGAGTGCGTTTATACCGAGTTTGGCATCACAAACAGCCTTTGTTGCTGAAAGCTTATAAGCATCAAACCTGTCAGTATTTATTGTAATAAACTTTGCATCTGCTTTAAAAAGAGATTTTGATGCTGTTGTAAAATCAGAAAAGCGTGTACCCACGCCAATAATAACATCAGCATCCTTTGCGATAAGGTTAGCGCTAAGGTTACCTGTAACACCAACACCGCCAAGATTAAGCGGGTGAGAGGAAAGTACGGCAGATTTACCATTTTGTGTTTCTGCAAAGGGAATATTGTGCTTCTCGCAGAAACTCTGTAAATCAGCACCTGCCTCAGAGTAACGAACACCGCCACCTGCAATAACAAGGGGCTTTTTTGCATTTTTAATAACAGATGAAATATCTTCGATTTCATCAGCTGCAGGAGCAATTCGGGTTATTTTGTGTACACGTTTTTGGAAGAATTCTTCGGGATAGTCAAAGCTTTCGCCCTCAACATCCTGGGGAATTGAGATACAAACGGCACCTGTGTTTGCTGTATCTGTAAGAGTTCTCATAGCATTAATCATTGCTGACATTAACTGCTCGGGTCTTACAACCCTGTCCCAGTAACGGCAAACGGGCTTATAAGCATCATTTGTTGTTATTGATAAAGAAATGGGCTGCTCAAACTGTTGAAGAACAGGGTCGGGCTGACGGCAGGCAAAAGTGTCTGCCGGTAAAAGCAACAGGGGAATGTTGTTTACTGTTGCTGTTGCTGCCGCTGTTATCATATTTGCGGCACCTGGTCCGATTGACGATGAACAGGCAATAATTTTGCGCCTGTTGTGTTGTTTTGCAAAGCTTGCGGCAACGTGTGCCATACCTTGCTCGTTTTTGCCCTGATAAACCCTGAGTGAACCAGGATTCTCATCAAGAGCCTGACCAAGACCGCATACAATACCATGACCGAAGACGGTGAAAATACCGTCAACAAATTTTGTTTCTTTACCATCAAAAGAAACATACTGATTATCAAGGAATTTTACGAGAGCCTGGCCCATTGTCATAATAGGCATTTATATCACTCCTTAAGGAATAATTTCTTATTTTGTAAGCCACTGGTGCTCCTCGGAAACAAAGCGTGTTGTTTTATACCAAGGATCATCAGGTACGTGGCGTATCATCCAGATGTAGCACATTTCATATCCCGGGGCAACAACCTGCTGGTGGTCATTTCCGTCTGTTATAAAAGCTGCACTACCATGAACGCTTTTGTAAACATTATCGCCTACAAATGCAGCACCAAAGCCCTGGGGTTTGTCAAACTGATAGTAGTAAACCTCAGGCTGAGGGTGGTGATGAGGCGGATAACTTGACCAACGACCGGGTTGATTGTAAACCTCGCCTAAAACCATATTGGAGTAAGGAGCGTTGTCAGGATCAAAAACGGTAGATACTATTCTGTAGCCTGTGCCTTCCCATTGATCTTTGCCGAAGTGCTGGTAAAGAATCATATCAGGATTGTAAAAAACAGGAGTGAAAATAATATCATTATCTGTTTGTTGAATTAAAATCTCGGTTTCTTTATTTGCTTTGATTGTTACCTCCGTATCCTTCGGAACGTGAAGACAGTATGTTGCCTTAACAAAAGGTGTTTCACGTTTCATATTACGTGTTTCACCATCCCAGGATATATCAGCATCACCCTGTAAAATCAGAAAAGCTGTTTCACATTTGCTGTCGCAGATGCTGTAAATCTCATCAATTCTGAGCTTCTTAACTTTGATGTTCATAAACATATCGCTATGCTTTCCGTTCATTTCACATAGAATGCGTTCATTATTGTCGTTGTAATTTAATTTTTCAAACATTTATATCAATCCTTTTTATCATCGGTTAAAACACCACTTGAACTTATTGGTATAACCTCACCAAGGTAAGTTGGCTTCGGTTGGTAGATGCAAAAAACAAAATCCTTACACCTTGCCAATGATTCTCGTAAATTATTGAATAAAACTGTTGATGCAGAATATCGGTATTGTCCGTCAGCAGCAACACCGTAAGCCTCTATGCCAAGCCTGCGTGCATTATAAATTGCACGATAGAGATGATATTTTTGTGTTACAATAACCATGCTTTTGACTTCAAAAACATCTCTTGCACGGTACATTGATTCGTAAGTTGAAAATCCTGCATGGTCCATAAAAACTTCTTCAGATACCACGCCGGCGTTTTTGGCAAAGCCTTTCATTACATTTACTTCGTCGTACTCAACCTTGCCGTGATCACCGCTCATAAGAAGTCTATCTGTACAGGATGTGTTATATACCTCAATACCTCGGTTAAGTCGTTCCTCCAGCATATGTGATGGAGTATCACCGTGAACACCTGCGCCTAAAACCATAACACAGTCAACGTCTATGTTATTACATTCCTCTGTTGTTAGTATGTAGCGTGAAGCGTATGCGGTTATATATAAATTAATCAATATAACGAAAAACATACAAAGCACAGCAATCATTATAAATAATTTAAACAGTTTTTTGAAATTAAGTTTTTTAAATAATAAACGGACTTTAGATTTAATCATTGATAAATCAGCCCCTTGCAACCATTTCACCGTACTCTTCTTTTTCTTTTCTGATAAACTCCTTCACAGCATCTGCACTTGGCATATCCTGTGAACAAGCGTGGCTTGCAACAAGCATAGCTGCTGATGCTGAACCAAATTCAAGAGAGTCCCACATATCCCATCCTTCAAAAATACCGTAAAGGAATGCTGATGCGTATCCGTCGCCACCACCGAATGATTTAAGGAGCTTAACAGGGAATGGCTTAATTGAATAGCTCTCACCATCATTTGTGTATGCAGTTGAACCCTCTTTACCATGCTTGATGATAACAATCTTTGCGTTTTTGGAGTGCCAATATTTTGCACTTGCAAGATCTGTACCGTTAAGACCGATAAATCTCTCTGTAAGGTCAAATTCCTCACGGGAACCTAAGATAATATCTGCCTTTTCAGCAACTGCAGAATAATAAATTGCAATTTCGTCATAATTTTTCCAATTATATGCTCTGTAATCAATGTCAAAAATAACGGGTATATTGTTCTTTTTCGCAATAAGAGTAGCTTTGAGTGCAGCCTCTCTTGACGGGCTTTCACAAAGGGCTGTACCGGAAATAAGTAAAGCCTTTGTTTTTTTGATATAATCCTCATCAATATCGCCAACATCTAATTTAAGGTCAGCAGCCTCGTTGCGGTACATGAGAATAGAGCTTTCTGTTTCTGAACGTATTTCTGTAAAGGTAAGACCGATTTTTTCACCGTTTTTACAACGTGTTATATGGGAGCAGTCAATACCCTCGTTTTTGAAAAAGTTTTCAACAAATGTACCGAGCTCATCATCAGATACTTTTGCAAAGAAACCACATTTTTTGCCTAATCTTGAAAGACCAACAGCAATATTGGCAGGTGAACCACCAAGGTACCTTTTAAATGTTGTACTTTCAGAAAGGGGGCAGTAGTAGTCAACAGGGTTAAGATCAACTGCAACTCTGCCAAGAAGAATAAGATCATATTCTTTGTTGTTATCAAATTCAATATATTTCATAATTAAGTTCTCCTTAATCTAAATTTTCCATATTAAAAATCTTGATATGATTTTTTATATTTTCATAAACATTCTCAGCCATTTTCTGCGAAAGCTCAAAATAATTCGCATTTTCTGCGGAAGCTTCTTTAGCAGCTTTTACGAGTGCATCAAAGCTTGCTGTTGCAATGTTTACCTTTCGTATTCCGTTTCGTATACATTCCTGGAAGGTTTGAGAAGTTATGCCTGTACCGCCGTGAAGCACAAGAGGGGTAGAGCAGGTGTTGTGTATCTCACGCAAAACATCCAATCGTAGCTCAGGAGTATTTTTATAATGACCGTGTGCATTGCCGATTGCAACAGCAAGTGCATCAATGCCGGTTTTTTGACAAAAATATTCAGCAACAGACGGGTCTGTGCATTGGACACTGTGTGCTTTACCGTCACCCTCATTACCGCCGACGATACCGAGCTCTGCTTCAACAGATGCTCCATACTCTGCGGCTGCAGAAACAACACGTTGTGTTAATGCAATGTTTGATTCAATATCTAATAAGGATCCGTCAAGCATCACGGATGAAAAGCCAATTTCAAGAGCTTTTTCTACTGTTTCATAATTTAATCCGTGATCAAGGTGAACACATATATCCACAGAACTGTTTTCAGCTGCCGCAACCATCATAGGCCCAATCAGATTCAACGGGGAAGTTGGAAGGCGTACTTCGGCGATTTGAATAATTATCGGAGTGTCAGTTTCTTCGGCAGCTCTGACAGCACCGAGAATCATCTCCATATTACCAACGGAAAAAGCACCAACAGCTTTTTTGTTGTTTTCAGCTCTGCTTATCAATTCTTTTAATGTTACAATTGCCATAAAGATACCTGTTTTCTAAAAAATTCCGATTTTTACATACAAAATTATATTACAACAAATAGGCAAGCAAATCAATGTTTAAAGGAAAATAATAACTAATAAAATTTATTAATTACAATTATGTAATTTTGACAAAAATTCAGATTATCTATGATTTCTCACAAAATAAAAAAATAACGAGAACCGTTCACTTCGGGAACAGTTCTCGTTATTTTGCGTAAAGTCATTGGCGTATTAACTTTAAGTTCATATTACCACTCTTTCGTTCGGAAATCAAGATAAATTGAATGGTTATTATCAACAAAGTTTATGACAAAAAATTATGCAATGTAACAATCGGTTTCTGATGTATTTTTAGTTAAAATATGTTATTATTTATTATATGAAATATTGAGTGAGGAGTGTTAATGTGGCATACGTATTTCTGGTGGTTGGTATTGCTATCACAATAGTTTTTTTATCAAAACGTACCGCAAGGGTTACGCTTAATGTTGCTTTTTTAAAGTCCGTTGCAAGTATGTGCTTTATTTTAACAGGTTTGTTTGGATTTGTGGGAAACGAGAATTGCCCTCGAATTGTCGGAGCACTTGTCGCTGCCGGTGCAGCCTGGGGAATGCTTGGTGATATTGCCCTGGATTTAAAATATGTTTTTAAGAAATACGAGGAGTCTTACCTTACTGCCGGATTTAGTTCTTTTTTAGTTGGTCACATTTTTTATTCAGCAGCTATGATAAACATTTTCGGTTTTGAGAAATTACCTGCAATTGTTGCTCTTGCAGTTGCAATTGGTTCTTGTGTATTTGTTTTGATATCCGAGCCCTTGCTTAAGGTCAAGTATGGGAAATTTAAAAGAATAACCGCATTGTATATGACAGTTCTCGGTGCCACTGTGGGTCTTAGTATCGGTTACGCGATATCAACCGGTTTTGATGTATCCGCAATTCTTTTGGCAATTGGTTTCTTCTTGTTTATTGCGTCTGATGCTGTTCTTGCAGGTCTGTATTTCAGCCTTGACAGTAAAAAAAGAACACATCGCCCGGATATCATACTGAATCATTTCTTGTACTATGCCGCACAGTTTACTATTGCAATTTCATTAAACTTTATAAAATAAGGATTTTTTATGCGTACAGAAAAATTATATTATACTGACAGTTATATCAGACAGTTCAATGCCGTTGTACTCTCTTGTGAGAGTATTGACGGCAAATACTGTGTTATATTGGATGAAACAGCTTTTTTCCCAGAAGGTGGCGGTCAGAAATCTGATACAGGCTTTATAGGTAGTGCTCGTGTTATTAATGTCCAGGAGCTTGATGGAGAAATTATACATTATACGGATACGCAGATTAGTGTTGGGGAAGCATTATCTTGTTTTATTGATTGGGATGTGCGTTTCAGAAGAATGCAGGAACACACAGGCGAGCATATAGTTTCGGGTATTGTTCATTCATTGTACGGTTACGATAATGTCGGATTTCATATGGAGGATGACTATGTAACCGTTGATTTTAACGGTGAGCTTACACGTGAACAGCTGGATGAAATTGAGGATAAAGCCAATTTTGCTGTTTATTCAAATTATATGATAAAATGCTATTTCCCCGATGAATCAACATTAAAACAAACGTCTTACAGAAGTAAGCTTGATTTAAGTGAAAATGTACGTCTTGTTGAAATCGAAAACACAGACCTTTGTGCTTGCTGTGCTCCTCACCTGAACAGAACAGGGGAAGTAGGCGTTATAAAGATTCTTGATTTTATGCGTCATAGGGGCGGAGTAAGGTTGATTATAAAAAGCGGTTTTGATGCCTTGCTTGATTACCGCGAAAAATATAAAAGTGTTTATAATATTTCAGGGTTGCTGTCAGCAAAGCAAAGTGAAATATCATTTGCTGTAGAAAGAGTTCTTGAAGATGCTGATAATCTGCGTCGGGATAGCTATAATTTCAAACAAATGGTTGCAGATAATACAAAATCAAGCTTGATTTTTACCGATAACTGTTCCTACTGTATCGTAAAAGGATTTGATGCTGATATGATGCGGAATATTGCAAATTACGGTGCTGATAATTCAGTGTTATGTCTTGTGTTTTCAGGTGATGATGAAAGCGGTTATTCGTACATTGCCTGTAGCAAGTCTGCAGATATGAAGCTTGTTGCGCAGAATATTAACAATGCTCTTAACGGTCGTGGCGGCGGTCGCGAAACAATGATTCAGGGCAAGGTTTGTGCTACTGCAGATGATATTAAGAGATTTATTAACAATTTTATCGGATAGGAGTTTTTACAGTGGTTGATTATTCAATTAAGCCTGCTCGCGGCTCACAATGTGAACCGGATCATATATTTATTTCAATTAAGGGTGATGCCAAAACATCAATGACAGTCAGCTGGCGTACATCCTTGGATGTTACAGATGGATTTGCCCTTTGTCGTAAAGATGGTACGGATGATATTATTCGTTATGATGCTACAACCGATGTTTTTGAGAGCGATATTGATATCAGTAATATGTTCTGGGTAGATATGACAGGCCTTGAACCCGGAACAAAATATTATTATTCTGTTGGTAATGATTTGTACAGAAGTCAGGAGTATTTTTTCACTACTGAGGAATCGGATGCCGAGAGCTTTAAATTTATATGTATTGCAGATCAGCAGCAGGGCGAACCTCACGATTTACCTGACTATTCAAAAGTAAATGCATTTATAAAACAGGTTTTGGAAAAGCATCCTGATACAAAATTTATTTTAACAGGCGGCGATAATACGGATTGCGGTCAGCACGAGGTTCAATGGAATGGTGCATTTTCAGGCTTAAAGGGCATTGTTGAATATCTGCCTTTTATGATGACGATAGGTAACCACGATAATCGCGGTTTTGCTGATTACAGAAACGGTATAGGCAGATATTACTCCGAACCTGCAGAATATTTCGGTAAGCAGTTTAAAGGTTCTTATCCGTACAACGGTCCGGCTGACTGGAAAACAGAGTGTTATGCTTTTGATTACGGTAATGCGCATTTCAATGTAATTGGCGTTAATGGTCCGGAAGATGTTAACGAATGGTTAAAAAAGGATATTTCCAATACAGATAGAATATGGAAATTCGGTTGTCATCATTTTCCTATATATTATGCAGGACCCGAGCTTGCTAATGATGATACATACCCAATGATGCGTGAAGGTGTGGAGATGATGGATATCATCTTTTCGGGACACGAGCATAACTTTTCACGCTCTTATCCTATTAAAAATGAATCCTTGTACGAAAAACCGTCACAGGGAACAATTCATTATGAATTGGGCAACAGCGGTTATAATCCGCCCGGTACTCCTACCAACAAGAAGGTGTGGCATGCTGCATATTTCCCTCAATCTGAATATGTTGCTGCGGTGGCTATTGTTGAAGTGTACAAGGATAAGGTTATATTAACAACAGAGCTTAATGATGGCAGGATTGTCGATCAATGTATCGTTGATAAAGCAAATGACAGAATTTTACCTTATTGCTTACCTCCGTACTTCAGACGTCCCCGTGTTTTTTACAAAGGCGTAGATTTAGGCATCGGTCAAGCGGGATTGTGGCCTGAACTTAAGGATGGTGTGTGGTATGCTCCTCTTTATGTTATGTTTAACGTTGCCTGTGCAGATGTTATTAAGGAAAAGGGAAGGATTACATTAGGTATATATGGAAAAAAAGCTACTTTTACCGAGGGTAGTGATATTGCAGATACTCCCGATGGTCAGGTTAAGCTTCCCGGTAAGGTTTACAGAGGAAGCCGTGACCAGCTGTTTATTCCTGTTGATGCTGTTAAATCTTGTTTTGATATGAAATGGAATTATGCCGAAAATAACAACTATATTTCAATTGAACATATTTCAGAGGATATTCCCTGTACTGTTCAACCATAAGGTGTGAATTTGAATGATAAAACAGGAATTATTTTATAAAATTAAAGAATTATCAGTTTTAAAACTCGGGTCAGAACCATCGGTTTATAATTCAGGGGATAATTGTGAATTACTTTTATTTACTGATGTTACCAAACCCGTATTTGATTCTTTTAGTTCGGATTTTGTTACTGCATTTTCTTTTTCGGAAGTCCGATATAATTCAATCGAAAATAATTATTTTACCATTTGTATGCAGGATGAAACTGTTGTTATTCTTGGATATTATTGTTGTGACAACAGCTTACGAATTGTATTTGATTCTCAAACAAAGCTTCCTTGTTTTGAGCCGATTTCTTATGATTCTGTTTCTAAAACAACTCTGTGGCAGTATGAGATTAACCATTCGTTGATTGATTGCGGAATGTGTTATATTTTGCGAACTGCCTCAGGAAAATTCTTTGTTATTGACAGTGCACACGGATATTCTGTTATGGACTGTGACAGGATTTATAAATTTTTACGTGAACGTACGCCTGTGGGACAAAAGGTTCATATTGCAGGTTGGTTTATAACACATGGGCACGATGATCATGTTGCGCAATTTATCAATTATATGAAGTATTGTATGGACGATTCTGTTATTGATAAGGCTTACGTCAATTTTATAAGCGGTAACCATAAAGATAGCATTGACTGGATGGAGATTACAAAGCTTTACCCCATATTAACAATGGCAGAATTGAAAAAACATCCTGAAATTGATGTAGTGAGGCTACATACAGGACAGACATTTTATGTTGATAATCTTAAAATTGATGTTCTGTGCTCTCATGAAGATGTTTTTCCGGGTGATAACAGCAATTTTAATGATTCATCCGTTGTCATTATGATTACTGCAGAGGGCAGTAAAATACTTATTCCGGGTGATGCAGGCCACGAGGAAAGTCACATTCTTGAAAAACGCTATCCCGAATATTTAAAATCAGATATTGTTCAGCAGGCTCATCACGGTCATTTCGGTACTACAAAAGAGTTTTACAGACTTGTAGATGCTGATTTGGTTTTTTTTCCCGTTACTCAGATAATATTTGATCAGGAATACAAGGTTTATGAGGAGAACGAATACGCTATCAGGCTCGCTGACGGTAATTATTATATTGCCTCAAATGGTACTGTAGAGGTTGATTTACCTTACATAAAAGGTCAGGAGAAGCTCTATCCCGATGAGACGTTTGAGGATTTTAAGGGAATTAATGATTTGTGGAATTATACCTATGATCCGGAATATAAACAAAAGCTGTATGATGATTATCTGAAAAGAGGCGGTAAGCCTATTGTTGATTATGAAAACGGGTTTACAAAATGATTTTTGAATATACTGTTATTAGATCTGCACGGAAATCCATTGCTTTGCAGGTTGATGAAAACTGTAATATAGTTGTCAGGGCACCCTTAAGAGTGTCGGAAAAAGATATTGAGCATTTTGTTTATTCAAAGAAAAAATGGCTTGAAAAGACAATTGTATCTCAAAGGAGAAAATGCTCGGAACGTAAAAACTATACAAATGCGGATATTGATTTTTTACGTCAAAAAGCCAAACTCATTATTCCGCAAAAAGTAGAGTTTTTTTCTGCTTTAATGGGTGTTGAGCCTGCAGATGTTAAAATAAACTCAGCAAAAAAGCGTTATGGATCTTGTTCTGCAAAAAATAGTCTTAATTTTTCTATCTATCTTATGGATAAGGAAGAGCGTTTTATTGACTATGTTGTAATACACGAGTTGGCGCATATTAAACACCATAATCACAGCAAGGAATTCTACAACTTTGTTGCAGAATTTATGCCTGATTATAAACAAATTTCTAAATTATGAGGTGTATTTATGGCTTTTTCTTCAATCATCTCCAAGCCTTTACAAAAGATATTGTTATATAAGGGAAAAAAGCTTTTGAAAACAAATCCCGCACAACCTTTAAATGGTACATTTGTTGATAACGCTCCGTGTGATTCCGGCAACATTTTCACTGTAGGTTTTGGTAAGTGCGCCGTTATTCCTGATGATATTGAAAACAAAAAATATTACATAGCCGGTTATGGTGAAAATAACCCCGCAAGGGGGGTAATTGATCCTCAATATGTCCATGCAATGTGGCTTGATGATAATTCAGGCAGGGGAGGAGTTTTGTTTATTTCCCTTGATGTTGTGGGTATTCTTAACAAGGATGTTAACAGAATAAGGGAGCAACTTAAGGAGTTTTCTTATAAAACAGGTTGCCGTAGCATAAATGTGTTTTCCACACATAATCACGCCGGTATTGATACAATGGGAATTTGGGGAAAGCTTCCTTTTTCAGGTAAAGACCCCCAATTTATGGAGCTTTTATTTAAACGCACTGTTGATGCCTGCTTCAAGGCATATGAATCACGTCGAGACGGTGATTTATATTTGGGCACAATTCAGGTGCCTGATATGCAGGAAGATATCCGAACTCCTGTTGTTTATTCAAAAACTCTTACACGCATTAGGTTTGTTCCCTCGGATGGCTCAGACCAGGTCTGGTTTGTTAATTTCGCATCTCATTCTGAATCGTTACAAGGCTGTAATCATCTTGTAAGTGCTGATTTTCCATGTTATTTCAGAGAAAAAGTCAAATTAGATTCAGGAGCTGATGTTTTTTATACAGTCGGTGCTATCGGTGGAATGATAAGTATGTTGGTAGAGGATGAGGATAAATTAAGAGAAGAGCACAGGTTGCTGGAGTCAACGCGCAGTATCGGTTATAAATTAGCTGATTATGCATTATCCGTTACTGATGAGGAAAAGCTTGAGCCTGTTATCAACTTTGCCCGACGGGAGTTCTATGCTAAAGCTGAGAACACTATTCTGACGCTTGCTTGTTATGTTGGTTTGCTCGAAGCAGACAAGTTTGCGGATTCGTCGTTTGAAAAATATGTTTGTCTTAAGTCTGAGATTTCTCTTTTTGAAATCGGTAACAAAAGGATTTTGCTTTTACCTTGCGAAATTTTCCCGGAGCTTGTTTACGGCGGATTCTTAAACTCTGAGGAGTCTGCAACAGGAAAGGGCGCAGAAGTAAATCCTGAAACACTTACAAATATTTTGGGCGAAAAGGAAATCATGGTTTGCGGTCTGGCAAATGATGAATTGGGTTATGTTGTTCCGCCAAATGATTTTATTTTACATCCGACTGCACCATACCTCGAAAACGGTCGGGACAAGCACAACAGACGCCATTATGAGGAAACAAATTCGATGGGTCCTGAAATTGCGTTTGAAATTGCCGATAATGTAAGGATATTATTTAACGATTTTAATAAACATATATAAAAACAAGCGGTAGTTTTTCCTACCGCTTGTTTTATTTGAATTTACCATATTCTGCAACAGCCAGCCTGTCACAGCGTTCGTTCTGGGGGTGGTCATTGTGACCCTTAACCCATACAAAGGTTGTTTTGTGTTTATCCAGTAACAGCAGAAGCTGTTCCCATAAATCAATGTTTAAAGCAGGCTTTTTGTCAGCTTTACGCCAGCCATTATTTTTCCAATTATAAACCCATTGCTTATTAACAGCATCGCAAACATACTTGGAATCTGTAGTAACTGTAACCTCACAGGCTTCCTTCAAAGCATCTAAGCCCTTAATAACAGCTGTTAATTCCATTCTGTTGTTTGTTGTTTCAGGTTCCCCACCGCTTAACTCTTTTTCGTGTCCGTTGTATATCAATATTGTGCCCCATCCGCCCGGTCCCGGGTTTCCGCTACAGGCACCATCTGTATAAATATCAACTTTTTTCATAAAAAATCCTCTTAATGTTTTTTTACATAATAACATAAATCCTGTGCATTTTAAAGATATATATTATATTTTTTTGTGGGGTATAAAATGCTCGGTTTGATTTTCGATGTTCCTTCATATGATTTGAAAAATTATTTTGGTCTTGATTCTTATCTTGAATTACCTTTATTAGATAAAAAATTAGGTCAATATTTTTATAATGAATTCATTTCTGCAGGAGCAAATGTAATAAAAACTGTGTCTTTTGAAGAAATAAACAATTCTTTGGATGCAATTTCAGATGATTCTTGTTTATGTGTTTTTTCTGATTGTTTTTTTGAATTTGATACAGAGGAGCTTTCTAAAGCTATAGAATATCTTAATGATTTTTATATAAAAAACAGTGAGGGAATTACATCAGGTTTTTATTGCAGAAAACAAACTCTATACTCCGTTATAAGTGAATGCGATTCATTTGATGATTTATACTTAAAAACTATTGATAATTTATTTGATTTTCCTGCAATTGGTTGCGTTGAAAATTTATGTAAGATAAATATGTGTTCGGAATATATATCATTTATTCAGAATCTTTTGCGGCAAGGCGACTCAAAGAGAATACCCGAAGTTGCTCAAGGCATTTTTACGCCGAGCAATATTCCTTATGGGGACTATATTATTATTCCGCCTGTATATTTCGGAGAAAATGTTCAGATAGAAAAGAAGTGTGTAATCGGACCGGGAGCGGTAATACAAAATAATGTCCTTATTGCAAGCGGAACAACGGTGAAAAATTCTGTTATATTTGATAACACATACATTTCAAATAATTGCTTTGTTGACGGAACTTTGTGCTGTAATAATAGCTCTATACGACGAAATTCTGCAACATTTAACGGCTCTGTTATCGGCAATAGTGTAATTGTAGGTGAGAGCGTTGCACTCGAAAATAATTCGCGGATTCCTGTTTCATCAAGGGTTGAAAATATTGATTTGAGTTCTGTGCATTGTAATGCAGGTCAATCGGAACATTATACTCAATTTTACGGCTATAATCCGAACAAAGCAGCTCTTTTAGGTTCTTGCTTGGGTAATATTTTAAATAAACCGTCAGTGGCTGTTGTCAGTGACGGTGAATTGAATTCGCTTTCTGTAAAATTATCTCTTTTGGGCGGTCTTGTTTCAACAGGTGTACGATGCTTTGATTTCGGAAACAGTTTTATGTCATCCATATATTATTTTGTTGAATTTTGTGAACTTGACTATGGTTTTTTTATAAGCGGAAATGAATCAGGAACAGTTATAACTGTAACCGACAAATACGCTAAAGGTCTTAATTCTTTGCAGATGGGGGAATTAAGCTTTATGCTAAATCAAGGAAGTGTTAAATACTGTACAAAGGATGAATGTACAAAAATAAGAGTCATATCCTCCTTGGGTAGAATGTATATACAACATTTAATTAAAAATTTAAGCGGAACATTAAATTTTAATCCGATAATTGAATGTGAAAATATAATTATACGAGGGGTAATTAAAACAGCATTTTCAAAGCTTCACATAAATGAGTCGGAAAAAAATAGAATTATCTTTAAAATTAATGAACAAGGAACAAATTTAACTGTTGTCTATAAAGAAAAAACATACAGTATGAGTACGCTCGAGCGTATTGTTTCGTATTTCATATATTTAGATAACGAAGCGCAGGTTTTTGATTTAAATAAAAATATTGATGCTGTTCAGCTTTGTTTTAAATTATTGGAGGTTTTATATAAATACTCATTAACAATTGATGATGCCGAAAAAATGTTGCCTCGGGTTTATATTGCCGAAAATGTAACAGAGCGTAATAAAGAATTATCTGCAATAGCATCACATATATCTGAGTATACAGATTTATCATATTCAAACGGTTGTCTTTGGGCAGGTGACGAGGATGTAAAAATTCAAATACTTGAAACGGATAATAAAAAAGGTTACAAGGTTTCGGTTAATGCATCTTCATTTGAATTTGCAAATGAATTAGCTGTTGATATTGTGCAAATGATAAAAGAAGACAATAACAATTGATGTCTTGACATTATGTTCCAATAATTGTATTATATATTATTGAAATATTATATTAAATTGCCATCTTATGTGTCAGATGGCTTTTACATACAAGTAGTAGTTTGTTAAACACGTTTTATCAGGAGATTAATATGCAAAAAGAAAATAAAGCCCCAAAGACTTCGTTTATTGATAACGAAAGTCGTAAAAAGGGTAAAAGAACAACAAAACAAAACAAAAAAACATCAAAAACAAATACACAAAAATCAAAAAAATCTAACACTGTAAAAAACAATTCTGTTCAAAAACAGGAGACAAAACGCGATACAACCAAAAAAGAAGCAACACGCCGTGCACCTGAAAAAAAGAGAGGTGGCAATCAAAACGTGAATAATAAAAAGAATAGTCGCTATTCACGTGTTATACCGCCTATTTCAACAGACCCTGTTAAAATATCATTTTTGGGCGGTATAAACGAAGTGGGTAAAAATATGACCTGCTATGAATATTCAAAATCAATGATTATAGTTGATTGTGGTCTTTCTTTTCCTGAATCAGATCAGCTTGGTGTTGATTTTGTTATTCCTGATTTTACTTTCGTTGAGCGTAATGTTGATCGTTTAAAAGGTATTCTTATTACCCACGGTCATGAGGATCATATTGGTGCATTATGTTATCTTTTGAAAAAGATAAATGTTCCTGTCTATGCTACGAAGCTTACTGCAGGCATTATTCGCGGAAAGCTGGAGGAGCATAATCTTCAGAACGATGCTGATATCAGAATAATTAAAGCAGGGGATACCGTAACTCTGGGTGATTTTGAGGTAGAGTTCATTAAAGTAAATCATTCTATCCCTGATGCTGTTGCTCTTGCTATTAAAACTGATGCAGGTACAATTGTACAAACAGGAGACTTTAAAATTGACACAAGTCCTATTGATGGCGGCATTATAGATCTTTCCCGTTTTGCAGAGCTTGGTAACGAAGGTGTACTTTGCCTTCTTTCTGATTCTACCAATGCAGAACAGCCCGGGTATTCCCAGAGTGAGAGCAAGGTTGGCGAAACTTTTGTTAATTTATTTTCACAGGCCGGTAATAAAAGGATAATTATCGCTACATTTGCTTCAAATATTCATAGAGTTCAGCAGATTATTGATATTGCAGTTCAAACAGGCAGAAAGGTTGCTCTTTCCGGCAGAAGTCTTGAAAATGTTGTTTCGGTTGCTGTCGAGTTGGGGTATATAAATGTTCCGTCAGGTACGCTGATAGGTATTGATGAGGTAAAAAAATATACCGATGAGCAGCTTGTTATTGTAACAACGGGCAGTCAGGGGGAGCCAATGTCCGCTTTATCAAGAATGGCATCGGGAAATCATCGCAAGGTTTCTATCGGTTATAATGATTGTGTTATTATATCTGCAAAACCGATTCCGGGAAATGAAAAAACAGTTTACAGGGTAATTAATGACCTTTTAAAGCTGGGTGCTACAGTAATTTACGAGAAAATGTATGATGTTCACGTTTCCGGTCATGCTTGTCAGGAAGAGTTGAAGCTTATGCTTTCTCTTGTAAAGCCGAAGTATTTTATACCTGTTCACGGTGAGCAGAAGCATCTGCGTCACCACGCTCGTCTTGCTGAAACTGTTGGTATTGATTCTAATAATATTATCATTGCCGATAACGGATATGAGGTTTCGGTAAGTAATAAAAATATTTCTGTGTCAGGTACAGTGGCAAGCGGTAAGGTTTATGTGGATGGCTATGGTGTTGGTGATGTTGGCACAAGAGTTATGAAGGAGAGACTTCACCTTGGTCAGGATGGTATTATTATCATTGCTGCTACAATTGACGCTGCTTCGGGTGAGCTTTTATCGGGTCCTGAGGTTGTATCACGTGGATTTGTCTATGTTAAAGAAGCAGAGCTGCTTATGAATGAGGCTGTAGCAAAGGCGATGAATATAATTGACAGCTTTCCACCATACAGCTTTGATTTAAATGCTATGAATACTAAGTTGAGAGATGAAATATCACGACTTATGTATGAACGAACAAAACGCAGTCCTATGATTTTACCAATTCTTATGGAAGTTTAACGGTGTTTGTATGAAGATTAAGGCTTTATTTTATCAGAATGTTGCAGGTTTTATTGCCGCGTTAATATTGCTGATTATGTCTGTTGTTTCATTCTTCTTATACAGGAATGCGGGCATTGCTTTACTTGTTGCTTTTGGAATTGTTTTAATAATTGATGTTCTTTATGCGGTGCTTTCTCTTAAGTCGACCATAAAGTATGTTACTGCTGTAAATAATACGCTTTCCAACGGTGAGGGGGAAGGTGTTGATTCCTTTCCTTTGCCTGCTGTAATGTGTGATAAGGCAGGTAATATCGTTTGGTACAATTCTCGCTTTTTTGAAGAGATTGTTGATATGTATGATATCAAAAGATTGTCCATTACCGACTTCTTTGATGATTACGATTATTCCGATTATTCCCAAAAGCATATATGCAGTTCATCTTTTGCAGAAAACGAATATACTGCATTTATTGTTAATGTTAAAAGTGCAACTAATCCTATGCTGTGCTTCTATTTCTTTGATGACACGGCTTATAAAGCTGTTCAGCGTGAGTTTGTTGATTCAAGACCATTTGTTATGATGATACTTGTTGACAATATTGAGCAGCTTTCCAGACAGTTGACCGACAGTCGTTTTGCATCTGTTCTGGGCGGAATCGAAAGTATTGTTGAAGATTGGCTTAAGGATGAAAGTGTTATCCTTAAGCGTGTCGGCAACGGCAACTACCTTGTTATCGGTGAAAAGCGTAATCTTGATTCCTTATGTGAGGGCAAGTTCTCTGTTCTATCAAAGGTTCGTGAATATAAATATAAAGGCGACGTTGTTGATGCAACCCTTTCTATAGGAGTAGGCACGGGTGAAACCTTTTCCGAGTGTGAATCAAGAGCAAAGAAATCGCTTGAGATGGCTTTAAGCCGTGGTGGCGACCAAGCTGCTGTTTACAACGAAAACGGCTACATATATTTTGGCGGAGTAGCCAATAGAATTAATGATAGCTCCCGTGTTTCTCCTCGCCAGACTGCTGCAAACATTTCTACACTGCTGAAAAAATACAGCAAGGTAATTGTTATGGGTCATAAATATTCTGATTATGACGCTATTGGTGCAGCAATGGGTATGTGCTTTTTTGCTCAGTCATGCGGTCTTGTTGCAAATGTAATTGTTGACGGCAGAACAACACTTGCTTCACCATTGGTTGCTATGGCTGTTGAAAATGGTTTTGATTCATTTGTAACACCTTCAAAAGCGGCAGATATGTGTGACGATGATACTGTTGTAATTGTTGTTGATACTCAGAGGAAAAACCTTTTGGATTCGTCGGATGTTTATGATTTGGCGGGAGCAACCATCGTTATTGACCACCATAGGCGTTCAGATGATTATCTTGCAGATGCAGAGGTTCTGTACAGCTCACCATCTTCATCATCTGCTTGTGAGCTTGTTTCCGAATTGATTCAATATTCTACTATTCAGGCTAAATTACCGGATTGCGTTGCTACAGCGTTGTTGTCAGGTATTGTTCTTGATACCAAAGATTTTGTTCTTCGTACATCTCAACGAACCTTTGAATCAGCAGGTTTTCTCAAGGATAACGGTGCTGATACTGTTAAGGTGCGTCGTCTGTTTTCCATAGATGCCGAAATGGCTGCTGTGAAAAATGAGATAATTGCCGACAGTCGTATGCACTCAGGCTTTATAATCGGCAGTACAAGCAGTGATTCTAAGAATATCAGAATTATTACATCAAATGCGGCAGATGATATGCTTAATATTGATGGTGTAAGAGCTTCATTTGTTATTTCAAGACTGGGTGTTGGTAAATATCAGGTTTCTGCACGGTCTTTGGGCGATGAAAATGTTCAGCTTATAATGGAAAGACTTGGCGGTGGCGGACATAGCACAATGGCGGCAGCGCAAATCAGAGCAAGCAATGTTGATGCTGTTCGTGAGGTACTTATAAATGCAATTAATGATTATTTGAATTTTAAATAAAATTCTTTCATATGGAGGTATATATAAATGGAAGTTTTATTAAAAAGTGATGTTAAGGGTTTAGGTAAAAAAGGGGAGAAGGTTTCTGTTTCGGAAGGTTATGCACGTAACTTCTTATTTCCCCGCGGACTTGCTGCAGAAATGAATGCACAGCTTATGTCTGAGCTTAAAAATAAAGAATCCTCAGAAAAGTTTAAAGCCGATGAAGAGCTTAAGGCTGCAAAAGGCTTTGCTGAAAAAATCAACGGAAAAACTGTTGTTATAAAGGCAAAGGGCGGAAATAACGGAAAACTCTTTGGCTCTGTTACTGCAAAAGAGATTGCTGTTAAGGTTTGTTCCGAGTTTGGTGTTAAGGTTGATAAACGCAAAATAACCGTTGATGATATTAAAACATTCGGAACATATAATACACAAGTCAGACTTCATCCTCAGGTTGTTGCAGATTTTAAAGTTCAGGTTGTTGAAGAGTAATTGAGAAAGGAAAGTAGATATGGCTGAAAAAAACAGTTTATCGGCATTTGATAATTTAGATGCTTTGCCATATAGTCTTGAAACTGAACAGGCTGTTCTCGGCTCAATTTTAATTAATCCTGAATGTGTAAGTGTTGTTTTGTCCCACGTTAAGCCTGATTATTTTTACGTGCCTAGGCATAAAGCTATTATGGAGGCTATTGTTATTCTTGATACCTTAGGTTCAAGAATAGATGCTCTTACAGTTCTTGATAAATTGAACTCCGATAATTCCTTTGATGTTGAAACCGGTAAAAACTATCTTTTTCAATTAGCGCAGATTGTACCTTCTGCCGCTAATGTTGAAAATTATTGTAAAATAGTTAAAGAAAAGTATTTTCTTCGCTCGTTAATAACAATCTCGCGTGAGACTATCGATGCTGCAACAGATGGAAGTGCTGAAGCTGATAAGATACTTGACTCAGCTGAACAAAAGATTTATGACATAAGAAAGGGTAAATCAACCGGTTCTCTTCAGCGTTTGAGCGATGTTATTTCGTCTGAGGTTTATCCGAATCTTGTTAAAATTTCTTCTGAAAACGCAGAGGAATTCAAGGGTATCCCTATGGGCTTTTCAAAAATAGATGAAATTACGTCGGGTCTTAACCGTTCTGACCTTATTCTTATCGGTGCAAGACCTGCAATGGGTAAAACAAGTTTTGCCCTTAACATTGCCCGTAATGTGTCTATGCAAGGTAAAAAGGTTGTATTCTTTTCCCTGGAAATGTCTAATGAACAGCTTGCGGCACGTGTTCTTTCCACAGAAGCACGTGTTGAGTCTAACAAGCTCCGTTCAGGCGATATTTCTCCCGATGAATGGGTAAGACTGGCGCAGGCAACTGACCGACTTACTAAATGTAATCTGTATTTTGATGATACTGCTTCAATTACCGTGCCCGAAATAAAGTCAAAAATCAAACGTGCCCGTGATGTTGATTGTATTGTTATCGATTACCTCGGTCTTATGGAATCTGCGAAGAAGAAGGAAAATCGTGTACAGGAAATCACTGAAATTACACGTAGCTTAAAAATGCTTGCCAAGGATATGAAAATTCCTGTTGTATGTTGTGCTCAGCTTTCCCGTGGTCCCGAAAAGAACGGTAAGGCATCCAACAGACCTATGCTTTCTGACCTTCGTGATTCGGGTTCAATTGAGCAGGATGCTGATATTGTTATGATGCTCTACCGTGAAGGCTACTATAAAAGCAGTGCCCAGAACGCAGACGAAATCGATATGACGAAGGCGGATGTTGATATAGCGAAGAACCGTCACGGACCAACAGACAGAGTTACCCTTCACTGGGATGCTCAATATACACTTTTCTCAACCCTGGAGTACAGAGATGAATGATTACACGCTTATTGTAAAGAATAAGTTCTTGTCTGCTTTGAATGAATATGCCCCAAACGATGGGTTCGGTACTGTTGTTGTTGGCTTTTCAGGCGGAGCAGACTCCGTTTGTCTTTTGCATTTGTTTTATAGTTTCAGGTCTGATTTATCACTTGATGTTATTGCTGCACATATTAACCATGGTATTAGAGGGCAAGAAGCATTTGATGATGCTGAATTTTGCAGAAATTTTTCTCGTAATTTACAGATTCCTTTTGAATATCTGGAGGTTGACTGTGTTGCATCAGCAAAAAGTAAGGGAATTAGTGTTGAAGAATGTGGCAGAGAAATAAGATATGATTTTTTTAACTCTTTGTGTACAGATGATTCTTATACGATTGCAACTGCCCACAACGCAAATGATAATGCCGAAACTATTTTATTTAACTTATCTCGCGGAGCAGGACTAAAAGGTGTTTGCGGTATACCTTCTGTTCGTGGAAATATTATAAGACCGCTTATTTATTGCACAAGGCAGGAGATTGAAGGATATTGTCACGAGAATGGTCTGAGCTTTGTTACTGACAGCACAAATTTATGTGATGACTATACCCGTAATAAAATAAGGCACAATGTTTTACCTGTTTTAGGTGAGGTTAATTCTGCTGCTGTTAAAAATATCTCTTCTTTCAGCACCAAGGTTTCGAGTGTTTGTGATTTTATGGAAAAAACTGCACAAAAAGCATTAAAGGATGCAGTTTTGCAAGACGGTTATTATAGTTGTGAGTATCTTTTATCTTTGCATAACGCAGTACTTTCAGAATGTATTATTTTATTGTTTTCTTATTTTTCGCAGAGAAGACTTGATACGGAGAAAGTAATCAGTATTATTGGGCTTTTGAGTTCAGGCGGCAGGATTCAGATTTACAGCAATATTTATGCAGAGGTTATTAAAAACAAGTTCAGATTTTTTGAATATGATACCGATTCGGGTGATTCGGAGCTCTATCTTGAAGATTTTGATAATAAATGCATACCATTTAACGGATATAATGTTAAAGTAACAAAATATGGAAATAATTTAAAAAAAGTTAATAAAAACGTATTGGATAATTCTGTTGACTGTGATAAAATTGTGGGGTCTTTAAAAATTCGCACACGTTCTGAAGGTGATAAATTCTCACTATATCATCGCAAAGTTACAAAATCTTTGAAAAAATTGTTCAATGAATTATCTGTTCCTGTTGAGGAACGCGACAGGATTCCTGTTTTATGTGATGATATTGGTGTTGTATGGGTTTACTCTCTCGGCACGGATTCTCGTTGCAGAATAAATGAGGATTCCTGTAATATAATTTTCATCGGGGGAGAAACTAATGATTAATGATATTGAAAAGGTTTTAATTAACGAAGAAGAGCTTTCTGCTATTGTGAAGGATTTAGGTAAACGTATTTCGGAAGACTATAAGGATAAGGATTTGCTTCTTGTAAGTGTTCTTAAAGGATCTGTTATTTTTATGGCTGACCTTATGCGTGAGATTACAATTCCCTGTAACATTGACTTTATGGCTGTTTCAAGCTATGGCTCCGGTTCAAAGTCATCAGGTGTTGTTAAAATTATCAAAGACCTTGATAAATCTATTGAAGGAAAGGATTTGCTTATTGTCGAGGATATTCTCGATAGTGGCAGAACTTTGAGTTACATAAGAGAGATTCTTATGGCAAGAGGTCCAAAGAGCATAAGAATATGCACTCTCTTCGATAAACCCGAAAGACGTGAAGTCGATTTGTTTGCTGATTATATCGGAACAAAGGTCCCCAATGAGTTCATAGTTGGTTATGGTCTTGATTATGATGAGTATTACAGAAATTTACCTTATATAGGTGCACTTAAACGCTCCGTTTATGAGGATTAATTACAAATATTACCAAAGTGAGGTGAGCTGTTATAAAAGGCAGCGAAAGAATTAAAGCGGTTTTACCATATCTGTTAATTCCGCTTATTATGGTAGGATTTTTTGCCCTTGCGTCAAAAGAACCTGCCAAAAAAACAAAGCTTGAGTATTATCAGGTAGTTGAATACTTTGATAAACAACAGGTTACATCTTATGAATTAAATATCGGTACAGGTGCTCTTGTTATGGAGCTTTCTGACGGTACATCAAAAAAATACACAGTACCTAACGTAAGCCTTTTTGTTGAGGATGTTCACGATTCTGTGGTTGAATATAATAGGGCAAATCCGGATAAACCTATTGAATATAACTATGTGTCAGGTGCATCGTATGACTTCTGGCTGCAGATCATACCTATTGCTCTTACTATTGTTATGTTAGTAATTCTTGCTGTTGTCTTCTTTAAAAAGATGAATGGCAGCATAACATCCGAAAACAACAGGGCCATGAATTTCGGCAAAGCCAGAATTAAACTCGGTAAGGATGAAAAACGTAAAACTACCTTTAAAGAGGTTGCCGGTGCCGATGAGGAGAAGGATGAGCTTCAGGAAATTGTTGAATTTCTCAGAGATCCCCAAAAGTTCACTGAGCTTGGTGCAAGAATTCCAAAAGGTGTTCTGCTTGTTGGTCCTCCCGGTACAGGTAAGACATTACTTGCCCGTGCAGTTGCAGGCGAAGCTGACGTACCGTTCTTCTCGATTTCAGGTTCTGATTTTGTTGAGATGTACGTTGGTGTCGGTGCTTCCCGTGTGCGTGATCTTTTTGATCAGGCAAAAAAGAATTCACCCGCAATTATTTTTATTGATGAAATTGATGCTGTAGGTCGTCATAGGGGTGCCGGTATGGGTGGCGGTCATGATGAACGTGAACAGACACTTAACCAGTTACTGGTTGAAATGGATGGTTTTGGTAACAATGAAGGAATAATTATTATTGCCGCCACTAACCGTCCTGATATACTTGATCCGGCACTTCTTCGTCCCGGCAGATTTGACCGCCAGGTAACTGTTGGCAGACCTGACCTTAAGGGTAGGGAGGAGATACTCCGAGTTCACGCAAAAAATAAACCCCTCGCACCTGATGTTGATCTTAAGAGTGTCGCCCATGGTACAATCGGTTTTGTAGGCGCAGACCTTGAAAATCTTCTTAACGAAGCCGCTTTATTAGCAGCCAAGCGCAACAAAAAAGCAATAACTATGGTTGAAATCGACGAAGCGACCGTCAAGGTTGAGGTTGGTGCTGAAAAGAAATCACGTAAATATACTGATAAGGATAAAAAGATTACGGCCTATCACGAAGCTGGTCACGCTGTATCGGCTTATTATCTTGAAAATTGTGAGCCTGTATATGAGATATCCATTATTCCTCGCGGTATGGCAGGTGGTTACACACTTTACAGACCAGATGAAGATTCTTCTCATATGCTTAAGTCTGCAATGCTTGACCGTATTGTAACCGGTATGGGTGGCAGAGTTGCAGAAAAAATTACATTCGGTGATATTTCAACAGGTGCATCACAGGATATTTCCCATGCATCAGAAATTGCTCGCTCAATGGTTACAAAGTACGGTATGAGCGAAAAGCTTGGTCCTGTGCTTTACGGCAAGGATACTGACGAGGTTTTCCTTGGTATGGATTATTCACATTCAAAAAATTATTCTGAAACCTACGCCACACAGATTGATGATGAAATCAAGCGTATTTTGACAGAATGTTTTGATAAATGTGAAAATATTCTTACAGAGCATAATGATAAGCTTGTTCTTATTGCAGAAACACTCATTAAGAATGAGAAGATCTCCGGTGAGCGCTTCTACAAGCTTATGGATGAAAATTATAATCCTGATGATGATATTGAGGAGATTCCCGAGGCAGCAAATAATCTTGATTCTACTGTTGAGTTTGATAGTGTATCAGCAGAGGAGTCTGTATCAGAAGCAATTACCGAACTCGGTGAAGATAAAACTGAAGGATAAAAATTACAGCCTTAAGGAAAAATTCCCTAAGGCTGTTTTTTTAGTCGAAATATTGATATATTTCTTTATATTCATTAATAAAGTAATTGCATTGTTCTTTTATTAATTCAGGTTCTGCTTTTTCGGAAACATCCTTTATGCCAACAACATTATAACCTGCTTTGTGGGCGGTTTCTATTGCGTATAATGCATCCTCGAAAACAAATGTGTTTTCTTTTGGCGTTCCGAGATGTTCAAGAGCCTTATCATAAATTACAGGTGTATTCTTTCCTGCTCCGACGCCGTTACAAGTGAAAATATCGCTGAAATAATGTAAAATACCGTTTCTTTCAAGTGCTTTTTCAACAAGGTATTTATCTGTTGCGGTTGCAACACACATTTTTACTCCGCGAGCTTTAAGGAAGTCCAAAAATTCTTGTACATCGAGCTTTTTAATAACTTCATTGAAATAAAAATTTTCAACAAGTTTATTAATATCATTGATTATTCCTTCAATTGTTGCTGAACTGTCATAGTGGGCAATATAATATTCAGCAGCTTGCTTAAGGCTCATTTTTATAAATTCTTTATCTGCACCGGGGGGCGCCTGAATATTTTTATTTTCAAGGAATTTATAACCAATTTCATTCCATATGAACATTGAATCAAGTATTGTTCCGTCAAGGTCAAAAATAGCACCTTTAATATTTTTTATATCAGTCATAATAACCTCCGATTGAATATGATCCTTTAGATGTTTCCCATATAATGCAAAGAGAACCCTCTTTTACGTTTATAGTTGCTTTTTCACCTTTGAATTCATTACTGACTCCCAAAGGAAAATCACAATTAAGTTCTGCATTTTCAAGTTTATATAACAAACCGTGTTCGCTTACTCCTGTTGCTTTTGTTCCGTGTGCGAAGCAGGATATGATGCCTTCGTTTTCTTCGTCAAAATTAATACAGTTATCGGTTATCACTGTCATATAGGTGTTGTTATCCTTGAAAATGCTTTTACCGCCTTTTTGGGAAATGTAAGCTGCAGCTTGTATACTTGCTACAGTTTGGTCTAATCTGCCGCCGAGACAGCCCAAAACAACAAAATCGGTGTAACCTTTATCCAATCCTATATCAATTGCAAGAATTAAATCTGTTTCATTTTTCATAACAGGGTGTTTAATTATTTTGTTGCCCTCGGGTGTATATCCCAATGAATCAAAATCCCCAACAATATAATCGGGAATTAAATTGAATTTCTCGGCATTATTCAGTCCTTGGTCAGCTGCAATTACAATATCATCATTGTCTATCGTGAATTTGAAGTCCTCAACAGGCATTGCGCCGAATATGTAACACACGTTCATTTTAATCACCCTTTAAATAAAAAACGCTGTAAAATACAGCGTTAATTAAAATATACCATAAGTAATCAAGGACATAATTAATCCGGCTATAAAAACACCTAAGGCAATTATCGGAAGGCATTTTTTCATACGCAAGTCCATAAGTGCAGCTATAAGAGCACCTGTCCAGCCGCCTGTACCGGGCAGGGGAATAGCTACAAACAAAAGTAACCCCCATTCCTGATATTTAACAATAGTGTCTTTCTTTTTGTCAGCCCGTGCTTCCATTTTATCAACTATTTTACCAAGGGGCTTGAATTTGCGCATCAATTTGAAAATTTTGCGGATAAAAAGAAGTATAAACGGAATAGGTATCATATTACCGATATAACATAATATGAATGCAGGAATAAAATCTACACCCAAAGCTAATGCAGCAATCATACCTCCTCTGATTTCAAGAACAGGGAACAATGAAATTAGAAAAGGGATAAGCTCTGTAGGAATGTTATTACTTTCAAGAAATGCTGTAAAAGCATTAACAATACTCTCTACCATTATAAATCTCTCATTCTAAATATTTGTTATCATAAAGAAAAGTTTGTGCATCCTTCAGAATAGCTTTATCGTTCTCGAACTTAAGATAATTGTATGCACTTTCATAGGGAAGCCAGATATAATCTTCAATTTCCTCGGGTTGTATACGTGTTTGTTCGTCCTTGGTTGTGGCAACAAAGATGTTGACCGTTTTTTGTATTTTATTTTGTATTGTGTATTGTGATTTACTCATAAAACCCGGAAAGATATTTATACGTATACCGGTTTCCTCCAAAACCTCGCGTTTTGCAGTTTCTTCAAGAGTTTCGCCATCTTCGACATGACCCTTGGGAAAGCTCCAGTTAGAGCTGCGTCTGTTTTTTATAAGAAGATACCTTACAGTATCACCAATATGCCTGTATATTACAGCACCGCAAGACTTCTCGTAATAACATTCCAAAGAAAAAGGCCTGTCTTTTGTGTAAAAAGAAATTAATCGCCTGATTTCCCAATCAATAAATCGTTTTGATTTAGGAGATGCTATGAGCTTTTGTTCGCCGTTATCCCGGAACCGAAGTATGGCAATAACTCTACCGTCAAAATGCTTTACAGGATTGTCAATACCAAGAATAAGTACACCGCTGATTGGGGAGGAGGCACGAAATTTACCGATTGGTTTGCCGTGATTTAGCCTGAAAATCCCCCCGTTAGGCATTGATGTACCCACAGGCTCGGTAACACAAACCCTTATCAATTTACCTAACATTATAAGTAACCTCGCAAAAACTAAGAAAATCTACCTTGTATTATAAAACTTTTTTTTATTACTTTCAATATGCAATGTAATAATATTAGGGATAAATTTAACATATTTTTCATAAATAATTACTTAAAAGATAAGGGCTTATTAAGATATTTATTGAATTATTAGTTTAATTGTGTTATATTTTCGTTAAGGGGATGATGAATATGAAAAAACTTTTAAGTTTATTGCTTTGTGTTGCAGTATTAGCTGTTTCTTTAAGCACCGTTTCTCTTGCTTCTTATCAAAATTCACTAATTATTACAGAGTATATTGAAGGTAGCTGGATTGTAGATGTCAAGGGTGAAGATATGTCTCAAATCAGTGATTTTTCAGATAAAAAATATTATCTTCAGACTGAAGAATATGCTTTGCATTACGATGCATATTCCCAGCTCGATGCTGCACAGAGAATAATGTATGATGCTATAGTTAACAACCCCGGTAAGCTCAGTATTACAATAAATTTTAATAACGGAGTTTTTGCTTACAGCAATTTTACACAAGAATATTTTAATGTTGTAATGAATGCGGTTTGTACTGACCGACCTGATATTTTTTACTATGCAGGTTACGGTATTACTGATGCATATCTTTATAGTAACGGTAATTATATCAGTAATCTTACATATCAGTGTGGCGTTTATGATGAAACAATTTACACAGCCGGTAATTTACCCGGGTACTATACAGCGCTTATGGCTGAGATTCCAAAGGTGCCTGTTGATTTAACCAATCGTTATACATTTATTAAATCACTTCGTGAGTATATTGCTGAAACGGTTTATTATCCTGACCTTGATACAAGTGATTATGTTATGAGTGCCCACGATGCTTATGGTGCACTTATTGAAGGGCGCGCAGTTTGTCAGGGTTATTCTGATGCAGTTAAGCTTATTTGTGATTATTATAATATTCCTTGTGTTTGTATTTCGGGCAGATCAGGTAATTCCGGTCATATGTGGAATGCAATACAGATGGATGATGGTATATGGTATCTTATGGATTTAACTTGGGATGACCAGCCTTCAGGATTGTTTTCTGATTTTTTCCTTGTAGGTACACAGTCAACAAATACATATTTTGGAGGCTTGAAGTTCTATGAGGATCATATTAATGATGAGGATTTAGCCTTACCAAACCTTCATTATGCAACGGGTAAATACACTAATACTAATCACTTTACAGGCTTTAAAGCTACATATAATTCATACTTCAATGAAACAACGGGTTACCTTTCATTATCTGTGTTTGATTATTTAAAAACCCCTGTTTATTATGACGGAATATGTAAAATTACCTCACCTTATCAGGGCTATGAATTCAATTTTGATTTAGCTAATAACGAAAGTGTTACAGGCGCAATTGTTGTTGTCGGTGACCCTGATTGTGATGCTACACTTACAGATTACGATTATAATATAGCCAAAGATCATCTTTTGAGCAGCTGTAATGAAGTGGATGATGTTACTTCTGCAGCATGTGATGTCAATTGTGACGGCTATGTTGATGCACTTGACCTTGCGTTACTAAACAGAGGTAAATCAGGCCTTAATACAAAATATAAACTCGGTTAATATAAAAGGCTCCTGCGGTTTATTCCACAGGAGCTTTAATTATATCAATATTATACAAGGAGTGGGGATATCTGCCTCGCAGATCTTTCTTTCCGCTTTGGTTAACAACAAGTATTTTACCCATTTCGGGTAAAACAGCTACCTTGATTTTATCGGTTGTACCTTCTGTAAATTTGCGCTTTGCCTGACGGTACATAGGCTCATTAATTTTAATTGAATCGGGTATTTGTAAAGATGAAGAGCAGCAAAGCATATCAAACAGAATATTTTCACGTAATATTTCGCCATCAACATTATCTTTTTCTTTAAAATAAGTGTAAAAATGCTCTGCGTATTGGGACAATGTCATTTTACTGCCGTTAATCATAGTGCCGAATTCAAAAAAGAGATTAAAAGGCTCATAGTTACACTCTGTAATCAAATAGTTAAGGCTTTTAATAAATCTACCGGTATTATATAATCTATCAAGAGCATCTTCAGTCAGCTTTAATGATTTGATTTCATTTACACTTAACCAAGGTGTTTCCGTTACCTCATAAGGTGGATCTGCAGAATATTTACATGGATATTTTTGAGGGTTTTCTCTCATTTCAGAACCATAAAGGAGTTTTAAAAAACCAAGTTGCAACATATGCGCTTTTAAATTGTATGCTATATTAAAACTGTTTTTGAAACTTTCAAAATCCTCGTATGTTAATCCTGCAATTAAATCAATATGAATATGCATATTATCAAAGGCGATGAGTTTTTGAATATTATCCTTTAGCTTTATAATATCTGTTTTTCTATTGATTGCAGTAAGCGTTTTTGTATTAAAGCTTTGTATTCCGATTTCAAGCTGAAACAAACCCGCGGGCGCTTTCTTCAGTAATTCCATTGTACTTTCCTTTAAAATATCACCTGCAATTTCAAAGTGAAAGCATACGTTATCAGGAATTGAACCATTAAAATGATTTTCTAATATAAAACTAATTATTTCATTTGCCCTTCTAGCATCTGCATTAAAAGTCCTGTCGATAAATTTTAGGGTCTGTGTTCCGCTATTCGCAAGCTTTATTATATCGGCTTCAACTTGTTTAATATCAAAAAAACGTAATTTAGAGCATCTTCCCGATAAACAAAAGGCGCACCTATATGGGCAACCACGGCTTGTTTCGATATAGACTATTCTTCCGTTAAGTTTTTCCATAAAGCTTTCTGTATAAGGTGATGGGGGAGTGCTTGTACATTCTTTTTCGGGAACGGAAATAACCTTGCCATTATATTTATAGGTAATACCCGGCACATCATTTACAGGCTCATTGCTATTAAATTTATTTATTAACAAAGGGTATGTTTCTTCGCCTTCGCCTGATAAAATATAATCTATATACGGGTAGCCGGTTAATACATCCCTCGGTCTGTATGAAACCTCGGGTCCGCCCAAAACAATAGTTGCATCTGTGATTTCCTTAATTTGTTTGCAGACATCCAGTGTTTTGGTTATATTCCAGATGTAGCATGTAAATGATATAATGTCAGGCTTGTATTCCCTGACTGAAGAAATGAACGTGTTTAAATCACCATTAATTGTAAATTCAAAAACCTTTTTCTCGATAGTATCCGGGCAAAACATTTCAACACCCGAGTATAAACACCAGGGCGCAAGTGACGCGTGTATGTACTTTGCATTTAAACAACAAATTGCTACTTTCAATATAATTTTCTCCCGTTGATATATTATATTAATTATATCACAACAAAATAATCATATCAAATTTATTTACATTTAAATTTTAATGTGATATTATATTTAAAAATTTTTCAATGGTGCTTGTTATGACAAAATTGCAGAATAAAAAGGACGTACGACTGCTTACCTTGTTATGTTCGGTTATATATTTCACAAGCTATGTATCCAGAATTAATCTGGGTGCTGTTTTTGTTGCTGTTACAGAAAATGGATATGCTGACAAAAAATCTGTTGCACTTGCACTTACCTTGTGTTCTGTTACATATGGTGCAGGTCAGCTTATAAGCGGATATCTCGGTGATAAATTTAAGCCTCATAACCTTATTTTTACTGGTTTTATTATCACCGCACTTATGAATCTTGCTGTCGGAATAATCGGTGGTAATGCAGTTGTTCTGTTGTGGGCTGTAAATGGTTTTGCACAGTCATTGATGTGGCCTCCTCTTGTTAGGATTATGTCCAACAAGCTTTGTGATGATGATTATAAAAAAGCGGTTGTTAAAGTAAACAGAGGCAGTTCATTTGGTACAATTGCAGTATATTTGTTAGCACCAATAATAATTAAAACACTTACAGTACGCTATGTTTTTGTTGTCAGCTCTGTTCTTGCCGTTGTTATGGGCTTTGTTCTCAAATTTGTTTTCGATAAAAATGAGCTTTATAAGGTCAATGGTTTAATCAGCAGTAAAAAGCAAACCCGGGAAGTAGGGGAGAAAGCGTCATTTTCTTTTAATGCCGTTATAATACTGTTACTTTTGATGGTAGCGATTCTTTGCCAAGGTTCCTTACGTGACGGTGTTACTAACTGGACTCCGACATATATTTCCGAAATTTTCAATCTTGACAGCTCACTGTCGGTATTAACCGGTGTTATTCTTCCTGTATTTAGTGTATTAACTTTCAGCTTTGTTTCGTTTATTAACCGTAGGTTTATTAAAAACGAGGTTGTTTGTGCAGGCTTTGTTTTCTTTATCGGGGCAATCTCTGCATTGCTTTTACGTCTGACAGACGGGACAAATCTTGCACTTTCACTTGTTCTGCTTGCTTTACTTGTCGGTTCAATGCATGGTGTGAATCTTATACTTGTTTGTATGACTCCGGCTTTTTTCGGTAAGTACGGTAAGGTCTCTTTTGTATCGGGATTAATTAATTCCTCCACCTATGTCGGTGCTGCCGTTTCTACATACGGTATAGCATTGTTTACTGAATCTTTTGGATGGAATAAAACAATTTCCTTGTGGGTTGCAATTGCTGTAGCAGGTGCCCTGATATGCGTTGGATTATCAAAAAAATGGTCTGTTTTTAAAAAGGAAGATATATAAATTTTAGGAGTACGCTTAGCAACGGCGTACTCCTTGTTTTATCCTATAGATTGATAATAATTTAACTTGACATTACTGTTTAATTTTACTATTATATATTTGTACATTTTTATGTGAAATTTTTGAAGGATGTGTTATTTGATGAATTCACAGTATGATGCATTGTTTACCCCTTGGAAAATTGGCAATGTTGAAATCAAAAACAGAATTGTTATGTGCCCTATGGGAGGTACATCACTTTTCGGTTGGTTTGAAATCCGCGGTTGTCATTTTGACAAAGAGGCTGCTAAACTCTTTATTGAGCGCGCTAATAACAATGTAGGTCTTATTATTCCCGGTATTGCTCCTCTTCGTGATACAATCTGGGGAAAGTGGCTTTGGCAGAACCCCAAAATGTTTGAAGAACTCAAAGAGTTTATGGATGAAATCCATAAAACAGGCGCAAAACTGTTTGTTCAGCTTACAGCAGGCATGGGTCGTTCATGGGCTATTACGGAGCTTATTGCACCTTTGCATAAAAATAAGTTTACACGCGCAATTCTTAAACCAATTATTGATACTTCACACGAGCTTGCTTCACCCAGTCCGCAGCCTTCTCGTTGGGCACACGATATCGAATGTCCCGAAATGACTGTTGAACAGATTCACGAAATTATTGAAGCTTTTGCTAAAACTGCCAAGCTTTGCCGTGATGCAGGTGTCGACGGTGTTGAAGTTCACGCTGTTCATGAAGGTTACCTTCTTGATCAGTTTGCAATTGAATTCTTCAACAAACGTACAGACGATTACGGTGGAAGCTTTGAAAACAGATATCGTTTCGCTGCAGAAGTTGTTAAAGCTATTAAAGACGCTTGCGGCAAAGATTTCCCTGTATCACTCCGTTATTCTGTTGAATCTAAAATGAAGGGCTTTTGCGAAGGCGCAATGCCCGGTGAGGATTACAACGAGGTTGGTCGTGACATGATTGAATCCGAAAGGGCTGCAAAGTATCTTCAGGACGCAGGTTACGATATGCTTAATGCTGATAACGGTACATATGACTCTTGGTATTGGGCACATCCGCCTATGTATATGCCCCAGAACTGTAATCTTGACGATGTAGCACATATCAAAAAATTTGTTGATATTCCTGTTGTTTGTGCAGGTCGTATGGAGCCTGATGTTGGTGCCAAGGCTATTGCAGACGGCAAAATTGATGCTATGGGTGTAGCTCGTCAGTTCCTTACAGATGCTGAGTGGGTTACAAAGATTATTGAAGACAGAATTGAGGATATCAAGCCTTGCATCTGTTGCCATAATGCATGCTTTAACTTCTCATCTTCAAAAGGTCACGCTAATACACAGGATCTTTTGGATACAATGGGTCTTTCTCGTTGCGCCCTTACCCCCAGAACAATGCAATCCAAAAAGTATAAAATCGTTCCTGCCAAGAAGAGCAAAAAGATTGCTGTTATCGGTGGCGGTATCGGTGGTATGGAGGTTGCTATTGTTTGCGCACAGCGCGGCCATAAGGTTGACCTTTACGAAAAATCTGATAAACTTGGTGGTGTATTCATTGCAGCAGCTTCTCCGTCCTTTAAGGAAAAAGACCGCGATCTTATTGCGTGGTACAACCGTGAAGTGAAGAAATACGATGCTATTACCGTTCATATGAATACGGAAGTAAAAGATATTTCTTCTCTTGGTGCAGATGAAGTTGTTATTGCAACAGGTTCAGTAGCAAATAAAATTCCGATTAAAGGTGTTGACAAGGCTATTGATGCAGTTGATTACCTTCTTGGTAACAAAACTGTTGGTGAAAATGTTACAATTATCGGCGGTGGTCTTACAGGTTGCGAAATAGCTTATGATCTTTACCTCCAGGGTAAGAAGCCTACCATCATTGAAATGCAGGATGACCTTATAACAACACCCGGTATTGCTCTTGCAAATACAAGCTTCCTTCGTGATTTCTTTAAAACTAATAAGGTGCCTGTTTACCTTGAAACCAAGACAACAGGTATTACAGATACGAGTGTAACTGTAATGACAAAGGATGGCAAAACAGAAACAATTCCTGCTGACAGCGTTATTCTTTCTGTTGGTTATAAACCTGCTCCTATTGCTCAAAAGGGCAAGCATATTCACATTGTTGGTGATGCAAGCAAGGTTGGTAACCTTCGAACTGTTATCTGGCAGGCCTGGGACGTTGCAATGAAACTGTAATTAAATTTTAAAGCGACCTTTTCTTATAGGAGAGGTCGCTTGCTATGTTTGTTGTTTGTAATTTACTCTTGACAGTTTAAATAAGTAAATATATGATTTTTGATGGTAAATGATTTAAATTGGAAATTAGTTATTTGGTGTGAATTATGGAGAATGATATTTATAAAAAAATGTATTATCGCTTGTTCACCGCGATTTGTGACGCATTATGCGAAGAGGACTGCGAAAAGAAAAACAGGATTTTAAAATTTGCTCAGTCAGAAACAGAGGAAATGTTCATGTCACACAATGATTCTGCAGAAATCATTGAAGTGGATTTCACAAAAGGTTATTAATGCTTTTATATCTTTCCTCAAATCTTTTTTCGTCAGATATCAACAATCTGATTTCGGAAATAAAAGCATTATACTCATCATCCTGAAGATAGTGCTTTGCATAACCGTTTTTTCCGTATTTTGTTTTTGCGTGTTCAATTCCACGTCGGATAATTTCCTCTTGTGTTAAATTGGGGAAGTGCTTTAAAGTATAAGCGTGTGTTCTTGATAAAAATTCATTTACATCTGTTGAACGATCTGCAGATGACAGTATCTTGCCGTAGTTTGAACGGGGAGAGTGTTGCAATGATGCTCTGTGGTCTTCAATAGCTTCCTTTATAATATTTATTTCAACATCATTAAATATTTTTTGAATAAAGCTATCATTCTCAAAAATCAGGGCTGATAATTTTTCGTGATTACTTTTATCAATTTTGTGTGCTATATCGTGGTATGATGCAGCTGTATACAGTAAATTTACATCAATATTTTCAAATTGAGTACTTAAAGCTAAAGCCCGATTTATAACGTATTGTATATGCACAATTCCGTGACCCTTATCATTGTCGTTGTATTGTGGGAAAATATTTGTTTCGATGTATTCCACAAGCTCTTTGTTTAGCTTCTGCATAGTTACCACGCCTTTCATAATACAGTTTATCATAGGCAACAATTCATTTCAAATAGTTATTATTTTTAATATATTTGTTATGCTCTTATTGAAATAATCCCGTTTCGTATCACACAATAGCGAAACGGGATTTTATATATTACATTGTTTTATCTATAATGTCGGGATCACAAGTATCGGATAACTTACCGATTTCCGTCCATAACTTCTCTGCTTGTGCTTTCCATTGTTCAAATCCATCGTATGAGTCAGGGTAGGCTTCATAGAGCTTAGTAACTTTATCACTATGTCCGAGTGCCTCTAAAAGATTTTTGACAGTCGATACTTTGATTTTACCTTTTACAATGCCTTTTATGATACCGGCTATAATTTGCAGTATATCTTTTACACCAAGCTCCAATCCGTTATCAATGTTTCCGAGTATTTTATTACTGAACAAAAGGTCATTATTAAACATATATTCCGCTTCATCATAGCTGATGGTAATAACACCTTTCAGGAGTGCTCTCATTGAGTCAAACTCTTTACCTTGTCCTCGCATATATCGAGTATTGATTTTCCACATATTCTCTTTAGTCAGCGGTTTGTTTTCTTTAAGTAATTTTCCAATAATCTGTGCTGCGATTTCACCGTGTACAAGTGATGAGGTACAGCCCTCGCCACAGGTAGGTTTTGTAAGGAAAGCACTATCACCCATAGCAATAAAACTGTCGTCTACAGTAGAATAAAGGTTTCTGTGATAGGGGGTCATACCTTTTTCTGTTTTAAGCAATGTGTAATCAGGTATATCGGCATTAATTTTAAAATGATTTTCAAAGATATACTCAGCGTAATTGTAGGAATAAAAAGCACCAATACCCATAAGTCCGTCATAGCCTTTACCTGCCGGAGCGAACCAGGATTTATATTGCATATAAAACGCATTTAAATCTGCAGGGTTAATTGATTTGTCGTTGTATGTAACATAATATAAAACAACATAAAGTATATCTTTGGGAGTTAACTTAAAGTTTTCAACAACAGAATTATCAGGTAGCTTTGTTCTTGCAACAGAGGGAATACCTGAACAATCTGCAACAAGCTTTGCGTTAACAGTCTCTTTTCCGCTATCCGTTGTATATGTTGCACCGCAGATTATATTATTTTTGTCATAAATAAAATCATTAAACGATGCACCATAAATAAACTTTGCGCCCTTCTTTTTGGCATTTTCTGCCATTAACATAATATAATCATGTTTATGCATACCGATAACAGGGGAATATCCGCCCGGAATTTTAGTGTTATTATACGGCGAACTCATATTAGAGTTTTCAAATCTGAACTCACGAATCGGATTGTTTTCATCCGGAATAACAAGGGAAAAACGTTCCATTTCAGCTTCGCCCATATGAAAGATATCATACTCTCTTGAAACATTTTCAGGTTTGTTTTTCTCTATAACAAGAACCTTGAAGCCCTGTTCTGCCATTCTTTGTGCAAACCAACAGCCTGTTGTTGAAGCACCAATAATTATAATATCCTGATTTTCCATATATTCACAACCTTTCTGATAATTATTGTAGCATCACGAAAATGAATTTACAATATTTTTTATACAAACACATTTTCATTGTTTAGTTTTAGTAAAAAAATAAAACCTTACCACAAATATGGTAAGGTTTTATGGCAGGGGCACTAGGGCTCGAACCCAGGACACGTGGTTTTGGAGACCACTGCTCTACCAACTGAGCTATACCCCTGTGTATATTTTCTGGTCAAAACACTACTACATTATACATTAATTTTTCTGTTTGTCAACTGTTTTTTTCTTAATTTTTAATGGAATTTAAATATTTATTCGATGTTTTATAATAGAATTAAATATTAGTTGATAAAGCGATAATAAACCAAACAACAACTATGAACTTTTTCGTAAATCTTAATTTTCTTTAATTCTTCACCACACACAGGGCAGAAAATAACCGCAACCTTGTATCAAGATTACGGTTACTCTTTGGCGGAGACGGTGGGATTCGAACCCACGAGCCCGGTTAAGGGCTAACGCATTTCGAGTGCGCCCCGTTATGACCACTTCGATACGTCTCCGTTTATGTGTTAAATTGGATATTACTTTTTACGTGCTTTGATATTTTATCAAAGGGACGTCGCTATGTCAAGTTTAAAATATTTATAATTCTTTTTCACAGAATTTATAATAATATTACTTTTAGGCTATATTATAAATTTAACTCAATTGTTAGTTTTCTTATTTAGTGTTTACAATCCTGTTACATTAAGCGTAGTATCGTTGACTTTATAATACGGTTGTGATAATATTATTATGTTAAAATATGTGTAATTGAGGTGGCTATATGAAGAACAATTCTGTTGTTTTCTTTACCGACCACAAGGATAATCACAAGCGTCTTATAGATATGCTTGATGTCAACACAAATTTAAGCGTTTGCTCCTATTCTTCCGATAGCTGGGCAAATGTGGATTTTTATTCTAATAAAAATATCTGTTTTGTTATTGATGAGATGCCTCAGGATAAAGAAGCCATCTGGATAATATCAAAACTTTCCGAAGACGGACTTTTTGCTGAAGTACCTATACTTTTTACATCCTACGATGCAATGTATGAGTTTGATAAATCAGGTTTTGCTTCATTTGCTTATGATGTTTTGCCAGATCCTTTTGACTATGAAATTGCATACCGCAGGTTAATGAATATTGCCGAAATTCGTCAACTTAAACTCCAGATTTATAACCTTACACAAATTCATACCAAACGAATTTTAAACCAGGCAAACAAACTCAAAGAGCAAAGTGCAAAAATGCAAACGATGAACTATGACCTGGTTGAATTGCTTGTTGCTGCTATTGAAAGCCGAGATCTTGAATCCGGTCAGCATATCAAACGCATACGTTTTTTTACAAAAGCACTTACCGATGCTGTTATGGAGCTTTACCCTGAATACGGTATTACAAAAGAACAGGCTGAGTATATTTTTTATGCCTCATCTGTTCATGATATAGGTAAGATAGCCATACCCGATGCTATTATGCTTAAGCCGGGCAGATTAACACCGGACGAATATGAGATTATGAAAACTCATACAACTCGTGGTTATAATCTGCTGAATATGCTTGATGGCATCAGCGAACAGAATCAATACTTTAAATATTGTCAGGAGATATGTCACTACCACCATGAACGATGGGATGGCAGGGGATATCCTGAAGGTTTAAAGGGGGATGAAACCCCCATATCGGCACAAATTGTTGCTTTGTGAGTATGTTACGATGCTCTTACAAGTAACCGTCCGTATAAATCAGCACTTTCACACCAGGATGCTGTTGATCTTATTGTAAATGGCGGTTGCGGTGTATTTTCTCCTCAGATTTTACGCGCATTTGATAATTCACTTAATGAATTTGCACGTATTGAACGTGAGTTTAAAACAGTTCCTGCGGAAGTTGTTGACGTTCCTAAGATTCAGCCTGTTGTTGCTGAAGTTCCTCATAATGATCCTACGACTAAAATTTCAACTCTTTCAGAAAGTGAAGAACGAATACTCTCGTCTCATGATATTGTTTTTGAGGCGGACATAAAAAACGGATATTTTTCTGTTTTACGTGGTGAATGGGTTGGTATTTTTCCGTATGTTCCCAAGAATTTTACCGAGGTTATATCACAATGTCTTAAAATTTGTCACCCTGCCGATGCTGCTCGTTTTGCAACTAAGGTTAACATACCTGCTTTCAATGAGCTTTGCAAACAAGGTAAACGTAAAACCAGGGTTGAGTTCAGGCTCGTAAAAGATGGCGTAGAATATCTTGCCGTTGGTGTATTAGTCTTTGTTACTGATGATGAAAAAAATCTAATCGGTCTTAACGGTATTTTTAATATCTACGAAGATGAGGAGATCCTCGGCGATATTAAACGTGGGTTTGGTGTTACGGACACGTTAACGGGACTCTCTCTGCAAAAGCAGTTTGAGAACGATGTTAACTCCTACATCAAAAATAACATTAACTCTAAAAATCTGCTTATTCATATTGACATTGACAATATGAGTCTTTGTAACAATATTTTTGGTTATGAATATGGTAATGTTCTTATAAAAGAGTTTGCCTCAAAACTTAAGGGAATAACCTCTAAAGATAAGATTGTATGCAAGGGTGCATCGGATAAATTCTTGTTATTTGTTAAGAATATTACAAACCAGGCTGAGGTTGTTATGTTCATTGATAACCTTCATAGCTTGTTGCGTAAACCTTACACAACTGCTAAAGAAAGTGGTGTGTTTACGGCATCAATGGGTATTGCGAGATATCCAAATGATGGCGATGATTTCAAAAGTCTTGCTATGGCTGCTGAATATGCTGCAAAAACCGCAAAAATGAACGGTACAAGCTCTTATGCGTTTTTTAATAATACTATGCAGACTTTGGCGCACTACGGTACAGATGAATACGCAGGTAAAAAACGCAATAACGATAAGGAATATGAGCCTAAGTTTATTCCTGTTGTTGATGCTAAAACCGGTAAACTTGTTTGCTACGATTACATCCCGTATTCTATGTATGAAAACTCTGTTTGTTTAACAACTGAGGCTTATTATGAACTGAACAAAAGCTCTGCTAATGCTAAAAATCTTACCATTTTATCAATTAAAACACTTATGTTTATGATGTTCGGTTTGAAAAAATCCGGCAAAAAGATTCCTCCGCTCGCAGTTTACACAATGCTTACAGCAGAGGATTTACCCGGTTTTATTCAGGAGCTTTCCAGTTTTACTACAGAAAACGATTGCAGTGGTATTGATCTTTGTATTCTCCTGCCACAGGATATTCTTGAGGGAATTCAGATTAACCGTCTGAAAACCTTATCAGAATACATACATAATCTTGGATTCAAGGTTGGTCTTTATCTGTTGGGTGCTCGTTACATACACAATTACTGCCATACTTACGGAGTATTTGACCGGTTTGTTATGAAATCCCAATATATTGAACACTCAATAAGTTCAGGTAAGCACGTAAAATATTGTGCCGATACATTAAATGTTTTGCACAAATTTGTTCAGGACATTACAATACCTGCAATAGTTGACTCATTTGATAAAGAAGTTATGTTTGAGTCAGGTGTTACCGGTTTCTCATCTGTAGAAGAGGCTGTATCGGGTAGCAAGGGACTTATTGAAGATTTTGCTGTTCGTTCTATAGTAAAAGAGCATCGTGAGCTTGCCAAGCCATCTGTAACAGAGCTTAATCCTGCTATTGCTTACCACGATATTGTTAAAAGTAATCTTGTGTGGCTGTTCTATGACATTAAGAAAAAAAGCTTCAGCATAAGCTCAAACTTTGAAACTGTTCTGGGCATAGATATTAATTCACAGGATAACCCGCTGTCTATCGATGATATTTTTTCAGGAATTCATCCAGAAGACAGGAAAAAATTTATGGAACAAGTTTCATTGTTAAAAATGAATTTGGAAGTTGTTTCATTTGATTTGCGCTATAAAATAAATTCTGATTATGAAGTTTTCAGAACAACAATTTTATGTGCGGTTGACAGTAACGGCGCTCCGTTGCGTTATCAATGTGCAATCACAAAAATTTCATAGCTTGTTTCGTATATCTTCAAGTATTCTTTTTTCTATTCTTGAAACATACGAACGTGAAATACTCATTTCTTTCGCTATATCCCGTTGGGTTAGAGGAGGTCTGCCGTCCAGGCCGTAGCGTTTTATAATTATTTCTTTATCACGAC
>JAZULH010000110.1:0-5373 GCA_045602985.1 Acutalibacteraceae bacterium | reverse complement strand
GTTTTCAAAAACCTCTTCGGAAATGCTTGGATAAACGTGCAAAATAGCGCTGAGGAGCTCGTATGATTTGCGAGGGCTATCGGAAACAACGCTGATGTTTATAAAGTTTGTATCCTTCAAAACGTTTGCTGCAACACGGCCGTCAAACCTATCAAGCTCAAGATATTTAGCAGCAGCCTTTTTCATAGAAGGCTCTGAAAAAATCTTTGAGAAAACAACTGCCATTTCAGAGGATACGTTGTACGAAACCGACGCGCTTGAGGAGGTACCCTTTGCATTAACAACAACGGTTGCCGTTGAGGTGTATTCCGGCTTGTAAACACTACGCTCTGCAATATATATACCCATAGCACCAATGAGAAGGCTTAATAAAACTACCCAAAAATTTCTCAACAGGTCTTTTAGGATGCTGTAATAATCAATTGAAATTTTGCCTCTGTTCATAGAAATTTATTCTCCCAATTACTCTACCACTACATTGAGAACGGAGTGGCCCTTTGCTCCGTTGCTGTCGGTAACAAAATAGTGAACCATATAGGTGCCGCTTTTTTCGAATTTTACGTTGTCATCTATTTCAACCTTGTCGGTTAAATCTCTTTCGTTTCTGTCGGTTGCCTCTACAATGTAATCTTCAAAATCAATTTTCTGGTTTTTATCAACGTAAATCAGGTAATCCTTAAGCGTGATTGTGGGCGCAGAAAGGCTTCTGTCTTCCATAATCAACGGAAGAGAAAGGGTTGATGTGTCGCCCTTTTGGTTAGAAACGGAAAGCTCTAATGTAAAAATACCTGTTACGGATGAATTGAAATCAGGGCTTGTTATAACCACGTTGCTTGAAATATCACCCTCGATACTGTCAACAGCGCTGATGCACGAAGAAATATTAGTGTTTTCATAAAGGGAAAAGCACAGGCTGTTTGTCAGCTTGAATTTCGGAGCCTCGTAATCTGTAAAGCGAACCTTTCTTGTAGCGTGGGCAACGTGGTTGTTGCTGTCGCAAACAGCGTATTTAACCTCGCAAACACCGGGTTCGATAAATCGTGAAACAGATTCAACAATAACCTCGCTTGTTAAATCCCCGTCCTTTTCATCGGTAGCCGTAATACCCTTGAGAAAATCCTCGTTTGTGGCGTTGCATTTTACCTCAATAAAATCTTCTTCCATTGTTATTACGGGTATGGTGTTATCTTCAGCATTCTTTTGAAAAGCGAAAATGCCCAAAAAGGCTACCGAAGTAAGAATAAAAAGAACTACTACAGAAATTCTCATTATTCGCATATAATCTCTCTCCTAATGACATAATATGACATTTTTATACAATATATATAGCATAATACCACAATGAGCCTTTTAGTGCAAGTAAAAATCATTAAATTAATAAGTGGACATATTTTTCTATGCAATTTCAATAAAACTTAAATAAAATAATAACGAAAAATTCTCTGTTTTTTCCTTTTTTTGGGCTTGACAAATCTTGCGTTTGGGTTTAATATAGGATAGAATATTTTTATTATGGTAAAGTGTCTCTTTATGCTTTTAAAGCTAAAGGCGAAGGCTTCATCAAGCAATAAAAAATAATTATCCATTCAACAGTATTTGGAGGTAATGTTTATGGAAAAAAATATTACAAAAATGAAAGGAAAAAAGGCATTATCAATGCTCCTTGTATTGATAATGGTGGTGTCGGCGTTCTCACCTGCATTCCCGTCATTCGGCGGTATTCTTGCAAGTGCAGCAAGCACCTTCCCGGTTGAGCTTGCGTTCAACAACCTCTTTGTATTTGAGGATTGGGCAACCAACTCTTTGTCGTCAACGGTAATCATTGACGGAGCCGCTCAATCAAAAGATTCAAATCTTTTGGAAACTGACATTGAGAACGGTAGCTTTACTCTTACCAAGGAAAATATGGATGCCGGCGAAACCTATACCGCATTCTCATTGAATACAACAGATGCTGTTGCTAACAGTAAATATTATATGATGGATGTTGAGCCGAATACCGAATATATATTCTCATATCATGTTACCGGTAACACATATGTTTTCACTCCATATATTTTCTACTATGACCAGAACGGTTTGTGGATAGAGAATGCGATGAATGCATTTGCAACACCTCAATATGAGACCAACAATATGAGGTTTACTACTCCTGCCAATGCAGGTAAAATACAGGTTCGTTTTACTATAGGTGATAATAAAAGTGCCGGAAACACCAGTGCATCATCTGTTTATGCAATAGTTAAGAATATTGCCATTTATAAAGCTGATATTTATGATACATATTTTGCAGCTGAGGAAGCAGAGCTTGCAGCCCAAAAAGAGACAGGGAATTTGTTTAAGCTCAATGAATGGGCAGGCAATTCATTGTCTACAACGCCTTGGTCGGGTAGCGGTAGTATAAATCCGGATGTAACAAGCGGTAGCATTAGCTTTACAACTGACCCAACCGCACCCAATATTCTTTTTACAGGTTGGGGTGAAAGTGCTTCATACTACACAATAGACGTTGATCCGAACACATCATATACTTTTTCCTACTATCTTGATGGTGGTAATCTTGTAGCGCAAAACTTCTTTCAGCCTTATATTGCTGAATTTAATTCAAGCAACGCAGCAGTAAATCTTCCGGCATATCCAGCTACAAACAAGAATGGTAATAATGTGGTGACATTTACTACTGGATCTGAAACCGATAAAGTTCAGATTGTATTTTCTATTCATAACAACGAGGAAGCAATATCACGAAGCTGTAAAGTTAGCCAAATCGGACTTTACACGACTGAGTTTTTTAATAGCTTACCCAGTATTAACTATAACGTTGATTTTGAAACAATTACAGGTCATACTCACCGTGCGGCTTACTCATACACTACAGGTAGTAGTGATAACGGTACATACGGCGAGCTTCCTACACCTTCTTATGTTCCCGATGGTCAGGTTTTTGCCGGTTGGTACACAGGCGAAAACGGTACAGGCGAGTATATCTCTGCCGATACACCTGTTTCATACAGTAGCTATACTGTTTATCCCAAGTTTGAGCCTGCTGTAGAGTCTCTTGCAATTGTTACAAATCCCACAAAGACAACATATACCGTTGGTGAAAAGGTAAATACATCAGGCCTTGTTCTTGCTGCAACTCGAAAATACACAGTAGATGAATGGACAGATGCAGATAACGATGGTGTAAAAGATGATGGTGAAACAGTAACAAAAGAGTATACTGATACATATAATATTACCTCCGGATACCGTTTCTCTCCTGAATCACTGACAAGCACAGGCACACAGACTGTTACTGTTGCATACGGTGGAAAAACAGTAACCTACAGTGTTACCGTTAACGCTGCAGATTCCAAAACAGTTCTGGTTAACGGTACAGAGGTTACTGCTTCTGTAGCAAACAATAACTATATATTAGATTACAGCACAACTCCCTTCAACCGTTATGAAATGACATATTACTCTGACTCATATGTTAAGGGTGTTATAACAATGGATGCAGATACAGAGGAATTCTTCCTTGAACCGTCCGATAATGGTAATTTTGCATCTTATATTGACAGCTTCCTCAGAGGTGTAAATCACTACTCTGTTATATCAATTGAATTCACTTGTCTTGATAAGGAATTCGGCAACTTTGAATTGAAGTCCGTAACAACAATCAGCGCACCTATTCCCAGCGACCCCACCCAGTATTATCAGAACGATGAATACAAGGTTGGTATCAGCCTTGACTACGGTGGTGTTGTAAGCTACATCGAAGACCTTGATGATGACGTTAGTGCAGCTGTTTATAATGAAAACGGCAAGGATATCACAAGGGTTGACTACACAAGCAAGCTGCCTTCAGGCGCAACAGCTACAAGCAACAGCGTTAACCTTATTAACACAAACGACCGTGGTCGTTACCTTCAGCAGTCATATTACGGTACAGACCAGCCTCCCTATGAAATGGGTAGCTACAACGGAATTCCTTGGTCCTACAACCCTGTTCAGGGCGGTAACATCAGTCAGTTCGACCCCGAAACCGGTGCGGTTATCAAGGGTGCCGAAGCAAGTAAGGTTATTGACTACCGAATTACTGCTGACCAGATTTACATTAAAACACGTCCCCACGACTGGGGTAAAAACTCCGAGGATTATCCTGATTCTTATGTAACAGACTCCTATATGGAGGCTTGGTACACATTTGAAAACGGTATGATTAAAACAACCTGCCGTTTCGTTGACTATTCGGGCTATCCCTCAAACACAACCACACAGGAATATCCTGCACTTTACACAATCGAGCCTCTTAACCATTTCGTTTATAACGAAACTACAGAAGCTAAAGCCTGGGAAGCAGCAAGTATTGCATGGCAAACTGATGGTATGACAAATATCGAAGAGCCCGAGTTCTGGGGTGTATTGCCTGAATATAATGCATTACTTAAAGCAAACGGTAAGCCTGAGGTAGATGTTGACGTTGAATGTCCTGAAAACTGGGCTGCGTTTACAGCAAGTGCAGATACAGACAGCTTCGGTATCGGTGTTTATTCAGCAGGCATAACAGATTTCCACTACGGTGTGTTCCCTGCAATTTATAATGAGGATCAGGTTAAAGCAGGTAATCTTGTAGAAAACTACAGACACGCAGCTTCTCTTGACCCTGCTGTTGAAAGCCCCACATCATATATTTCTCCCGTTGGTACAATGACCTTTGAAAGCTACAAGCCTTCAACATATTCATTCTACGTAACAACAGGTACTGCCGACCAGATTCGTGAGGATTTCAGAAAGGTTGAATCAATCGAGTCCGGTGAGGCACTTGCACAGACTAAGGTTGCAGTTCCCGAAACTGTTTATATGGCTCCCGTTGACGGTGCTTCAACAGTTGGTGAAATATACGTTAACAATATCTTAGATTCAAACGATTTCTACAATGTTACAACCCTTGCAGAGCGTGAAGACAATATGTATTTCGGTATTCATATTGCTGACGCTGCTTACTTCACAGTTGACGTTTCAAATGCTACGAATCCTTCTAATGATATTAACTTGTGTACAACAGGTGGTTCTGCTGTCAGCACAACCCAGCAGTTTGAGTTTGACCCCAACGGTAACTTTATTAACGACGGTCAGTATGAATTGAGATTCAGCGGTACGGGCCTTCAACCCGGTGAAAAGGCAACTGCTAAATGGGATATAACCGTTACAATGAATGACGGCTCAACGCAGAAGTATGCATATTATACCGTTATGTATGCTCCCGAGCGTACAGTCGGTGCTGTTGCAGAAAGCCGTAAAGAAGATATTTCAGAGACCGAAATTTCATCATGGATTACAGGTGCGAATGGTGTTAACCATTCACAAAACTCGCCCCTCAGCGCT
>JAZULH010000109.1:0-11357 GCA_045602985.1 Acutalibacteraceae bacterium | reverse complement strand
ACTGATAACACCTGAAAGAACAAGCATGTTCCAGAGTGTCTGTGCACCCTCGGCAGAAATAAAGCCTGTCTCAGAGTTAATACCTGCGGCTGTGAAAGAGATAACACCGATGAATGCGCCAACAGCCATACCGATTTTGTTAATAAGAGTCTGCATAGCAAAGCAGATACCCTCACCACGTTCGCCTGTTTTCCACTCCAGGTAGTCAACTGTGTCACCAATCATAGCATAAGTGATGATGTTGTTGACACCCTGAGGAATACCGAGAAGAACAAGGGCAATAGCTGCAACAACAAGCTTCCAGGGAGCATCATAACCAACGAAGTACATAATTGCCATTACAACACCACCGAAGATGTGCACTGCAACGTAAGCCCACTTCTTTGTGAATTTCTTTGACATCCACGGAACAAGAAGAGAAGCCACAAGACCGCCGGGAACAACAAGGAGTGTAATAAGGCTGTACATACCCTCATTCTGGAGAACATACTTTGCAAAGTAAAGACCACCGGTGTATGTATAAACCATTCTTGCGCCACCGAGTATACCGGAAACAACAATGAGAAGAAGCTGGTCATTTTTGAAGAGAAGCTTAAGGTTGTGTCCAAGGCTGGGAGGATTATCATCTGCAGTAAAACGTTCTCTGGTATGCTTAAAGCCATAGAAGAACATAGGAACTGCGGCGATTACAAGAACAACTGCTGCAATAAAGTATGTCCACTTAAGTGTTTCTGCGTTTGCACTTTCCTGGCCTGCAATAACAGTACCGATAAAGTTCTTTGCAGTTTCTGCGTCAACGCCTTTGTCAGCCATAATTGTCGCAATATCCGCATCTGTATATTTGAATTTTGCTGTAACTGCACCTGTAATAATGGGAACAAAAACAGTAACAATACCTGCACCCAGAGTACAAAGAAGACGGGTAATGGTAAGCATATTACCACGTACAACCGTATCGTTTGTCATACAGGTGGAAAGTCCCCAGTAAGGAACGTCTGCGATTGTGTATGCAACAGACCAGATAACATAAATAATACCGACAATTATAAATGTTGAGGTTGCCTTCTCCTGGAACACAGGGAGGAAGCAAGCAATTGTCATAATTGCAATGGGGATAGCCATCCATTTAAGGTAGGGTCTGCATTTACCCCATTTTGTTCTTGTTCTGTCAACGATACTACCCATAATCGGGTCATTGAACGCGTCGAAGATACGTGTGCCGAGCATAAGCCATGCAACTGCCATTGAGCCCGCTACCGAGCCGATTGTAACACCCTCTGCACCGAAAAGAAGTGCATCGGTAAGGAAAATTGTAAGGTATGAGCCGATAATGGTACAGATAAAGTTCTGACCGAAGCCCGCAATACCGTAGGCTAATGCTTCCTTGGGCTGTAAGCCGTCTCCGCCGGGAGTTGTGCCATACAGCTTGTGAAGAATGCCTTCAACTTTTGTATTCATTGCTTTAATCTCCGTTTCTCTTTATATTTTTTAAAAATTATTCAACAGTAACAACTGTTTTCATAACAATAGGTTCAACAGGTGTTGAACGCTCACCGCCAAAGCTCATTCTGCGGTCAATCTTGAGGAAGCCGTCAACAACCTCCATACCCTCTGTAACCTTACCGAAGGCAGCATACTGACCATCCAGGAAGGTGCAGTCATCATAACAGATGAAGAACTGACTGCTTGCAGAATCGGGGTTTGCGGAACGTGCCATTGAGATAACACCGCGAGTATGTGAAAGGGTATTGTTAACACCATTGATTCTGAACTCGCCCTTGATACATTCATCGCTACCGCCACAGCCTGTACCCTCAGGGTCACCGCCCTGCGCCATAAAGCCGTCAATAACGCGGTGGAAGGTAAGACCGTCGTAGAAACCGCTTTTTACAAGCTTAAGAAAGTTTGCACAGGTAATAGGTGCCTGCTCGGGGCAAAGCTCAATAATAAACTCGCCACCGTTTTCCATAGTGACCTTAATTTTTTCCATAGTGCCTCCTCAAAAGGGGAATATATCCACTTTAATTCATTACGTAATTTTCTGTAATATTTGCTGTTGTGTTAGTTCTCATAACAAGGTCTGAATCCTCAGCCTGGGCAGATGTAATGTTTGATGTGTAGGAATAGCCGTAATCGACACTAACAACCTCACCTGTTGCAATATCTGCCTTAAGAGTAACAACACCGTTTTTAAATGCCATTGAATTTACTACAGAGCCGTCACTTTCATCCAATGCAGGGATATTGAAGATTTTGCCGTAGGGCAGCTGCTGTCTGCCACTGAAGCCTGCTGTACCTGTGGGGTACTGGTCACCTGTATATGTCTTGTCATCAAGCTTTACAGTAAACACAAAGTTACCGCTTTCAAGGTGGTAGCTGACTGACTTGATATCCTCAAAGGTAAGCTTGCTTGACCAACCAAGGTTATTAACGGGGAAGTATGTGTAGTGACTGTTTGATGTAGCAGCAACAGTTTTTGTTTCAACCTGTGGCTTATAAACATCAACTGCGGACTGCTTCATAACCTCAAGCTCTGCCTTCATTTCATCATCAAGCATTGTGTTATATGGGAAAGAATTCATAACATCAACCAGAGTAGCTACATAGTTCTTGTACTCCATATTTGTAACATTAAGCTTGCCTACCGGAGCACCTGTTGTTGTAACCTTGATTGAGGGGCAAACCGCCGTAGATGTCTTCCGGAAGCCGGGCTTAATGGTCTTTACAGAATTTATAAGCTCGTTGAATGTGTAAAGTGCATATTCATCGGTAATGATAGAATCAATACCAGCAGCAACCTTAAGCATCTTTTGTGCATCAGCAAGAGTAACTGCACCGTCAAGGTCAAGGTCATAATCATCCTTGCTTTCTATAATACCTGCAGCTGCTCTCAGAAGAATAGATGCATCTGTTGTGGTGTATGCAAGGTCACCGTTTATGTCTGCCCTCTGCATTATAAGCAAGCCCTTTTCACCATCGGTGAGTGTGCTTGTATCGGTAGCCGCTGTAACGGACAAGCTCATAACTGACATAAGCATTCCGATAACGAGTATGATTGATAAAACTTTCTTCAAAAAAATCACCTTTCCTTATATATTACTGTTTAAAGTTAAATGCCGCTTTCAAAAACAATAGGGTTTGTTCAACTATAAGCTCGTCGCTGTCTGCAACCTGCTTACCTGTGTATATAAAGAAACGCTCTTTATAGTACGGGCAGGCTGAAGAAAACTGAAGCATCATAAACACATTGTCCAGCAGAAAGGCAAAAAATGCAGGGTTAATGCCCTTACGGACCTCGCCCGTCTCCTGCGCTATGCTGATTGTCTGTGTATATATGGATGCAGTAACTGCCTCAATACGCTGGGACAGCTGGTTAAGAAACTCTGTGCTGCCGCCTGTGGTAAGTGAACAATAAAGCTGGATAAGCTCGGGCTGTTCTTTGGAAAATGCCAGGAGAGTGCGTATAATTTTTTCCGCTTTAATGAGAATATCCTCATCCGACGGCGCAAGCTCCATAAGCATATTTTCAAGCTCCGATAAACCATCCTGCATAATGTAGCTGAAAAGCTGCTCCTTGTTGTCAAAGTACTTGTAAACAGCACCTACGCTGATACCTGACTTTTTTGCTATCTGCAAAATTGATGTGTTTTCAAAACCGTTTTCGGCAAACTCCTGACGGGCAACCCGCAATATACGGCAACGTTTTTCGTCAGGCAAATTAGCAAACGCAGTTTTGCACAACTGTTGTTTTTTGTCCGTCTTGGCTCACCTCTTGATACTATAATCCATATTACACTTTATGATACCATTATTTGTTCCGAATTGCAATGAAAAACGCAAAAAACGCCATCCAAAAATGGATAGCATTTTTTGGTAAGTGTTTATAAAAATTATATGCCACAGCTATTGTCGTTGCATTGTCCTGCAACATCAACCTGTACCGTCAGGTGCTCAATTCCTGCATCGCGGCTTATTTCTTCAACAGACTGCTTAACCTGTGTGTAAATCTCAACCTCAGGCATACTGCTTAATCTTACATGAAGGCTTGCCATTATCCTTTCACCGTCAAGGCTCCAGATATGCAGATGGTGTACATCCTCCACATTTTCAATATTCATTAAGCTCTCTCTGTATGCGTGAACATCAAAATTACCGGGAGTTTTCTCTAAAAGGATTTCAAAAACCTGCTTGATGTTTTTTGCAGAATTAAAAAGCAGAAAGCCTGCAATACACAACGATAAAACTCCGTCTATAAAGTACCACTTAAAAGCAAATATAAGCACACTTCCTATAAGTACAGCTACCCAACCCAGTACATCCTCCAGCAGATGCAGGCTTACTGCCCTTTCGTTTGCGCCTGTACCCTTGTGGGTGGTAATAACCGCAATACCGTTTATAATCACCCCGAAAAATGCCACAAGCAGCATGGCTCCGCCCTTTATTTCCTTAGGCTCACCGAGGCGCACCAACGCTCCCCCAATAACAAAAATACTGCTTAAAATAAGCAATGCTGAAATTATTATTGCAGACAGAAGGCTGTACCGTTTATAGCCGTATGTGTATTTTTCGTCAGGTGCTTTTTTCGACAGCTTTTCCATTACATAAGCAAAGCCTATTGCCACACAGTCGCCTAAATCGTGTACGGCATCGGACAAAATTGCAAAGCTGTTGGTAAAAAGACCTCCAAAAACCTCAACAAACACAAAAAACAGGTTAAGGAAAAACGCTGTTAAAATCTTTTTGTCAGAACCATAATCGTGACTATGGCTATGGTTATGACCGTGGTGGGTATGAGTGTGATGATGATTACTCATAGAGGTGCTCAACCGCCCTTTCAATAATATTTTTTACATGGTCATCGGAAAGGGAATAATAAACATTTTTTCCCTGGCGGCGGCATTTCACAAGTCTGTTATCTTTAAGCACCTTTAATTGGTGTGAAACTGCTGATTTAGTCATTGATATAAGCACGGCAATATCACAAACACACATCTCGCCGCAGTCTAATGCCCATAGTATTTTTATGCGCGTACTGTCACCCAATATCCCGAAAAAGTCAGAAATATTAAAAAACTCTTTTTCTGCAAGCATTTTCTCCTTTGCTTGTGATACGACCTCTTTGTGGATTTCACAGCAGTCGCACCCTGCTTTTGCTATACCCATTCCACACACTCCCTTTGCTCTTTCGCTCTCATTATAGTTGAACAGCTGTTCAACTGTCAATATATTTTTACAAAAAAGCTGAAAACATACATAATTTTTACACAAAACAATTCACAATTTGTTATTGAATTATACTTCATTATAGATTATAATGTATTTGTATACGCATATTTTTAAGCGAGTATTTTATACAGGATGAACAGGAATCCGCCTGTAGAAAACACGGCTCGGATAATTCCTTTCACCCTAACTCAGGAGGTTTTTATATGAAACAAAAGCGTTTCTCAGCGAAGGTTGTGCTTTCACTTGTTGCGGCTTTGTTGATAATCGGCTCTATGTGCACTTTTGCATTCGCCGCCAACCAGGTTGCAAACTACAACTGCACTTACGGACAGGCAGTTCCTACAAATAATAAGCTCAGCACAAAGGTTTCGCAATACAATTTCTACGGAGATGAGGGCACACTCTACTTTATGCAGATAAGCAAGGGTAAGCCCAATGCCCATTATTCTGTAGAGATTTTCTCCGACTCCGGATATACCACAAAAATCAGGAGTTTTTCAAAGCAATTCTCAACAACTCCCGGTAACACACCCCTCAAAATTACCTGGGCGTTCAAAACAACTCCCAGCGGAACATATTACGGCAGGTGCTATACCTATGTTGAAACTGAAAAAGATGGTGTAAAGACAACTACCGTTGATACATCCTCATTCAGCACATTTAAAATCAATATTAACCGTGTGGGCACACAGACCGTAAAGCTTAAAACTCTGGCAAACTCTGCTACCGGTCCCAAGCTTACTTGGGAAACACTTCCCACAGCTACCAAGTACAATGTTTACAGAAAAGCAAGTGGTGATAAAAGCTGGACATACCTTATCACACTTGCAGGTGCGGCATCTTCCTATGTTGACACCACTGCAAAAAGCGGCACAACATACACCTACACAGTAAAGTGCAGTGACGGTAAATATGTGAGCAAGTACGATACAAAGGGTCTTACAATCAAGTATCTTTCCGCACCCAAGATTTCTGTTGCAGGTACAGGTGCTGCAGGCAATGCGCTCATAAAATGGAACCAGGTTCCCGGCGCTACCGGTTACTACATTTACCGCAAGGGCGGTAACCTCAGCGACTACAACTGGAAGCTTGTTGCAACAATCAAAAACGGCAAAACAGTTTCATACACTGACAAAACAGCTACAAGCACCGATTGGCACTATACCTACACAGTCAAAGCATACAGCGGCAAAACAGTAAGTGCCTACAACTACAACGGTGTTGATTTTGACTACATCAAGGCTCCCACGATCAAAAGGGTTTCCTCCTATGACGGCGGTATGAAAATTGATTGGTCAAGCAACAACGCTAATGTTAAGGGCTACTATGTTTACCGTCTTGACGGCAAATATTGGAAGTATATCGGCAAAACAACACAGAAGAACTATGTTGACACTGCTGCCGTTTCCAACAATAAATACACATACACCGTAAAGGCATATTCAGATACCAATGCCGGTGCATACAACGCAAAGGGTGTTACCAACAAGTACCTTGCCGCACCCAAGCTCAAGCCCCTTACCTTTGACAGCTCCTATCGTTCAATTGTTAAATGGGACGCTGTTGCAGGCGCCAACGGATATGTAGTTTACAGAAAAATCAATAACGCTGCTTCCTGGAGCGTAGTTGCAACAATTAAGGATGCAAAAACCACATATTTCTATGACAGCTGCAAAAAGGCAAGCGGTAACAGCTACAAGTATACCGTAAGAGCCTATGACAAAAACAATCTTTACAGCTACTTTGAAATTGCAGGCACAAGCGGTGTTTGCCTTGCAAAGCCCTTGTACACTGCCCAGCAGGCTGAAACAGAGGACAACTCACTTGCAATAAAGCTCTCCTGGGGCAATATCAACGGTGCTACAAAGTACAATGTTTACAGACGTAACATCGGCGGTTCATGGAGAATTCAGCAAACAGTTACAGACACCTTCTACATTGATAAAAACATTGAAAACGGCGTAACCTACGAGTATGCTGTACGTTCATTTAACGATGCAGGCGATTACAGCCAGTTCTATATCAAGTCTGCTACTGCAATAACAGTTCCTCAGATCAACAGCGTTAATGCTCTTCCCTCAGGCTTTACCAATGTTCTCTGGACACTCCTTGACGGGGTTGACTCATACAACGTATACAGAATGCCGAAAGACGGCACAGAGTGGGAGTTGCTTACCAACACCACCGCAAGAGTATACAAGGATTCCTCTGAGGAGGCAACAACAACACCTTACTACTACGCAGTATCATCCGTAATAGGCGAACTTGAAAGTGCAAAATCTGCACCTGTAGGAAACTTTGCACAGATCAAATTCACAGCAGCTATCAACGATGAAGAAAAAGGTGTTCAGCTTGATTGGGAATGTGATAAAGAAATCAACACCGCTTCAATCACCAGAACAGACGGCACGGAGGAAGCATATTTTGTTGGCGGATATACAGGTGATGTATTAAGCGATATTGACACAGCTATCGTTCCCGGTACAACATACACATACACAATTACAGTAAAAGTCAGCGCAAAGGTGGACAGCACCGCATCTGTAACAATCAGATTCCCCCACGATCCCCTGGCAAAAACATATATCACTCGCACCTGGAATGCTACAGAAAATAATCTGACTACTATAGGCATTTCCTGGTTACAGGTTAACTTTGCAGAGCAGTATATAGTGCTTCGTTCCTCTGATGACGGATACCTTGATTGGAGAGAGCTTGCTACAATCAATCAGGAGGATGCCATTAACGGCGAATTCACATTCCTTGACAATACTGCCGAGCCTGATGTTGCTTATGCTTACAAAATCAAGGCTGTTGCTCCCAAGGCTGACAGACCCGAATCCGAATCCGATATTTCTATTATTACAATTGAGGCACCCTTGGGTGACCTTACAGACCTTAAAGCAGCAATAAAGGTTGGTTCCGATAACAAGGAAATCACTCTTACATGGGCACCTGTTGTAAATGCTGAAAAATACACCATTTACCGCACAACAGATCCGGAAAATAATGACAGTTGGGTTGTTATAAGCGAAATCACCTTAAGTGGTCTCGAAACAGGAACAGAGCCCCGAGAATTAACCGATAATACAATTGAAGAAAACGGCACATATACCTACAAGGTTGAGGCTTATTCTTCAACTCGCGGCACCTCGTCAAATATCTCTGAACCAACTGAAGTAACAGGTTTTGTTGTAGAGGAGCCTGAGACCACAGAGCCTGAGACCACAGAGCCTGAGACTACAGAGCCTGTATCAATCCCCTCTGTAACCCGCATATAATGCAAAACACCGTAAGCAATGCTTACGGTGTTTTTTATATCCGACAATCTCAATTAAACTCTGCCGCTGATTTTTCTGTGACAACCAATTCCGTCGATGTTGTTTTTATTTTTGAGCAAAGCATAATTCCCTGTGGCAATAAACTCACAGGGAATATTGTTATTCTGTATATTCCGGCAACTCTAAAACCGTGGTTGCCTCGCCGGATTCAATTTCCTCGACGTTCCTGAGCTTTTTCTGAATCATTTCGTTCCTGTGACGGGCTTCATCAAGTGTTTTGCCTGCCTCGTCAATTTTCTTTTTTGCCTTTTCAAGAACTGTACCGAATGTATCATACTGTGCCTTTGCCGCACCAAGAATTTTACGTACTTCATCTGCTTTTTCATTTATAGCCATAGCCTTAAAGCCCATTGCAAAGGAATTAAGCAACGCAGTAATTGTGGATGGACCTGCCACCATAACATTCTGTGCCTGCAATTTTTCTGCAAGACCGCTTTTTGATGATGCTATTTCGGCATACAGCCCCTCTGTTGCAAGGTAAAGCACCGCAAAGGGTGTGGTCTGAGGAACACAAATGTATTTTTTGACATCCCTTGCTTCTGCAAGAATTCTGTCCTCCAGGGCTTTTCGTGCAGCCTTTAATGCTTCCGGATCTGCATTGTCGGCAGCATCACACACTCTTACATAATCCTCCAAGGGAAATTTGGAGTCAATAGGCAGGTAAATATCCTCGCCCTTTTTGTCGCTGTTGGGAAATCTTACGGCAAACTCAACGCGTTCCGAATTATTTTTAGGAGAATAATTCTTTACATAAAGCCCCGGTATGGTCTGGTCCAGAATTGATTCCAGCTGCACCTCTGCCCAGGTACCTCGTGCTTTCACGTTGGTGAGAATTCGGTTAAGTGATGTTACATTGGTAGTAACCCCCTGTGAAAGCTCCTTCATTTCACCAAGTGATTTATACACATTTTCAAGCTGCTGTGAAACAGTCTTAAAGGATGAGTCAAGGCGTGTAGTAAGGGTTGATGTCAGCTTTTCGTCAACAGTAAGACGCATTTGCTCCAGCTTTTTCTCGTTGCTCTCCTGCATCCTTGAAATAGACTCGCCTATAACCTTTGTCTGTCTGTCAGAGCTTTCAGCATTCTGCAGTTGAATTGATTTAAGAGATTCTCCGATTTTTTCCGTAAGATTTATACGGCTCTCGTAATTCTCCTTAATCATTTCATTAAGCTTGCCTTCGATTTTGCCCAAGGCTGCAGTTGTTTCAGCACGGGTTTCCTTGTTTGACTGTGCCATTTCCTGCCTGTTGCGACGGAACTCCTCATAAATAGCGTCGTTGTCCCTCCCTTTTTTCAAGGAAAGCACAAGCACCGTGCAAACAATAGACAGCACTACGCTGATTGCACCTAAAGCTACAATTAAAATATCCATAAGGTTAATTATTTCTCCCAATTCTTTGAGCGTTCAACCGCTTTTCTCCAACCCCTGAGCATATCCTCACGGGAGTTGTTATCAATCGCAGGTACGAATATACGGTCTACCTCGCGGACTTTTTCAATTTCATCAAAATCCTTCCAGAAGCCAACAGCAAGACCTGCCATATAAGCAGCACCGAGAGCCGTTGTTTCAACAAGCTTGGGACGGTTAACCTTTGACGAAATGAGATTTGACTGAATCTGCAAGAGAATGTTGCTTACAGATGCACCGCCATCGACACGCATTTCACTCATAATAATATTGCTGTCCTTGGACATTGCCTCAACAAGGTCGGTAACCTGGTATGCAATACTTTCAAGAACTGCACGGGCAAAGTGAGCACGGTTTGTGCCACGGGTAAGACCCACAATACATCCGCGGGCATACATATCCCAATAAGGTGCGCCAAGTCCTGTAAATGCCGGTACAAGATAAATACCGTTTGCATCCGCAACGCTTTCAGCCAGGAAGTCGCACTCGCTGGGCTCGGAAATAAGGCGGAGCTCATCACGCAGCCATTTTATAACAGAGCCTGCGTTAAACGCGCTACCCTCAAGGTCATATGTAACCTTACCGTTAATACCCCACGCAATACCTTCAATAAGATTATTTTTGGAGTGAATACGCTTGTCGCCTGTGTTCATAAGCAGGAAACAGCCTGTACCGTATGTATTTTTTGCCTGACCTGCATTAAAGCACGCCTGACCGAAAAGGGCAGCCTGCTGGTCACCAATAGCACCGGAAATGGGTATACCTGCAAGACCCTTAAGCCCGGGAACATCCTCGCTGACGTAACCGTAAACCGCACTACTCTCCTTAACCTCGGGGAGAATGCTCATGGGAATACCCATCTGTGAGCAAAGATATTCGTCCCAGCAAAGCTTTTCGATATCAAAAAGCATTGTACGGGCAGCGTTACTGTAGTCTGTAATATGAACCTGCTTGTTTGTAAGGTTCCACACAAGCCATGTTTCAACTGTGCCGAAAAGCAGCTTGCCCTCTGCGGCAAGTGTGCGTGCCTCCGGCACATTATCAAGAATCCATTTGATTTTGGTTGCGCTGAAGTACGCATCAATAAGAAGACCTGTGTGCTCTTTAACGTAATTGTCAAGCCCCTGCTCCTTAAGCTTTTCGCAAATAGGTGCAGTCCTGCGGCATTGCCAAACAATAGCATTATAAACAGGCTTGCCTGTATCTCTTTCCCAACAAATAGTTGTTTCACGTTGATTAGTAATACCAACCGCCGCAATTTCTTCAGGATTTATATTGCCATTCTGTAGAGCAACCTGTAATGAATGAAGCTGACTCTCCCATATTTCATAAGGGTCGTGCTCTACCCAGCCACTTTTCGGGTAAATCTGAGTAAATTCAAAT
>JAZULH010000108.1:0-25710 GCA_045602985.1 Acutalibacteraceae bacterium | reverse complement strand
CGGGTCTTGTTCACGATACCTCTTCTACCGGTGCTACGGTTTTTGTTGAACCTGCAGGTGTTGTTGAAGCTAATAACGACATTCGTGTTTTGAGAGGTAAGGAAGCTCAGGAAATTGAGAGAATTTTATATGAGCTTTCTGTTGAAGCCGGTGGCTTTATTGAGGAAATAAAAGGTAGCTATGAGTGTGCAGTAGAAATAAATGTTATTTTCTGTAAGGCACATCTTGCTTATGATATGAAAGCCACTATGCCCATTCTTAATGACAAGGGTATTACTGATTTAAACAAAGCAAGACACCCATTGATTGACCCGAAAAAAGTTGTTGCAACTGATATTCGTCTGGGTTCGGATTTTGATACTCTTGTTATTACAGGTCCCAATACGGGTGGTAAAACTGTTGCGATTAAAACAATAGGTCTTCTTTCTGCAATGGCTTCAAGCGGTTTTATGATTCCTGCAGGGGATGAAAGCAGAGTAAGTGTATATGACAATATTCTTGTTGATATCGGTGATGAACAGAGCATTGAGCAGTCCTTGTCAACCTTCTCATCTCATATGGTGAATATTGTTAATATTCTTAAAATTGCAGGAGAAAAATCCCTTGTTCTTATTGACGAATTAGGTGCAGGTACTGACCCTGTTGAAGGTGCTGCACTTGCTATGGCAATTCTTGAAGAGCTCCATATCAAAGGCGCAAAAATTGCCGCAACAACTCATTATGCAGAGCTTAAAGCCTACGCTTTGCAGACTCCGAGAGTTGAAAATGGTTCTTGTGAATTTGATGTTAATTCATTAAGACCGACTTACAGACTTCTTATCGGTATTCCCGGCCGTTCAAATGCCTTTGCAATTTCCGAAAGACTTGGTATTGATAAAAGCATTATTGACAGAGCAGGTGAACTTGTTTCATCGGAAAACACCCGCTTTGAAGATGTGGTTGATATGCTTGAAAAAAGCCGTCTTGAAATGGAGCAGGAGCGCTCAAAGGCAGTTGAAATTACCCAATCTGCAAAGCAAGACCGCGAAAAAGCAGAAAAACTGTTGAGTGATGCTCAATTCCGACGTGACCGTGAAATAGAGAATGCTCGCGGTGAAGCAATGCGTATTGTAGAACACGCCAAGCGTGAAGCAAACGCCCTTCTTAACGAGATAGAAAAGCTTAAGAAGGAGGCGAAACAGACGAAGGATGCTGTTGAGCTTGCCCGTCGAGCCAAGAGTGCGGTTAATTCCCATCTTAATTCAATTAATAATGCAGTTAACCCTGTTTTTGATTCTGTTGAAGATGATGAGGATTATGTTCTTCCGCGGCCATTGCAGGTTGGTGATACCGTATATTGCAGAACCATTGGCAAAAATGCTTCTGTTACCGCCCTTAAAGATAAAAAAGGCAATGTGGAGATTGCCGCAGGTATGTTGAAAATGAGGGTTAAGGAGGATAGCCTCCGACTTGTGGACAAGCCCAAGGCGGAAAAAAAGAAGAGTGTTGCCACAAGTAAAATAACAGGTGACAGCCGTGCTACTATGCAGGTTAATAACCGATGTGACCTCAGGGGTCTTATGGTTGATGAAGCGATTATTGTGCTTGACCGTTTTCTTGATGACCTTCTGCGGTCAGGACTTACCGAATGTACAATTATTCACGGCAAGGGTACAGGTGCTTTACGTGCAGGTATTACAAAGTACCTTAAATCTGACCCTCGCATACGCACATTTCGTCTTGGTACTTTCGGTGAGGGCGAAAACGGTGTTACTATTGCAGAGATAAAATGATTTTATTGTCACGTATTTCAATATTATTATGTGTTGCAATTTGATGTAATTATGTGCTATAATTATATGACTTGATTTTAAGGTGAAATTATATTATCCGAAGGACGAAAGATATGAAAAAAAGATTTGTTGCTTTTTGTATGGTAATTGTTACAATTGCCTTTTCTCTGACAGTTGTCGGGGTTAAAAAAAGCGGAACTGTAACAGATGTATCCTATGCTCAGCGCAATACCTATGCTGAGGGTGAAACCGAGAGGCCTGTCACAACCAATCGAGTGGATAATTTTATTGGCGACAAGGTGGAATCGGCATCCAATGTTTATGGCATGGTTGGTGATTTGTCCAATGTTGCAGGCGACCTTGGCGGTTATTTTGATGTTACTATGGGCTCAGGTGGTCTGGGCGGTATAGGTGAAGCCATCGGTGGTGTGGGTGATGTTCTCGGCGGTCTGTTAGACGGCTCATCAAACAATACCACACAGAATAATGCCGGTGTTACATACAGCGTAGCAGACCCTTACAACGGTCACATTCAGGTTGTACCTGCTGCAACACAAAGCTATACAACCATCACAATGGGTGCTGTTACTTCTGCCACACAGTCGGTATCTGTAACTGCTTCTCCCAATGTAGGGGAAACTGTTGATTTTGCTGCAACACAAAACCCTTATCAAAAACCCACAACTGTGCTTAAGGGTGGCGACACAGGCGATGGTGTGAAGTGGATGCAGTGGATGTTCATCTACACACGCTACGGACTTAAGGACAACGGTATAACAGGTGTGTTTGATGAGGACACAATGGCAGTTGTAAAAAAACTGCAGAAGGAAAATAATATGACTGTTGACGGTATCGTTAACGATGCTGTTATAGATAAAATCGAGCTTTTGTATTACGAGGCAACATATACTCAGCCTACACTTGCAGTTGCAACAACTGCTCAGGTTAAGGTTACTTCACCTGTTGTTACACCTGAGGAAGACAACTCAACAGTTGTCCTTCTTATAGTGGTTATTGTCCTTGTTTGGGTATTTGCAATCACTTTTGTGGTTCTTATGTTTGTAAAAAACAAAAAGAAAAAAGCCTCAGCCGTGAATAAATCTGCAGAAACACCTGCAGAAGAAAAGGCTGATAATGCCGTACAGTCACAGAACGAGCAGTAAAACAAAAGCTAAGCCTTTTTATGCATATATGTCTTGAAGGGAGACTTTTTTATGGATAAGTATTTGATTATCAATGCAGACGATTTCGGTATGTGCCACTCTGCCAATATGGCAGTAGCAGATCTTTTTGAAAAAGGCGGCATTACATCCGCAACCATTATGACCCCTTGCTGTTGGGCTAAGGAGGCAGGTGTGTGGGCAGCCAAGCACCCCGAGTATGCAGTTGGTGTACACCTTACTTTTACAAGTGAGTGGGGTAATTACAGATGGTCTCCCGTATCACAGGGAGATACAAGCTCCCTCAGAGATGAAGAGGACTTTATGTACCATGAGTCAGATGAGTTCGAGGAAAAAAGCGATCTTGACCAGGTGGAAAAAGAAATCAGGGCTCAGATTGCACGCTTCAAGTCATTTGGCGTAACACCATCACATCTGGACAACCATATGGGTTCATTGTACGGTATTGAGTCAGGCAGATTTGAATTGCTTAACCTTACACTCGATATTGCAGGCGAGGAGGGCTTGCCCTTCCGTTTCCCCGGTGTGTTTGTGCCCGAGATGTTAGGTAATGATACACTTGATGTAAAAATTGATACTAACCTTATTGCAATGTTCTTCGATAAGATTGTAGCCCATGCAAACTCCCTTAAGGTTGCTGTACCGGATTATCTTATCCCCGGTGAGTGGAACGGTCCTCAGAATGATAGCTATGAGAATTTTAAGGAATATATTTATGAGCTCTATCGTTCTTTCCCCGAGGGTGTAACCGAAACATACATTCATCCGGCATTTGAATCCGAGGAGCTTAAGGCTATTACAGGTGCATGGCACCGCCGTGTGTGGGAGCACAGATTGTTCTCCGACCCACAGACACTTCAGCACATCAAGGCTTTAGGAATTAAGCTTATTAATTACCGAGATTTGGCAAAAATGAAATTCTGATAAAAGAGGCTGTGAAAAACTTATCGTTTTTTACAGCCTCTTTTTACAGCATTTGTTCAATTAAACGTGCAGGGGCATCTTTTGAAAAATCCCCCTTTTCAATGTGCTTCTGTTCGTGGGCAAGGGATTTCCTTTTTGCCTCGTCAGATAAATCCATATTAATGTACACATTGTAGTCGCCGTTGGAGTCCGGGACAGTAAAAGCCCTGACAGACAGCGGCATTTTTATTTCGCGGATATGAATCAAACTTCGTCCTCCTCTTTGTCAACCAAAGCCTTAAACATAACCAAAAATGAATCAAGCTGTTCTTCGGTTGCCTTGTCTGATAAATCGAAGAGCAGTTTTCTTTTTTCAAAAAGACGGTCGCGGATACCGTCAACAGGGTCGGCAATTTCATCAAAATAGCCTAAGGAAATGTTAAAGTACTGTGATATTTTTTGTAGTGTCTGTGTTGATAGATTTTTTGTTCTGCCGTGTTTGAGTTCGGTTAAAGTACTCTTGGGAATACCTATTGCATTACACAAATTGGCAGGCTTTATGCCTTTTTCCTGACATAAATTATATATTTTGTCGTACATAGTCACAGTAATCTCTCCCCTATTTTGTGAAACTATACAAAAATCGCCGAAAACCGAACAAATGTTCAAAATGAGGTTGAAAAGTACAAAACCCTGTACTATAATGTGGGTGCAGTTCGGAAATCTGTACGATTTACAGATAATAATATAGCGTATTTGGTGCGGCGTGTCAATACCTTAAATCGTACTGTAATCATTTTTTATATGTCAGGAGGCAAAAAATGTCAAAATATCTTGATTCTATTGTTGAATGTCCCTTTTATGTTGAGGAGGGCTCGTGCAGTATTACCTGTGAGGGGTTAATACAGGGGGCTGAATCAACACATATCTTTAAAAATAACAGTATGAAGGTTGAACATATAGTTAATGTTTGCGGTAAAAACTGTGGTAAAAGCTGTTATCACTACCGTATGTTATCCCAGCTTTATGAAAGGGGCTTGCGAGTGTGAGTGATAACCCATCATCAAAAAAGATAAAGCGGATTTCCTCTGCGGCATCAAATATGAGTATTCTTGTGGATGATATGGTTAAAAAAGCATTAAAATCCTTTAAGACGACAGGGTCACCTGAATTGGATGCCCGTTTTCTTAAGGAGAGCATAGGTGCTTTGCGCGAGCTTTACGCTTTGCTTGATGATTGTGACGGTGCTACGGCTGAATGTGAGGGTGTTCTTATAAAACTTGAAAAACGGGTGGAGGAGTGGTCCAAATGACAGAGCTTGTTATTTCGGCTCCTAACAAAAAGCAAGCAGAGTTTTTTTCTTGTACCAAACGCTTTATAGGGTACGGGGGAGCAAGAGGCGGCGGAAAATCCTGGGCTTTGCGCACTAAATTTGTTTTGCTGGCGTTTAATTATCCGGGACTTAAGCTTTTACTTCTGAGAAAGACCTTACCTGAACTCAGGGAAAACCACCTGTTGCCTCTTTTATCACAGCTCAACGGTATTGCACGTTACAAGCGTGATGAAAGAGCATTTATTTTTCCTAATGGTTCACGAATACGCCTGGGGTATTGTGATACTGAAAACGATATTTATCAGTATCAGGGGCAGGAATACGATGTAATCGGTGTTGAGGAGTGTACTCACTTTACGTTTAGTCAGATACAGTTTCTGACTACGTGTAACCGAACCACACGTAATGATTTTAAACCCCGTATGTATTTTACGGGCAATCCGGGCGGAGTAGGTCACAACTGGTTTAAGCGTCTGTTTGTTAAGGGGCGCTATGAGGGCGCGGAGGATCCGAATGATTACCAATTTATACCGGCGACAATTGATGATAACACGGTGCTTATGGAAAAGAATCCTGAGTACGTAAAGGTTCTTGACAGCTTGCCTGAAAAACTTCGTCAGGCACATCGCTTTGGTAATTGGGATATTTTTGACGGACAGTTTTTTGAAGAGTTCAGGGACAACCCACAGCATTACACCGACGGGGTGAATACTCATGTTATTGAACCCTTTGAAATACCTGCTGATTGGTTAATATATCGTTCCTTTGACTTTGGCTATGCCAAGCCCTTTTCCTGTGCTTGGTGGGCTGTGGATTATGACGGAAGACTGTACAGGATAATGGAACTTTACGGATGTACTAAAACTCCCGATGAAGGTGTTAAATGGCCTCCTGAAAAAATTTTTTCGGAGATTGCCCGTATAGAACGAGAGCACCGCTGGTTAAAAAATAAAAACATATTGGGTGTTGCGGATCCCTCTATATGGGATGCCTCCCGTGGTGAAGCAATTATAGAAGCGGCAAACAGAAACGGAATATTTTTTAATAAGGGTGACAATAAACGCCTGCCGGGATGGATGCAGGTGCACTACAGGCTAAGCTTCGATAATGACGGAATTCCTATGATGTATGTTTTTGATACCTGCAAGGGATTTATAAGAACCTTGCCTGAGCTTAAGTTCAGCAGCACAAATCCTGAGGATTTAGACACAACAGGCGAGGACCATATTGCAGATGAGGTGCGCTATATGTGTATGGCACGTCCCATTGCGCCTGTGTATAAAAAGAAGGAGTCTCACATCGGTGATGACCCGTTAAATCTTTGTAAAGGTAATTACAGAAAAATTTAGGGCGAAAGGATATTTGAAAATGATAGCAGATGAAAATAAAAAAACTGATATTTACCGTGCTGAACAGAGTGCGACACAAGCAGGTCTGTACGGAGTAATCAGTAAGGAGCAGGTGGAGGAGGCTACCACCATTCTCAAAAAATATAAAGAGGCAAAAACCTCCCTTGAAAGCAGAATCATAGACAATGAGCAATGGTTTAAGCTGCGTCATTGGGAACAATTGCGCAACAATAAGGGCGGTGAAAATGCCTCTGCCTGGCTGTTTAATTCCATAGCAAACAAGCACGCAGATGCTATGGATAATTTCCCCGCGGTAAGTGTTTTGCCACGCGAGGCAAGCGATACAAAATCTGCTGAGATTTTGTCACAGGTTCTGCCTGTGGTGTTTGAACGCAACGGCTTTGAAAAAATCTATAACGATTGCTGGTGGTACAAGCTTAAGGCAGGCACAGCTGTTTACGGAATGTTCTGGAATCCGTTAAAGAGTAACGGCCTCGGAGATATTGAAATAAAACAAATTGATATACTTAACCTTTTCTGGGAACCGGGTATAAAGGATATTCAGAAGAGTAAAAATCTTTTCCATGTTGAACTTACGGATAATGATACTCTTGTGTCGCTTTATCCTCAGTTAAAGGGTAAGCTGGGCTCGTCCGCGGTAGAGGTATCGCACTATGTTTATGATGATGCGGTGGATACCTCCAACAAAAGCGCGGTCATAGACCGATACTACAAAATAATTGTCAATGGTGTTGAACAGGTGCATTATATGAAATTCTGCGGAGGTGAGCTTTTGTACGCCTCGGAAAATGACCCTGCCAGCCGTGACAGGGGCTTTTATGACCACGGCAGATATCCATTTGTATTTGATACTCTTTTTGTTGAAGAGGGAACTCCCTGTGGATTTGGTTACATTGACATTATGAAGGATGCCCAAAAGCAGATTGATATGTTATCTAATTCACTTGTACGTAACGCATCGATGGCATCTAATCCCCGCTACTTTATAAATTCTGCAGGCGCTGTCAATGAAGAGGAGTTTGCGGATTGGAGCAACAATTTTGTTCATGTTTCGGGCAGTAATCTGGGTGAAGACAGCATAAGGGAAATCAGGCTTTCAGGAATTCCCGAGGTTTATCTGGGGATACTTAACAGCAAAATTGATGAGCTCAAGGAAACAAGCGGAAATCGCGATTTTTCACAGGGAGGTGTGTCAAGCGGTGTTACTGCCGCAAGTGCAATTGCCGCCCTGCAGGAGGCAGGAAGTAAACTGACCCGCGATATGGTTAAAAGCGGTTACAGAGCATTTTCGGAGCTTAATTCTCTTGCGGTTGAACTGATAAGGCAATTTTATGATGAGCCACGTTTTTTCCGTATTCTGGGTGCAAATGGTGAACAGCAGTTTATTACCTATGATAACTCTTCTGTGAAAATAAAATCATCTGAATCAGGCTTCGGGAATGAGGTTTACATAAGAAAACCTGTTTTTGATATTAAGGTATGTGCTGAAAAATCAAGTCCCTTTTCAAAAATCAGCCAGAACGAGCTTGCGTTACAGCTGTATTCAGCAGGTATGTTTAATCCGGAGATGCGCAGTCAGGCGGTTATGGCTTTGAGTATGATGGATTTTGAAGGCAAGGAGCAAGTGTTGGCGCGACTCACTGCAGAGGTGGTACCCTTATGACAACAATTACGTACCGCGAGTATTACGGCAAAAACCTGATAATTGCCGAGGGACATTGCGGTTCTGCGCCAAAGGGCAGCGATTTGGTTTGTGCAGGATTTTCCTGTCTTATGTATACACTCCTTAATACACTGTCCGATGAAGAATCAAGTGACAGACTCAGATTTGTAAGAAAAATCGTACGCGACGGTTATATGTGTCTGGAGTTTGAAGGCTTTGATTATTCAAGGGAGCGTATAAAGGGTATTGTGGACACTTTTTTAACAGGAGTATATATGCTGTCAGAAATATACCCCCTGAATGTACAAGTAGAATAAAATATAAATTTATAATGTTTATAACCGTGTACGGCCGACACGGATTATATAAATGACACTTCGGAAAGACGATGATTTTAAATATTTTTTCAGCGAAAGGAAGAAAAAATGGATTTTACAATCAGGCATACTCCCGTTCTGCAGCTTTTTGCAGGTGAGGGCGACGTTGCAAATGGGGAAACGGGCGACAATATTGCCGTCGCCGGGCAGGATAGTGCCAAAGAAACTGACCCCGATGCTGAGTTTAATCAACTTATCAACGGAAAATTTAAGGAGCAGTTTACTAAAAAAACACAGGCGATTATTGACAAACGCTTCAAGACCACTAAGGAGCTTGAAGCCTACAAGGAAAAAATACAGCCTGTAGCAGATTCGTTGTATGAAAAATACAATATACCCCACGGGGAAATAGATTTACTTGCACAGGCTATGGAGCGTGAACGTGCAGAAAACGGTGAAAAAGAGGTTTTTTCACAGGAAACACAGGTACAGGATATCCCGATGAAAACACAGCTCAGACAAAAAATCGGTACATGGATAAAAGAAAGTAAGGAACTCCAAAAAATTGTTCCCGATTTTGATTTGCGTTCTGAGATTCGGTCCGATAAGCTTTTTTCACAGCTCCTGCTTAGTGGTCTGCCGTTGAAAACAGCCTACGAAACTGTTCACCGCGATGAAATTTTAAACGGAGCAGTTGCCTATACTGCCGATAAGGTGCGTCGTCAGGTAGTGCAGGGTATTCAGGCACGTGGTATGCGCCCTGTAGAAAACGGGGTGCGTTCAGAGGGAGCTGTTGTTACAACGGTTGATGTCAATTCCCTGACCTCACAAGATATTTTAAAAATACTTAAACAGGTTGAGAATGGTGCCAATGTAACCTTTTGACACCATCAGAAAGGAATTTATTTATGACAGACTATATTTTGAACATTCAGCTTTTTGCTGCAGGTGAAGCTGTTAACACAACAACATCCGAAACACTTTCAGCAGAGATGAAAACATTTTACGATAAAACACTTATCACACTTGCATCACCTTACCTTGTACACGACCAGTTCGGACAGAAGCGTGATATCCCCAAAAATGGCGGTAAGATTATTGAATTCCGTAGATTTTCATCACTTCCTAAGGCACTTACACCTCTTACAGAGGGTGTAACACCCACAGGCAACAAGCTTAATGTTTCAAGCATCAGTGCAACTGTTGAACAGTACGGTGATTATATTGAGCAGTCAGACCTCCTTGAGCTTACCGCTGTTGATAATACAATTGTTGAGGCAACAAAGCAGCTTGCTTCTCAGGCAGGTCTTACAATGGATACAATTGTTCGTAACGAAATTGTGGGCGGTACAAACGTGCTTTATTGTCCTAAGGTTTCCGGTACAACCGAAACAGCCGTAACATCACGAAGTGCAGTTGATAAAACAGCACTCCTTCGTGTTAAGGATGTTTTTAAGGCTGCAGCAGAACTCAAGGCAATGAATGCACCAAAAATCGACGGATATTATGTAGGTATTATTCACCCTTATGTTGCCTATGACCTTATGCAGGAGGCAGGCAACCAGTGGATGGAGGTGCAGAAGTACGCTACACCCGAAAATATGCTTAATGGTGAGATTGGCTGTCTTGGTGGTGTTCGCTTTGTGGAAAGCACTGAGGCAAAAATCTGGAATGAGGGTGCAAACGGCGCTGCCGTATTTGCCACAATGATTATCGGTGCCGATGCTTATGGCGTTACAAGCGTTAACGGTGGCGGCGTTGAGCACATTGTTAAGCAGAAGGGTTATGGTAACGACCCCCTCAATCAGCGTTCATCAATCGGTTGGAAGGGTCTCAAAACCGCCAAGCGTCTTGTTGAAGAGTATATGATTCGTATTGAAAGTGGTTCGACATTTAGTTTAACCGCCACTGAAAATTGAGTTTCCCGTTTTGGCGAATAACTTGATTTGTCTCACTTGACGTATATTCATACGCCTGCGTTTAACAAATCGGCGTTCTTCATCCAAAACGGAAAACTCAGGTAAGTTTATCGTAGGCTTAACCGAATAACTTGATTTGTCTCGCTTGACGTATATTCATACGCCTGCGTTCAATGAGTTAGCGTTGATTTCAAAAAGAACGATATAAAACTAAATATCTGATTATTCCCGAGGGGCGTAGCGCCTTTTACATTTGGTGAACGCCCCTCATTATTTTAAAACGGAGGTTTATTATGGCTAATAAAAATACAAATAATACGGCAGAAAAACTGGTGAGTGTTTTCATACCCAAGCAATCCCGCAATGATACAGAGCGTTTTATTGCCGTTAACGGTGAGCGTATTCTTGTGCAGACGGGAAAAACCGTGGAAATTCCTCAGCGTTTTGCCGAGGTTATAAAAAACAGCGAGAAGATGGCGGCAGTATCAGCCGAGTACATTGATGCAAACATTTCGCTGTAAGGGGTGATGGTATGACTCTTGCCAAGGCTATTGAGAATTTTGATGCAGAGCATCCCAATAACGCTCCGTTCCATTTGAAGGTTCAATGGATATCCAACTTGGATCATAAGATTTACGGTGAAATACTGATACCCAGGGGCAAGGGTGAGTTTGAGGGTTACGATCAGACTACTCCGCAGGATACTGTTCTTGCATCACCCGATTGTTATGGTGAGATATATACATATTATCTTGCTATGAAGCTGGACTATATAAATGGTGAGGTTGCACGCTCCAACAACAATGCACTTTTGTTTAACAGGATATACAAGGAACTTTTTGACTATATTAACCGTCAGACTCCTGTTAGCAAAAATACGGCAATTACGGCAGGTGATTTGAATGTATAAGCCTCGATTGTATGAAACGGACCTGAAGAGTGAGCTTATTTCAAGCTTCGGGGGATATGTTGATAAAACCGTTATTCCCGAAAACTGCTTTCGCTATCAGGAGAATATGAGTCTGCACCGTTATCCTGCTTTGTCACCAAGGGGGAAAAGGGCTTTTTTCGACAGCGCCAAAGGTTTTTTCTACGGTTTGTTTTCTAAAGATAAACTTTGCTATATACGTGACGGTTATTTGTATATTGGCGGTGATAAAATTATTGAACCGTATTTTGGTTACTCTTCTGCGGAGCGGATTTTTGTTTCAATGGGTTCACGGCTTGTAATTTTCCCCGATAAAGTATACATAAACACTAAGGATTATTCTGATTACGGTTATCTTGAGGCGGGGTTCACATCATCCGGTGCGGTATGTACTCTGTGTGGTGTTGACGGTAATTCCTATGAGGGGTATGTTTCATCATCCACGGAGCCGAATGAAGCCGTAAACGGTGATTTATGGTTAGATACTTCAGCAGATACGGCGGTGCTCAAGCAGTATTCGGAAAGCTTCGGTGGTTGGCTGGAGCTTGGTGGAGTCCGTGTAAAAATCACCTGTCCCGGAATCGGTAATCAGTTCAAACAGTATGACGGCATTACCCTTAAGGGATTTGATGAGGCAGGGCTTTCGGGCGATTACATTATTAAAGATATTGATACTGATTTTATAACCGTTACAGCATCAATTACTGCAAGTGTGACAGTAACAGAGGAATTTACCGTTTCCCGTCGTGTGCCCGATATGGATTATGTTTGTGAAAGCAACAACAGATTATGGGGTTGCTCATCGGAGAAAAATGAAATTTATGCTTCCCGTCTTGGTGACCCTACTAATTTTTATGCTTATGAAGGTATTTCTACCGACAGCTTTACTGCGAGTGTTGGTAGTGACGGACAGTTTACCGCATGTATACCGTACCGCGGATATATACTCTTTTTCAAAGAGAACTGTGTTCATAAAATATACGGGCAGAATCCTCCGTATACGGTAACAACATCCTATATACGCGGCGTGGAAAAAACAAGCTCCAAATCCTTGGTATGCCTTAATGAAACACTCTATTACAAATCACCTACAGGTGTGTGCGCTTATGAAGGCGGTGTGCCTGTTGAGATTGGCGGCGATTTGGGGGAAGGTCGTTTCAGCAGGGCTGTGGGCGGAGCTGTGGGTAATAAATATTACCTGTGTATGACCGACGGCAAGGGCAAACGCTCTCTTTTTTGCTATCGGGAGGACAGGGCTATGTGGACTCGCGAGGATGAAATTGATATAAGCGATTTCGCTGTTAACAATTCAAACCTGTATTTTATTGAGAGACAGGATGAATTCTACAGATTGGGCATTATAGATGCGGATAATATGTATGGTTCGTTCAGCGGAGAGCTTAAGGGCTTTGTTCTTGAAAATGATTTTGAATGGTGTGTAAAAACAGGCTTATGGGGGTTGAATTTGCCTCAGAACAAATATTACAACTCCTTTACTATCAGAGCTGTAGGCGAAAAAGGGTCAGAAATAAATGTTTATTATGATACCGACAGCCGTGGCGAGTATAAGCACATAGAAACAAAGCGCCTTGAAAAAACCGGGTCCTTCAATGTTGAGGTTTTCTCACCCAGGTGTGACCACATTGAGTTTATGATAACAGGAAAAGGCGATGTAACGATTTTTTCCGTTATGCGCAAGGTATCTGTTGGGAGCGATGTTTATGTATGACCTTAATCTGATTGTTCCTAATCTGACCTCGGATAAATATTCTCAGGAAAACAAATTTTTACTTTTAAAAAACTACCTGTATGAGTTAAACGAGGTGCTTTCCTATGCTCTTTCGGATAAAACCTATGGCGAGATTGTCCGTGTGCAGAAGACTGTTGATGATAATTCAAAAAAACAGACGATGGGTATTAAAAAGCTTCAGGCTCAGAGTGTAAAAAAATTCAACGAGCTAAAGGAACAAATATTATCAACTGCTGAGGAAATTGAGCATGATTACACTTCTGCAATTGAGAGCTCTGAAAAACAATTGCTGCAATCCGTATCAGGTGATTTTGTATCAAAAAGTGATTTTGGGGAATACAGCAACGGAGTTCAGACTCAGCTTGACCAACAGGCACACAGCATCAGTCTTAATGCGCAAAGTGTTGAGCAGGTGACATCACAGGCGGATTCCCTTGAGGAACAGCAGAACGACTTAAAAATGTCCGTTGATGCAGACATTGCCGCCCTGGAGGATTATAAAAAAACCGCCCGTAGTGAGCTTTCTGTTCAGTCCGATGCCATTATTGCTCAGGTTGAAAACGTGTACGCATCCAAAAATCAGGTAGAAGAGCTTGAAAGTCGCGTTTCATCAAGAATTGTGCAGAGTGCAACAGATATTACCGAAAGCTTTCAAAATAATTTTGCTCACACAACCGAGAGTATAGGAAGTGTTGAGGGTATGCTGTCTGGGCTTGTGGCGGATCTTGAGGTTTACATAAGGCGCGGCGAATTGTCTGAGGGTGTTTACGGTATTGAAATCGGCAGAACAGACAGCAATATAAAAGCACGCTTTACTAACGACAGACTGTCATTTTATCGTGGAACGGTTGAGGTTGCCTATGTATCAGGTAACAGTCTTTATATTACCGATGCCCACGTACTTGATTACCTTAAAATAGGTAACAGCACCCAGGGATATTTTATGTTTGATTCAACAGATTACGGACTTGAAGTGAGGTGGATTGATGGCTAACATTTTCGGCTCTTGTACGGGTAGCACGGGCAGTAAATATGATTTGTGGATTACAGTAATTCAGAATTCACAGAGTCTTGCCCAGAATAAGAGTAATATAACTACTAATTTTTTTATACGCCGCAACGATGGTTCGGCAAACTCAGCCTATAACCTTATTGACGGAAGCAACACAGTGCTGATAAAAGTCGGCGGAGAAACGAAGCTAAACAAATCTATTACCATTGACACACGAAACAATGTATATTGTCTTCTCGGTAGCTGGACGGGCGATGTTACGCATAATTCAGACGGTAGTCTGACCGTGCCTGTTTACGGTAAATTTACTATGGGTAACGATACTTTGACGGGTGGTACTGTCAGCGGTAGCTTTAAATGTACCACTCTGGGTAAAGCTTCAACGCTCACTTTCGGTAACACCACAGTTAATCCCGGCGGTACTGTTACTGTCACGGTTAACTCCTCTTCCTCTTCATTCACTCACAAAATCAAATGGACGTTGGGTACAAAAAGTCAGACTGTTACCCTTGGATCAGGTGTGGTAAACGCTGACTTTACTGTACCTCTTGCCTGGACAACAGAAATACAGAAGTCTCTTACAGGCACTTTAACAGCTACCCTTGAAACATACAGTTCAAATGTAAAAACAGGCACATCGTCATACAATGTTAAGGTGATTATTCCTGCAACAGATCAGTTCAAGCCAAGCTTTGACTTGGTTCTGACACGTAATGATAACGGTGTGCCTGCATCCTGGGGGGAGTATGTAAAGGGCGTTTCAACGCTTACTGTGTTGCCTGACAATGTTACATATAAATACGGAGCATCGTATTATTCCATATCTATGGCGGTAGGTTCTTTCGTGCAGTATGAAATACCATCGACCTTTGAGCTTACACAATCAGGTAGTGTTAAGGTTACCGTAACCGTTAAAGACAGCCGTGGTCTTGTGACTGTAAAAAGTACAACTATAAACGTATGTGATTACAGTCCGCCATCCGTTAACGTAAATCTTATTATCCGTTGCAACAACGAGGGCGCAATTGATTCTATGGGAACCTCAGGCTTGCTTAAATCAAAGCTTGCTGTCAGCTCGGTTAACGGGAAGAACAGTTATTCAACAATAATTAAGTACAGACAATCTCTTACAGGCAGTTGGTCAACAGGTGAGGAGCTTTCCTCTGAGTCACAAGTTTTTGGCGAAGGTCTTCTTGATATAAACAAATCATACACGGTAAGCGTTCTTATTAAGGACAGTATTACAACACAGGGTGTGGAAACAATTCTTAACCTGCCCAGCGGTGACATTCCTTTTAATATCCGCAAAGGGGGCAAGGGGGCTTCCTTCGGTAAATTTTCCGAGAGTGATAATTTGCTTGATGTTAACTGGGACTTGAAGGTCAATGGCGGCATAGAATTAAGCGGTATGCTCAATTATGAAAAGGTTCTTTGCCAGTGTACGGAAAAAGCGGAAAATATGGTGGCAGATTTACGTTATTATCCTGCACTTGATACCGTTTTTGTTCGTATAAAACTGATTTTAGCAACAGATCTTGCAGCCAATGATACACACTATGTAGCCAAGGTGTCTGACCGCTTCCCCGGACTTTTTATGCCGATGTCCTGCCTTGTGGGTTTTGAAAACGGCGGACAGAGTACAGCAGGTATTCTTTATGGCAGCGGTTATATTGTTGTGCGTTCTGACACGCCTATGTATAAAGGTACACAGATTTACATAAGCGGATTTTATGTGGCGGATTATAAAGGTGCATAATCAGAAAGGATGATTAAAATAGCGTATTCTACTATTTCCTACGGTTCCTCGGGCGAGGACGTAAAAAAACTACAGAAAAGCCTAAACGAACAAGGCTATTCTTTGAATATTGATGGTGTTTTCGGAAATGAAACCCGTGATGCTGTAAAGGATTATCAGAAAAAGAACGGATTAGGTGTTGATGGAGTTGTGGGTTCAAAAACCTGGAGTGCACTTGATTCCTTAACTAAAACAACTCCAAAAAATTATTCGGTCAGCAGTTATTCAAGCAAAACAAGCCGACCTGAATATGAAAAAAGTCAGGCAGTTATTGATGCGGAAAAAGAATTGGCTCAATGGGAAAACAATAAGCCTGACGGTTATAAAGGTAAGTATGATGACGAGATTGAAAGCCTTGTGGAGCAGCTTCTTAACAGGGAGGATTTCAGCTATGATATGCAGTCAGATCCACTTTACCAACAGTACAGACAGTTGTATACCGAAAACGGACAAAAGGCTATGCGTGATACAGTCGGTCAGGCATCAGCCCTTACGGGAGGCTATGCCAATTCTTACGCTGTTACAGCAGGCAATCAGGCGTATGCTGATTATCTTGATGAATTGAACGGCAGTGCTCTCGATTTGCGTGACAGAGCGTATCAGGTGTATTCGGATGAGGGAGATAAGCTTATTGAGGATGTAACCCTTCTCAGAAGTCTTGACGGTGACGATTATGAAAAATATTTGGATACTCTCCAACGCTATTATGACGACGGAGACTACATTCTCAAAAAGCTTTCACAAATGAGTGATGCGGAATTCGAGGAGTTTCTGGCACAGGTCGATGCTTGGGAAAATGACAGGGAATATGAATTCCAAAAGTATCAGGATAACCTTGACAGACAGGAATTTCAGCAGGAGCTGGCATTCAAGCAGGCAGAGGCTAAGCGTAAGCAGGAGAACGAGGACAGGGAGTATCAGCTTGCCAAGGACAAGCTCGCCGCACAGCTTGCCGCATCATCAAGTAAATCGTCAAGTAAATCCTCCTCTTCTTCATCAAGCAGTAAAAAGAATAGTGAGTATACTGCTTACCCGACCACATATAAGCAGTTTGTTGCCATGACAGGATATGGCGGAATACTTACCGAGAATCTTTTTTACGGTAACAGTAATACCAAGCAGAAGTATGGTACATACCAGAAATACTTGCAGGTAATGTATGATAAATATTCATAAGGAGGGGCATTTTGAAGGTCGTAGTTACAAAGGAAAGTGTATGTATTACACAAAGCATTGTTGTTAATGAAAGCGATTATCTTGTAAATAAATGTACTTTTGAGTTTCCGGCTTGTTTTGAAGGTCTTACTGTTACGGCGGTTTTTAATAATATACCTGTACCGCTTGCAGGCACTCAATGTTACATACCGTCACTTAAGCAGGGTACTGCTATACTGGGGGTTTATGCCTACAGTGAGCAGGATAACGGAGATTTGCAATTAATGTATTCACCGAAGCCCACGTGCTTTTATGTGAACAAGGGTTCCTACAGCAATGTGAAAAAGGTTGAAGAAATACCATCAATATCTGAGTTTGAAAAGTATTGTGCAGCAATAAGTGAATTGACCTTTCCGAAATCAAATATTGTAGAGTATGTCACCATTGATGAACAGGTTTCACATTCGCAGGTTTATTCTGCGGCAGCAGTTAATAGTGCCTTTGCCGAGGTGTCATATGCCCTGGGAATGTACCATAAAAAGATTGAAGACGTTGATAATAGCTCTGAAAAAACCGCAAACAAGGTTACAAGCGTATCTGAAAACACAAACCATACCCAGTATCCCAGTGCAAGGGCAGTTTATGAGAGTGTTAATGAACAGCAAAAAAATCTTGAAAAAACAGCGCAACAAATCTCTAAGGATATTATTGCAGTTCATGACCGTATTAATCTGAATGTGTCAGATATAAAAAAACTCAAAGATAAACAAAACGAGATTAATTCTGCTGTCACCACTCTGGAAAGCTCTGCAGCTGAATTGAACAGCAGCATCAGTTCCCTTGAGGAAAATTTATCCCGGACTCAAAACGTAACCACTCAGTTAGAACAAACGACCCACACATTGAGCGCTGATTTGACAGAGCTTTCCCAAAGTTGTGAAAAGGATAAGTCTTTAACACAAGGTATGCTTTCAGAATGTGCCAATGCTCTTAAGGGTGAAATTATTGGTGCAGGCCAGGTATGTATTGATGATATATCACCTGTTGTCCATAATGTAGAGGTAACGGTTTCGGGTGAAGCCGGCATTAATATGAGTGATGTTGTGGTTGAGTGTGTCAGTAAAAATCTTTTGGGATTTGAAGAAAGAATTATTTCTGATTTCAATACCACGGGACATAGCTTTACCGGCAATAATCTTTTCCTGTCTGTTGCAGGTACGAATTACTATTCAAAAGATCTGGGTTCTTACGAGTATGATGCAGAAACCCGGATACTTACATACAATTGTGGCCGTGAATGGTACGGTCTGGGACTTGATGTGAAAATTGAACCGGGTGAAACATACACTCTTTCCGCAAAGCGCGTAACTGAAAATTTTGTTGCGGTTGTTTCTTTTTATGATGCGGACGGTAAATATGTGAGCTATATCAGTAATGCTGTTTCAAAATCCTTTACTGCACCTGAAAATGCGGAGTGGATAGTTGTTATCCTTACGGCTAAAGCAAGGGGGATTTCCGGTGAGTTTGAGGCTTTGCAGTTGGAAAAGGGTTCTGTGGCAACTGAGTTCTGCAGTTTTTATTCCGGACGTTATTTCAGTCCTGACAGTTCGGGTAAAATTGAGCCGTTTGAAAGTATTGCTCCTGCAATGATAATAAAGGCAAATAACCCTGCGTTGACGCTTGCTTGCCGATATAACAGAGATATTGTGAAAACAATCCGAGCTCTGGAAAATGCAGTAAAAGCCATGGGCGCTACACTTTGAGGTGATGTATGGGAGAGCAGATAATATCACTTGGTGCTATTGTATCGGCTGTTGTTGCAGTGGGTGCATTTATGATAAAGGTATACAAATTTATACGTTCATGGGAAAAATGGGTTGAGGAAAAGGATGAACACGATAAAGAGAATTATATGTCCATTCAGCAACTCAAAATAATGTCACCGTATATGCCTGTTTCGGAACGCATAAAGGCAGGGGAGCGTTACATTGAGTGCGGCGGAAACGGTGAGGTAAAGTGTATTTACAATGAATTGATTGATATTTACAGTCAGAGTGAAGAATTTAACAATCTTGAAATTACAGAATACAATATATAGGCGGATGATTCTGCTTGCGGGATTATCTGTCTCAGGAGGTATATGTTTGAAAATTAACTTTAAGGCAAGATTAAGGAATAAAACATTTTTAATCAGCAGTGCAGTGTTAATTGTATCGTTTGTTTACAGCTTGCTGTCAGCACTTGATATAGTTCCCGGCATAGGCGAGGAGTACGTTACGGAGCTTATAACTATGGGCGTAAATGTACTTGCCTTCTTGGGTGTTGTTGTTGACCCGACAACTGAAGGTATCTGTGACAGCGACAGGGCAATGACATATTGTACCGAGAATGACGAGAGTGTCATGGAAAAGGGGGATAATAAGAATGGCTAAAAAAATATATATTTCACCGAGCAGTCAGGTAGCTAATGTGTATGCAGTGGGCGGCACAAATGAAAAAGAACAGTGCGAAAAAATAGCAAAGGCTTGTGTTGCGTTTTTGCAGAAGCACGGCTTTCAGGTGAAGGTTAAGTATAATAGTGATATGTATACGAAGGTCAGAGAAAGTAACGCCTTCGGTGCAGATATGCACGTTGCGATTCACACAAACGCAACTGCCACTCACAAGGTAACAGGCGGCACCGGTGTACTTTTATATGACCTTAAGGGAGAAAATAAAAAGGCAGGTCAGGCTGTTCTTAACAGACTTGCTCCCATAACACCCGGAAAAAGTGCCGAGCGTCTTTATGCGTATCCGCAGTTTTACGAAATCAAAGCAACCAAAGGCCTTGCAGTATATTGTGAATGTGAGTTCCATGACACAAAAGAGGGTGCAGGCTTCATTATAAACAATACTACTGCTATCGGCGAAGCTATTGCAAAAGGTATATGTGACTATTACGGTGTTAAATTGATTGAGGAAAAAAAGCCTGCAAAAGAAAACAGCGCCCCGTCTGATGACGGAACGCTGTATGTTGTAAGGGCAGGTGCCTTTAAGGTTAAGGCAAATGCGGAAAAAAGGGTGGCTGACTTGAAAAAAGCAGGGTTTGAAGCCTATATCAAAAAGGAGTAATCAGACAACACCTGCGGCTTTTTTCAGCATAAGCTGGGAATCACCTGTGTCCATTGTGCCGTTTGCATTAAGGTCGTTTAAAAACAGCTGGTAATCATTCAGGGGTGCATCCTGCTCTGCGGCAATGCGCAAGGCTTTCAAGGCATCTGTTGTGTCAACCTTGCCGCTATTGTCTATATCGCCGAATAAGGAAACTGTTACACCCATATCGGTAAAGCTTGCGGGTACATTATAGTATTTTGCATAGCGCGCACCTGCTGACTGCATATTGCAGGTTATGGTGACATTGTGAGAAAATTCTGTACTGTCGGATGCTCTCAGGGCAAAAGCAAGACTGCCGATTGAAACAATATTGTCGGGGAGGGTGATTGCTACGAGTGATGTGCAGTTTTCAAATGCGTAAGCATCAATCTGCAGTTCACCTGTACCGAAGGTGATATCCGAGAGTGCGGTACATCCCTTGAATGTGCTGTTACCGATATAACCCAGCGTGTCGGGAAAATAAAGATTGATTAACTGTGTGCAACCTGAAAAGGCATAATTACCAATGTAAAGTAAAGCATCACCAAAATCAAGGTAATCGAGCGCAGTACAACCTGTGAAGGCGTTTTTGCCTATAACTTTAAGGTTGGAACCACCGTTGATTTGGGTGAGTGCAGTACAGCCGTAAAATGCATATTCACCCACGGTTTGTACATTTTTAAGGTTTATTGAAGTAAGCGCGATGCAGGAGTTAAATGCTTTTGAACCGATTGAAGCTGTTTCGCTGCCGAATGTTACAGAGTTGAGCTTTTTGCAATTATAGAAAGCCATAGAACCCACGGATTTAACCGTGTCAGCGATTTTGATGCCTGTTATGCTTGGCTTGAGCTGGAATGCCCCTTGTCCTATGGAAACAACAGCCTTGCCGTCAATTTGTGAGGGTATGTTTACAAAATCTGCGCTGAAATCATTGTATCCTGTTATGGTGATTGTGTTATCGCTGTTAACCTCATACACAAAGCCGTTGTAATTGGCGGCTGTAGCTACGGGTATGCAAATTGAAATAATGCAAAGTGAAAGTATAAAGGCTACTATTTTCTTCATTTTAAACCTCCGCAAATCAATATGGAGCACGCAATAAGCATCTGACCGAAAAAATACGTACAATACTTGGGTAATTGTGGTTTACCCTCAGGTGGGGGAGATATTTGCTGGCGTGTTGTCAGCAGTACTGCAAATGAAAGTGCCAATGACCCCATAATCAGGGCACAGCTTACTGCCTGCATTGTGGGTAAGCCTGTTTTCTGACACAGAATCCCCAGGTGTATTGCCTTACCGCAAAGTAATACGGCACTTAAAACTGAAAGGATAAGGTGAGGGCGGTACTTGCCGTCCTGCTTACACATAAACGGTATGAGGATAATTGCCATAATCAAGGGTACTACCCAGGAAATGATATCAGCTAATCCTGCATTATACAGAGTGTAAAGCTGGGTGGTGAATGCAAGGGTGCACAAAAGGTTTGCTCCGGACTGTAATATAAAAAACCACAGGTCACCCTTGAGCATCAGCTTGCACGCAATAATTCCTGCGGCAAAGGACAAAACAGAGCCTGCACCGATAAGTATAAAATAAGGGTGGTTGTGCGCCTGTGCAATGGCACCGCACAACATAACATCGGCAATAACAATGCCTGAACAAAGGAGTCTGTATTTGAGTGCCTTGCTATTATCACCGGCGGTTTCGACCATTACAAACCAAGGTGTGGCAAGCAGCTGCACAAAAAAAGTCAACCCCAGTAAAATCAGTAGAATCATAATGTATGTACCTAACTATATAATATTAAACATATATATTAAACGTATTATACTACATTATCGTTCGTTTGTACACAGTCAATTTTTGAACAATATATTAAATCGGGTAATTATTCACTATTAAGTGTATATTGTGCAAGAATTATTAAAAAGTGTTGCATTTTCGGGGTAAGCGTTGTATAATGCAAGCAATGAGGCGTGTTCGCTTCAAAAATAAAGTGAGGTTTTTAGGATGAAAAAGTTTTTGAAAATTACTTCAATCGTGCTTGCACTTGCAATTGTAGTTTGTTTTGCTGCTTGCGGCGGTAAAACAGAGACAGACGAGTCAACACAGGCTCCTGCAGAGGAAAAGCAGGTTCTTACAATGGCTACAAACGCTGAGTTCCCTCCCTATGAGTACAAAGAGGGCGACGGATACAAGGGTATCGACGTTGAAATTGCAGAAGCAATTGCCGCAAAACTTGGTATGGAGCTTAAAATTGAGGACATCGCATTTGACTCAATCATCCCCGGCGTACAGACAGGTAAGTACGATATGGGTATGGCAGGTCTTACAGTTACTGACGAAAGACTTGAAAAGGTTAATTTCTCTGATTCTTATGCAACAGGTATTCAGTCTGTTATCATTAAAGAGGGTAGCGCCATCAAATCCCTTGATGACCTTGCAGGCAAAAAGATTGGTGTTCAGACAACTACAACAGGTGACATTTATGCAACTGATGAATTCGGTGAAGAGAATGTTACAAGATATGACAACGGCGCTGTTGCAGTTCAGGCTCTTATTGCAGGCAAAATTGACTGCGTAATCATTGATAACGCTCCTGCAAAATCTTATGTTGATGCTAACGAAGGTCTTGCAATCCTTGATACAGATTATGCTGTAGAGGATTATGCAATCTGCTTTGCTAAGGAAAATACAGATCTTCAGACAAAGGTTAATACTGCACTCAGTGAACTTATTGCTGATGGTACTGTTAAAACTATTATTGAAAAGTACATCCCCGTTGAGGATGCAGCAGACGCAGAATAATTAACTTTCCTGCATATAGTAAGGGCGGTTTTTCCGCCCTTATTTATTGCTTTTTACTGCTTTAGAAAGGGCGAGATAGTTTTGACAGAATTTGTTGAAGAATTAAAATTTGTTTTCTTGGGCGACGACAGATACAAGTTGCTTATAGAGGGCTTTTTTAATACACTTAGAATTACGGCAGGCGCATTACTTATCGGTGTTGTAATCGGTATAATTGTTGCCGCCATCCGTTCATCCTATGATAAAAATAAAGAAACAATGAAGCTGCGCGGCGGCATAGGTTACTATATCCTTGCTGTAATAAATGCCGTGTGCAAGCTGTACCTGACGGTTATCAGGGGTACACCTGTTGTTGTTCAGCTTATGATATGCTATTTTATTGTTTTCGTAAGTGCCAAGGACGGTGTTCCTGTTGCCATTTTTGCATTCGGTATTAACTCGGGTGCTTATGTTGCAGAGATTTTCCGTGCAGGTATTATGTCTATCGATAACGGTCAGTTTGAAGCCGGCAGAAGCCTTGGCTTCAACTACTTCCAGACAATGCGTTACATAATAATTCCGCAGATGTTCAAGGCTGTTTTGCCTACACTTTGCAACGAGTTTATTGCACTTATCAAGGAAACTTCAGTTGCGGGTTATGTTGGTGTCAGCGACCTTACAAAATCAGGTAATGTTATTGCAGGCAGAACGTTTGAATATTTCATTCCGCTACTTACAGTTGCGGCAATTTACCTTGTAATTGTTTCTTTGCTTACATCGCTTGTAGGTAAACTTGAAAGGAGGTTGCGTAAGAGTGAACGATAATATTATTGAAGTAAAAGGCTTGAAAAAGCATTATACAGGCGGTTCAGTAAAAGCCCTTGATGGTATTGATTGCGAAATCCGTCGTGGTGAGGTTGTCGTTATTGTGGGACCCTCCGGCAGCGGTAAATCCACACTTCTGCGCTCACTCAATCTTCTCGAAGTACCTACCGAGGGTCAGATTTTGTTTAACGGTGCAGATATCACAGCGCCAAAAACAAATATCAACAAGCATCGCCAGAAAATGGGTATGGTGTTCCAGCATTTTAACCTTTTTCCGAATATGAGCGTAATTAAAAATATGACACTTGCCCCTCAGAAAATACTTGGTAAATCACAGGAGGAGGCGGAGAAACAGGCAGAAGAACTTCTTTTGAAGGTTGGTCTTGCCGACAGAAAAGATGCCTATCCCCAACAGCTTTCGGGTGGTCAGAAACAACGTATTGCCATTGTCCGTGCTCTTTGTATGGAACCCGAGGTTATGCTTTTTGATGAGCCCACCTCTGCTCTTGATCCGGAAATGGTAGGAGAGGTTCTTGATGTTATGCAGGACCTTGCAAGGCAGGGTATGACAATGGTTGTTGTTACCCACGAAATGGGTTTTGCTAAAGAGGTTGCCGACAGGGTTATATTTATGGACGAGGGCGTTATTGTTGAAGAGGGAACACCTGATGATATTTTCAATAACCCACAGTCTGACAGATTGAAATCATTTCTTAGTAAGGTTCTTATTTAATTTTGTTTTTAATACCGCAGAAAGGAGAAAGCCGTGACTAAATCCGACTATCTATCAAACAGCGCAAAGCTTCTGATGATATCCAGTATACTTCTGCTTGTCACAAATGCCCTCGTTTACCTCGGTGGCGATGGCACTGCTGTGGCAGGAATCGGTCAAAAAATGTCTAACATAAGTTTTTATGCCGTTTTGATTATGGGCTTTCTTGCTTTTAATGGTGAGGGCATAGGATACAAACGCAGCCGTGATTTCACTAAAAAGAAACGAACATCGGTGCTTAAGGCTTTTTTGGTGTTTGCGTTCTTGTTCAGATATATAAAAACTCCGGTGGAACACGAAATTCTCAGCATAGAAGCAGACTCCGCAGCAGGTATAGGTGCAAGGTTTTTGCTCAGCGGGGTAAACACAATTGCTTCTTACGGCTTTATTCTTACCTTGGTTTCTCTGTGGTTTTTGGTGAGAGACGTTAATATCAGAGCATTGTTTACTATAGAAAGTATATCTTTTTTATGCGGTGTTATTTACAACAGCTACAAGCTTCTGAATTACACGGTAACAAAATATGGCGTAGCTTTTCCGGGTGAACTGTTTATAGATGTATTTTCCTCGCAGAGGGTTTTGCAGGCCTTGTGCCTTGTTCAGTTTTTTGTGAATGGTTTAATGTGCTTGTTTGTAATGCGTTATTACGGCAAGCTTGCCCTGGCAGAACAGGAAGAGCAAAAAAAGTCGAAAAAGAGGGCAATGCCCGCCAGGCGTATTTATAATACCGACTGTGTTGGTATTGACACACTTGACGATGATTACAGCGTATAATAAAAAATGTCCGGATTTAGCCGAGTGTTCGTAAGGACACTCGGCAGTTTTATTATCGAAAAAATTGTGAGACACCTTGTAAAAAAATGTCTCACAATGTATGACTATTTATTTCTGCCCTTTGTAAACCCGCTAATTTTTATCCGGGCTTTTTTATATGTTTATTTATAATATATAAATATATTAACATAAAATTTACGGTTTTGGATTTCAAAATTCTAAAATAGAAAATAAGCCTGTATATGTTGTGGTAGAATAATAATATATAAGTTTTTTTGTCGATATATAGGAGGTGCTTATGAAAAAATATATAAGAATTTTT
>JAZULH010000107.1:0-19111 GCA_045602985.1 Acutalibacteraceae bacterium | reverse complement strand
TCAGCTTACAGGCTTCCTTAATAAGCTTTCAACAGCCTTGAAGATTAACGAAATCATTAAAACTGATAACGAAGAAGGAGCATTCTTTATTTTCGATATTGACGACTTCAAGAAGCTTAACGATACCTATGGTCATCGTGTGGGAGATATTTTCCTTAAGGAGCTTACAGGAAAGCTTTCCCTTTCCTTCCGAACAACAGACGTTTTAGGAAGAGTCGGCGGAGAAGAGTTTGTTTTGTATCTCAGCGGTGTTGGTGACAACAGACATTATTTAGAGGAGAAAGCAGTTCAGATTCAGAGTATTTGCAACAGCATTCGTCTTGAGGTTGCGCCTGAAGAAGAGATCTCTTGCAGTATCGGTATTTCAAGATTCCCCTTTGACGGAAAAACTTATACAGAGCTTTATGAAAAAGCTGATAAGGCTATGTACTATGTAAAGAAAAACGGCAAGAAGAATTTTGCCTTCATTGATGAGATTGGTGAGTAATTAAGGTTATGTCCCGAATAATTGAGTATATAGAAAATAAAAAGGTTCTCGTTCTCGGTATGGGAAGAGAAGGAAAGTCAACGCTTGCCTATATAAGAAAGCATCTTCCTGAAAAGCATCTGACAATTGCTGATAAAAACGGCTTTGAGAGCGATGATAAAAACATTACGGTTATTTCAGGTGAAGGCTACCTGGATTCTTTGGGTGATTTTGATATTGTTTTCAAAAGCCCCGGTATCGCATTTTTAGATGATGTTATTTATCCCGAAGCTACTGAAATCACCTGTCAGACGGATATGTTCCTTCGTTTTTGCAAGCCTGTTGTTGTAGGAATTACAGGTTCAAAGGGTAAAACAACAACATCAACGCTCATATATGAAATGCTTAAAGCCGGTGGGCTTAACACCTGCCTTATCGGAAATATTGGTGTTCCTGTTTTTGAAAAGGCGGATGAGGATGAGAGCCTTGTGGCTGTTATTGAAATGTCATCTCACCAATTGGAATTTACAACATCATCGCCTCATGTTGCTGTGATAGTTAATATTTATCAGGAGCATCTTGACCATTACAAAACAGGTTATCAGGGTTATGTAAATGCAAAGCTTAACATTGCCCGTTATCAGAAGGCTGAGGATGTGCTTGTTTATAATCCTGAGCAGGACCTTGCAGGTGTTGTGGACTGGAATACTGTAATAAAAGGCGTTGCTGAGCCTGTAACCTTTACGGCTGTTGCCAATGATGAGTTCGTTAACGAGCTGTGGCAGTCAACAGAGCATCTTAAGGGTGAGCACAACCGTCAGGATATTGCATACGCTCTTGCAGTTGCAAGAGCCTTTGGAGTGAAGGATGACGATGTAAGGCAGGCAATTAAAGGCTTTGGCGGTATTGAGCATCGTATGGAGTTTGTGGGTGTTGTTGACGGTGTCACTTTCTACAATGACAGCATTGCTACCATACCCACGGCGGTAACGGGGGCAGTAAAGGCAATCGGGAACGTGGATACACTTTTGTTCGGAGGTCTTGACAGAGGCATTGATTACGATGATTTTGTGAAATTTCTTAATAATTGCAGCATCAGCAATCTTGTCGGTCTGCCTGAAACAGGTCACACAATAATTGAACGTCTTAAGTCTGCGGGCTGCACTAAGAATATGCTGTGTGCCGGTGATATGGCTGATGGTGTAAGGCTCTGCAAGGAGCACACCGCAGAAGGAAAATCCTGCTTGTTTTCACCGGCAGCGGCAAGCTATAATTACTACAAAAACTTTGAGGAAAAGGGAAGGCACTACAAAAACTGTGTGCTCGGAACAGTATAAAATCAAGGAATTTGTTGACAAATCTGTTTTGCAGAATTATAATTATAACAATTATGAACTATTTTTAAGGAGAATAAGCTATGAAAAAATTTATGTCCGTGCTTATGGCGCTTGTGATGGTTTTTTCACTTGTAACAGTAAGCTTTGCCGGTTTTAAGGATGAGGCTCAGCTTCAGTTTGACAAAAACGGTAATTTCAAGATTATGGTGCTTGCAGACGTGCAGACTGATTACCCCGTGCCTGATGATATGATTACATTCATCAGAGAGGCGCTCGACTATGCACAGCCTGACCTTGTTGTTTTCTGTGGTGACAACATCAATAACCCCGATGACAGGTCTTATGATGAGGTTCTCAGACCCATTGTTTATCGCGGTATTCCATTCACAGGTGTTCTCGGTAACCACGATGAAGAGTCATCAGGCGGCAAAACAAGAGATGAAATTGTTGCAAAATATCAGGAGTATGACGGTTGTCTCTGGTATGATGCAGACCCCTCGCTTCATGGCTCAGGTACTCACAATCTCCCCATTCTTTCAAGTGACGGCTCAAAGGTTGCATTCAACCTCTGGATGTTTGACTGTGGCGACTATGTTCATGATTCTCAGGGTAATTGGCTTGGCTATGACTGGGTTCGTGAGGACCAGATTGAATGGTACAACAATACACGTGATGCTATGACAGCAGAGAACGGCGGCGAGGTTGTTCCCTCAATTGTTTTCCAGCACATTATCCCTCAGGAGCCTACTGAAAAGATTTTTGCACCATCAGATATTAATATGGGTGACCTTACCATTAATTTCCAGGACGGTACAAGCTACACATTTATCCCCGACATCTCAAAGTTTGAAAACGGCTATCTCTTTGAAAAGGCTTGTCCCAGCTACGGCAATGACGGTCAGTGGGATGCTATGGTTGCAGGTGGCGATGTTCTCGGCGTTGTTGTAGGTCATGACCATGTCAATAACTTTATTGTTGATGTTGACGGTGTTGACCTTATTATGACACCCGGCTGTACTTATTCATCATATTATAACGATATGATTCAGGGTACACGTATCATTGAAATCAACGAAGAGAATCCCACAGAGTATTCAACATATTGCCTTACCTCAAGTGCCCTTGCACAGGAGGATGGCTCACTTCTTGGTGACAGCGCAGACAGAACACAGCTTGATTATACTTTTTCATACTATTTTGAAAAAATCTTCAGAATCTTTATGAATCTTCTTCAGAGTGTTTTCGGCGGTAATGTTGTTATGTAACAGCTGAGCAATTTAATATTCAGTCAATGCCCTGCAAGGTGTATTCCTTGCAGGGTGTTTTTATGCAAATATGCACAAAACTTGTATAAAAATTGCATATATACAATTATATTGCATAATAAAACACAGTTGTATAAAAGTGACGATGTGGTTGTTTTGGTGAAAAAACACACAAATTAATAGTGTATTTATCTCGATTTTGCTACATTTTGGCGAATTTGAGCAAAAATCAATTAATTTTTATAAAATGCTTGACATCTTGAGAATAAAGGTGTATAACTATGCATATCGAATGAATATTTTTGCACGAGGTTATAACCTCGCATTTTGGAGGAAATAAATTATGGATAAGTCAAACATCAAAAAAGTTGTTCTTGCATACTCAGGCGGTCTTGATACATCAATCATCATTCCCTGGCTTAAGGAAAATTACAACAACTGTGAGGTTATTGCAGTTTCCGGTAACGTAGGTCAGGCAAGCGAGCTTGAGGGCCTTGAGGAAAAGGCTATTAAAACAGGCGCTTCCAAAATTTATATTGAGGACCTTACAAAGGAATTCCTTGAGGATTATGTTTTCCCCGGTCTTAAGGCAGGGGCAATTTACGAGGAATATCTTCTTGGTACAGCATTTGCACGTCCCCCCATTGCAAAGAGAATTGCAGAGATTGCTATTGCTGAAGGTGCTGATGCTATTTGCCACGGCTGTACAGGTAAGGGTAATGACCAGGTAAGATTTGAGCTTGCAATCAAAGCTTATGCTCCCAATATGCCTATCATTGCTCCTTGGAGAGAGTGGGATATCAAATCCCGTGAGGAAGAAATCGCTTATGCAGAGGCACACAATGTTCCTCTTAAAATAAACAGAGAAACAAACTATTCAAAGGATAAAAACATCTGGCACCTTTCACACGAGGGTCTTGACCTTGAGGATCCTATGAATGAGCCCCTTTACAATAAGGAGGGCTTCCTTGAAATGGGCGTTTCTCCCGAAATGGCTCCCGACAAACCCACCTATGTTACAATCCATTTTGAAAAGGGTGTTCCCACAGCTGTTGATGGTGTTGAAATGGGCGCGGTAGAGCTTGTTACAAAGCTTAATGAGCTTGGCGGAGCAAATGGTATCGGTCTTCTTGATATTGTTGAAAACAGACTTGTTGGTATGAAGTGTCGCGGTGTTTACGAAACTCCCGGTGGAGCAATTCTCTACAAGGCACACAGCGTGCTCGAAACAATCTGCCTTGATAAAGAGACTGCACATTACAAAGTACTTGTTGCACAGAAGCTGGCAGAGCTTATTTACAATGCACAGTGGTACACACCTCTTACAAAGGCAATTCTTGCATTTGTTGATTCCACTCAGGAAACAGTAACAGGTGATGTTAAGCTCAAGCTTTACAAGGGTAATATGATTAACGCAGGCGTATGCTCACCCTACTCACTTTACGATGCAGATATGGCTACATTTGATGAGGATGAGGTTTACGACCAGAAGGATTCTGCAGGTTTTATTAACCTTTACGGTCTTCCCATTAAGGTTATGGCAAATATGAGAGATAAAGCAGGTCTTGAAAAGCTCGGTGAATAATAATTAATGTTTTGCACATTCGGTGCTTTATTCCGAATGTGCAAAAGTAGTTTTTGAAAGGGTATTATTGTTATGGATAAAATGTGGGCAGGCAGATTTACAAAGGCTCTTGATAAGGAGGCAGATGATTTTAATTCATCACTTCACTTCGACTGCAAAATGTTCCGTCAGGATATCGGCGGTTCTGTTGCACATGCTCAGATGCTTGCAAAACAAGGCATAATAACTGAAAAAGACTGTGAGGAAATAATTGACGGTCTTTCAGGTATTCTTGAGGATATTGAAAGCGGCAAGATGACCTTTGACAGCGATGCCGAGGATATTCATATGTTCATTGAAAGTGAGCTTACTGCCCGAAAAGGCGATGTGGGCAAGCGCCTTCATACTGCACGCAGCCGTAATGACCAGGTTGCGGTGGATATCAGACTTTATCTGCGTGACGAAGCGGAAAAGGTAAATGACCTTATTTACAATCTTATTGAGGCTATCCGTGATAAGGCGGAGGAAAATCAGGATGCTATATTGCCCGGCTATACACACCTTCAGCGTGCACAGCCCATAACCTTTGCCCACCACCTGCTTGCTTATGCGCAGATGTTTATGCGTGATGCAACAAGACTCAGGGATGCTGTAAGACGTATGAATTATTCTCCGTTGGGTTCATGTGCGCTTTCAGGAACAACATACAATACAGACCGTTGCTTTGAGGCGGAAAAGCTTGGCTTTTACGGTATTATGGGTAACAGTATTGATGGCGTGTCCGACAGAGATTTCTGCGTGGAGCTTATGTCAGCGTTCTCTATAATTATGATGCACCTTTCAAGATTTTCGGAGGAAATTATCCTTTGGAGCTCCTGGGAATTCAAGTTTGTTGAGCTTGATGACTCATATACTACAGGCTCAAGCATTATGCCCCAGAAGAAGAATCCTGATATGGCGGAACTGGTAAGGGGTAAAACAGGCAGGGTTTACGGTGATCTTTTTGCTTTGCTTACATCGCTTAAGGGTCTGCCTCTTGCATACAACAAGGATATGCAGGAGGATAAAGAAGCAATATTCGACAGTATTGAAACTGTGCAGAAGTGTCTGAGCATATTTGCACCTATGATTGCAACAATGACTGTGCTTAAGGACAATATGTACTCTGCAGCTCAAAAAGGCTTTATAAATGCAACGGACCTTGCAGACTACCTTGTTAAAAAGGGAATGCCCTTCCGTACAGCATACAAAATAGTGGGACAGACAGTTGCTGAGTGCATAGAAAAGGGTAAGGTTCTGGAAACTCTCAATCTTGATGAGTACAAAGCACACAGCGAGCTTTTTGAAGAGGATCTGTTCAGTGAAATTTCACTTGAAACCTGCATTTCCAAAAGAATTTCTGCAGGCTCCACAGGCTACGAGTCTGTGAAAAAACAGTTACAGGATGTTACGGAGTTTATAAATGGCAAAGAAAGTATTTATTGATGGTAAAGCCGGTACAACCGGTCTGAGAATATATGAAAGGTTAGAGACCTTTGAGGGCATCGAGCTTATAACACTCGATGATGAAAAAAGAAAGGACCCTGCTTGCAGAAAGGCGGCGCTCAATGAGGCAGATATTGCTTTTTTGTGTTTGCCCGACGATGCGGCAAGAGAGTCGGTTTCCCTTATTGAAAATGAAAATACTGTGGTTATCGACACATCCACAGCTCACCGTACGCTGGATAATTGGGCATACGGATTCCCGGAGCTTTCCGCGGAGCACAGAGCAAAGCTCAGGAGCTCAAAGCGTATTGCCGTGCCGGGTTGTCATGCCAGCGGTTTTATTGCTCTTGTTTATCCGCTTATGGAGGCAGGGGCTCTTGACGGCAGTGAAAACATTTCCTGCTTTTCACTTACCGGCTATTCCGGTGGCGGCAAAAAGATGATTGCCGACTATGAGGAAGAGCCCGATGAGCTTCTTGGTGCACCGAGACAGTACGGACTTACCCAAAACCATAAGCACCTGAAGGAAATGGTGAAAATAACAGGTATTAACAATGCTCCTGTATTTTGTCCGGTTGTAGGTGATTTTTACTCCGGTATGGAGGTTACTGTACCGATTTTTAAAAGTGATTTGAAAAATGGCTTTGATATAGAAAAAATCAAGGAAATCTATAAAAGTAAATACAATGGTCCTTTGGTTACATACTCCGATGAAAATGAAGAGGGCTTCGTTTCGGCAGGTATACTTTCCGGTAAGGATTCAATGGCGGTTTCCGTTTTCGGTAATGAGGACAGGATTATTCTTGTTGCCCGTTACGACAATCTCGGCAAGGGTGCCAGCGGTGCCGCAGTTGAGTGTCTTAACATCGTGCTGGGTAATGACGATACTAAGGGATTAGAGGTTTAATGATATGGAAATAATTAACGGCGGTATTTGTGCCGCAAAGGGCTTTACCGCAAGCGGTATTCATTGCGGTATCAGAAAAAATAAATCAAAAAGAGACCTGGCACTCATTTTCAGCGAAAAAAAGGCGAGTGCTGCAGCAGTATATACCACCAATCTTGTTAAGGGTGCTCCTCTTGTTGTTACAAAAATGCACCTTGCAGACGGTAAGGCACAGGCAATTGTATGTAACAGCGGTAATGCCAACACCTGCAACGCCAACGGTATTGAGATTGCAGAAAAAATGGCAACACTTACTGCGGAAACTTTAAGCATTAATAAAGAGGATGTTGTTGTGGCATCCACAGGCGTTATAGGTCAGCCTCTTGACATTACCCCGATTCAGAAAGGTATGGCAGAGCTGAAGGCGGCCTTAGGTCAAAACAGTGCTGATGCCGCCGAGGGTATAATGACTACCGATACTGTTATGAAGGAATTTGCCGTTTCCTTTGAAATTGACGGTGTAACCTGTAAAATAGGCGGTATTGCAAAGGGCTCAGGTATGATTCATCCCAATATGGCAACCATGCTTGTGTTTATTACTACCGACTGTGCAATTTCATCGGAGCTTCTTTCAAAAGCACTTTCCGAGGATATTCAGAATACATTCAATATGGTGAGCGTTGATGGTGATACATCAACTAATGATATGGTGTGCGTGCTTGCAAACGGTATGGCAGGTAATACGGAAATTTCCGATGAGGGTGAGTCGTTCAACACATTTATGAAGGCACTTAATACAGTAACTGTTCACCTTTGCAGAATGATTGCCGGCGATGGCGAGGGTGCTACAAAGCTCCTTGAATGTCAGGTTACAGGCGCTTGCGATGAGTCTACTGCCAAAATAGTTGCCAAAAGCATAATATGTTCATCACTTACAAAGGCAGCAATGTTCGGTGCAGATGCCAACTGGGGCAGGGTGCTTTGCGCTATCGGTTACAGCGGTGCAGATGTAGATGTTAATAAAGTTGATGTTTCATTTATTTCCGCAAAGGGTGAAATACCTGTTTGCAAAGATGGTGCAGGTATTGAGTTCTCAGAGGAAAAGGCAAAAGAAATACTTTTGGAAAAGGAGATTGTGATTTCCGTCGGACTCAATTCGGGCGAGGCTTCTGCCACTGCCTGGGGTTGCGACCTTACTTATGAGTACGTTAAAATCAACGGAGATTACAGAACATAATAGTTATGGATATGAATATTACCAATCATCAGCGTGCAGAGGTTATTACACAGGCACTTCCGTATATTCAGAAGTACCACGACAAAATTATTGTTGTGAAATACGGCGGTAACGCTATGATAAGCGAAGACCTGAAAATGCAGGTTATGGAGGATATTGTTCTTTTGTGGCTTATCGGTGTTAAGCCTGTTCTTGTCCACGGCGGCGGTCCCGAAATATCGGATATGCTTAAAAAAGTGGGTAAGGAAAGTGTTTTTGTTGACGGTCTGCGTGTTACGGATAAGGAAACTGCAGAAATTGTGCAGATGGTTCTTGCAGGTAAAATCAACAAGCAGTTAGTAAATCTTTTGGGTGAGCACGGCGGTAATGCGGTAGGTATTTCCGGTATTGACGGTCACCTTATTGAGGCAGAGGTTAAGGATGAACGCCTTGGCTTTGTAGGTGAAATTACAAATGTTAATGTTCAGCCTATTCTTGATTTGCTTGAAAAAGGTTACATACCCGTTGTTTCAACTGTTGGTTGTGATAACGAGGGTAATGTATATAACATAAATGCAGATACAGCCGCATCTTATATTGCAGGTGCTATGAAGGCAGAGCGTCTTATTACCATGACAGACATTCCCGGTATTCTCAGGGATGTTAACGACCCTGACTCCATTATCAAGCGTGTAAATGTGCAGGAGGCACGTCAGCTTTTTGCTGACGGAATTGTAACAGGCGGTATGATACCTAAGGTTGAGTGTTGTATTGAGGCTGTTGAACGCGGTGTAAGGCGTGTTACCATTCTTGACGGTCGTGTACCTCACGCGGTGCTCCTTGAGCTGCTTACCGATGAGGGTGCAGGTACAATGGTTAAAGGGGAGTAAATTATGAGCATTAAAGAGCTTGATAATAAATATGTTGCCAACACTTATGCACGTTTTCCCATTGAGCTTGTAAAAGGCGAGGGAAGCAAGCTTTACGATGATTCAGGTAAAGAATATATTGATATGGGCACAGGCATAGGTGTCAGCATTTTTGGTGTTGGTGATAAAGAGTGGGTTAATGCTGTTACTGAGCAGCTTTCTACACTTCAGCATACATCGAACCTGTATTACACATCACCTTGTGTCCGTCTGGCACAAGCGCTCTGTGACAGAACAGGTGCAAAAAAAGTCTTTTTCTCAAACTCGGGCGCCGAGGCAAACGAGTGTGCAATAAAAGCGGCACGTAAATATGCCGCTGAAAAGAAGGGTGCAGAGTATTTTAATATTATCACCCTCAACAACAGCTTTCACGGAAGAACCGTAACAACCCTTGCCGCAACAGGTCAGGAGAGCTTTCACAAGGATTTTCTGCCGCTTACAGACGGGTTCCTTTATGGGGATGCAGGTGACCTTGATGGTATAGAACAGCTTATAAATAACAACAAGGTTGCTGCTGTTATGATTGAAACCATACAGGGTGAGGGCGGAGTTGTGCCGCTTTCAACTGACTTTGTAAAAGGTCTTGAAAAGCTTTGTAAGGAGAAGGATGTACTGCTTGTTGTTGATGAGGTTCAGACAGGCAACGGCAGAACAGGTGCCCTTTACGGCTATATGAAATTCGGTATTGAGCCGGACATTGTTTCTACCGCGAAGGGTCTTGGTGGCGGTTTGCCCATAGGAGCAACAATGCTGTTTGAAAAAACTGCTGATGTATATACCCCGGGTAGTCACGGCTCTACCTTCGGTGGCAATCCTGTTGCCGCGGCAGGTGCTCTTAACATTATAGAGCGCCTTGATGATGCTTTTCTTGCAGAGGTTGAAAAAAAGCACGATTATATAGTTGATGCACTTTCCGTATGTGATGGCGTAAAAAGTGTTACAGGTCTTGGTCTTATGCTCGGCATAGAAACCGTGAAGGATGTAAACGAGGTTCTTAAATATTGTCAGGAGAACGGAGTTTTACCCATAAAGGCAAAAAACAAGCTCAGACTTCTTCCGCCGCTTAACATATCCTTTGAGGATTTGGAAAAGGCGATTGAGGTTATAAAAAATGCGTGTAACTGAGGTGGATGGTTATGAATCTTAAAGGACGCGATTATTTAAAATTATTGGATTTTACAAGTGAGGAAATTGATTACCTTATTAATCTTGCTGCAGATTTGAAGAAAAAGAAAAAGAACGGTATTCCTCATGATACACTTAAGGGTAAAAATATTGCTCTTATATTTGAAAAAACAAGCACACGTACCCGTTGCAGCTTTGAGGTTGCAGCCAGGGATTTGGGTATGGGCGTAACATACCTTGACCCGACTGCTTCACAGATTGGCAGAAAGGAAAGCATTGCTGATACTGCCAGAGTTCTCAGCTCCATGTATGATGGTATCGAGTACCGCGGTCATGGTCAGGAGATTGTTGAAGAGCTTGCAAAGTATTCCGATGTGCCTGTGTGGAACGGACTTACAAACGAATTCCACCCCACACAGATTCTTGCAGATTTTCTTACCATAAAAGAGCATTTCGGTCACCTTAAAGGAATAAACTTTGTATATATGGGAGACGCCAGGTACAATATGGGTAATTCCCTTATGGTAGGTTGTGCAAAAATGGGTCTTAACTTTACTGCCTGTGCACCTAAAAAGTATTTCCCTGATTCTGCACTTGTTGATGAATGTAAAAAAATTGCCAAGGAAACAGGGTCCACACTCTCCTTTGTTGAGGACCCCATGGAGGCAACAAAAAATGCCGATGTAATATACACCGACATTTGGGTTTCTATGGGTGAGCCCGAGCTTGTTTGGGCAGAGCGTATCAACGATCTTTCTGCTTACCAGGTTAACGAAAAGCTTATGGCAAATGCAGGGGATAAGGCAATATTTATGCATTGCCTGCCCTCCTACCACGACAAAAAGACTGAAATCGGCAAGCGTATGTGCGAAAAGTTCAACAGAGATGCAATGGAGGTTACCGATGGCGTGTTCGAGAGCGAGCAGTCCGTTGTGTTCCGCGAGGCAGAGAACAGAATGCACACCATTAAGGCAGTTATGTATGCAACTCTTTGATTGAGTCTGACGGTTCTGTAATTTTTATAAAGCTGTAGTTCTTATAAATTTCATTTATAGTCCTGCAAAAGTCATCTGATGCACCGTAGTTAATTAATGCTATGGTGCATTTTTTCTTTAATCCGCAAAAATCACACAGAGAATATGCGGCATAGATGCGGTCGAAAATCTCCTTATCATCTCCGTTAAGCGGTATGGTTATTGTAAGCCTTTCAATTCGCCATACGGTAAGCTTGAACACAATAAACCACATAGTCAGGATCATACCGATAACAGCAAGACCCAGAGTAATAATTTCATTAATCATAAAAAAACCTCCTGCAGTATAATATGCGGGAGGGTTGACCAATGCAAAAAAAGAACGGTCGCCGATTGAAACAGCGACCGTTAAAATTATTTAGATAAGGGGAAATACAGCAACAGTTTCTGAGAACTCGTCAACAGAAAGGTATTTGCCGTTTGCAAAGTCTCTTGCGTAGAAGATAACCTCGTCGGGAGTAACTTCAACATAAAGACCTGTGCCGGGGTTGTTGTATGTGCCGTCCTTGTTGTCAATACCTACAGAAGGAACGTTGATACCCTGAACATTGTTTGCTTCGTTAATTGGCTGATATGTGTTCTCACCAAAGCCTGTATGAAGGTGACCTGTGATGAAGAATACGTTTTTGTATTTGCTGAGAATGTCGTATACCTCGTTTGAGTTTTCACCAATTGAACCGGTGTAATCGTAACCGTCCTGGCGAACATACTCGGGAAGTCTGCCGGGTGCTCCGGGGCTGTTAGCACTACCCCAAGTGTTGGGAAGACCGTGGCTTTCAGCAAGGGGATAGTGGCATACTACAAATGCAGGCATACCGTCCTTTGCTGCTGCCTTGTGCTCAAGGTTGAGCCACTGGAGCTGCTCGTCGCTGATGAAAGCCTCTTCAAACTCTGATTTGTCAGATGCCATAACAATAAATTTGTAGCCGTTAACCTCGTATGTGTAACGGAGAGAATCAATAGCATTCTGCTCAATGTTAAATGAGTTTGTGAAGTTTATGAAACGCTCTGTTGACTGCTCATACTCACGAAGACGGATATCGTGGTTACCTGCACACATAATAAAGTTAGCAGCATTAACATCCTTAATATCCTCGTATACTCTGTCAAACTCGTCCTGGAAGCCGTTCTCTGCAATGTCACCTGCAATGATGTATGCGTCAAAAGCAGTTTCTGCGTTGAGCATATCCTCAGATGCTGCAATGAGATTTGTTTCGCGGGAGGGGTTGTAGTTACAAACCTGGGGGTCACCTGTTACAATAAAGTTGATAACGGTGTCATTCTCAATTTGTTTGATTACGTCGTCAGTAGCAGGTGTTGTAATTGCACCGATTGACATAAGCAACGACATAAGCATTGAAACTAATTGGAATATAGCGTCACTGAAATGTGCCATAAAAAAACATCCTTTTCCATAATATTTTTCCTAATTATATCACTAAAGGTAAAATTCGTCAATCATATTTTTAAAGAACTATTTTTTTATTGAAATGAAATAATATATGTGATATCATATTTTAGATATTTATTAACAGAGGAGTATGTTAAATGGAAAGATTGTTTACAAGATGGGGCAGAGAATTGGACAAGAATCTGCCTTTGAACGATTATCCCAGACCTCAGCTCAGACGTGATAGTTTTATTAACCTTAACGGCGAATGGAACTATGCAATTTACGACGAGTATAAAAAATTTGCTGGTTATCAGGGCAAAATTACTGTTCCCTTCAGCCCTGAGTGTATACTCAGCGGTGTGGAAAAGATGGTTGAACCCACAGATGTGCTGTACTACCAGAAATTGTTTAATTTCAAACGTACCAACCATCGTGTGCTTCTTCACTTCGGTGCGGTTGACTATGAGTGTACGGTTACACTCAATAACAGCGTTGTCGGTGAACACAAGGGCGGTTACCTTCCTTTTACATTTGACGTTACTGCCTACATTCTTGATGGTGAAAATGATTTGCGCCTTACAGTCAAGGACCCTACCGACACAAGCTACCACGCCCGCGGTAAACAGACATTCAAGCGTGGCGGTATCTGGTACACACCACAGTCGGGTATATGGCAGACAGTGTGGCTTGAAGAGGTTTGCGAGGGCTACATTGAATCAATTAAGCTCACTCCCGATATTGATGCTGATGAGCTTCGTATTGAGGTGAAGTACAACGGCAAGCCAACCGATGAAATGGGAGCAATTGCCCTCAATAACGGTGAGGTTATGGCAGGCTGTAAGCTTGTTGACGGTAAGGGTGTAATCAAGCTTACCGATTATGAATACTGGAGCCCCGAAAACCCCAAGCTCTACGACCTTAAAATTGCCGCAGGCAATGACAGGGTGGAGAGCTACTTCGGTATGCGCAAATTCAGCGTCGGAGAGGACAGTGAGGGTACACCCCGACTTATGCTCAATAACAAGCCATACTTCTTTAACGGTCTTCTTGACCAGGGCTATTGGAGTGACGGTATGTACACCGCGCCACACGATGATGCCCTTATTTACGACATTCAGACCATGAAGGATTTGGGCTTTAACACCTTAAGAAAGCATATAAAAATCGAACCGTTACGTTGGTACTACCATTGCGACAGACTTGGTATGATTGTATGGCAGGATATGATTAACGGTGGCGGTAAGTATAACTTTATGGCAATAGGAACCGCACCATTTATGTCAATGCTGTTTAATAATAAGCATGCAGGTAAGGTGAGCGACGGCAAGAGCCACTACGGCTATTTTGCCCGTAAGGATGCAGAGGGCAGAGAGGAATTCTACAAGGAATCGGCAGAGATGATTGATCTGCTTTATAATGTAACCTCGTTAGCATTGTGGACACCTATGAACGAGGGTTGGGGTCAGTTTGACAGCGTAAAGGCTTATGAATTCTACAAGAAAAAAGACCCCACAAGACTTGTTGACCACGCCAGCGGTTGGGTAGACCACGGTTCAGGCGATGTGAACAGCTTCCACATTTATTTTACACCCTTTATGTTCCCGAAATACAGCAAGGATGACAGGCGCCCCATTGCTCTGACAGAGTTCGGCGGATTCTCGATGCAGTTTAAGGACCATTCATTTAATAAGGATAAATTCTTCGGATACCGCAAGTATTACAGTCAGGAAAAGTTTGACGAGGCTATTGCCCATTTGTATGAGAACAGAATATATAACTGTATGAAGAATAAAGGCTTGTCTGCCATTATTTATACAGAAGTAAGCGATGTTGAGGATGAGTGTAACGGACTTCTCACCTATGACCGTGAGATTGTGAAAATTACACCCGAGGTTATGAAAGCGGCAAACGAAAAGCTCAAATACTGATTTTAAGGTGGCATTATGGATATACTCAGAACAGGTAAATATCCCCAACGAGTAACGGAGCGTTACCCCTTTGACGGGAAGGTTGCCTCTGTTGCAGTTGGCAAGGATGTAATTTATATATGCACGGATGAAGGTCTTGTTAAGCTTACAGATGATAAAATAAACACTCTGTCGGGTGATTTGATTTTTACAACCGTTCACATTTGTAAGGACGGCAGAGTTCTTGCCGGTTGTGATAACAAGGTTTATACCATAGGCGAAAAAGGTGCTGAGATTCTGGCGGAGTTTCAGCACCCTGTAACCGATATCAAGGACAGCGATAGTCTGTATGTGCTTACTCGCAGGGTTCTTTATGTTGAACGTGAGGAGGGCTTTTACCACCTTTCAAACTGTGAGCAGGATGCAGAGTGCCTTGCCCTTTTTGGAGACAGGGTATGTGCTGCAAACAGCCGTTGCATTCAGCGTATGGAGGGTAAGCGCAGGTCATGGCGTTGCATTTTCCCCGACCATTCCACAATGCCCGAAATTACAATAAATGCTATTGCCTTTGATAAAATCGGCAACCTTTTAGTCGGTGCAAATCAGGGCTTGTATATGTATGATTATAAAAACGGCTGGTACTCACACAAGGAGATTTCTGCTTTGCCGCAGGAGAGTGTTTATTCAATTGCTGTTGCCGATGACGGCAGTATTGTTGCAGGTACGGATGCAGGTGCCGTGCTTATCAGAAACGGCCTTGCTAAATATCTGCCTGCTACAAGATATGCTTTCAATCCCATTGTTACAAAGGTAGCCTTTGGCGGCAACGATATTTATACGGTTTCCGAGGGCGGTATTGTAAAAATCAGCGAAAAGGAAACGACCCTTTATGATAAGGCAGTTTATTTCTTTGAGGAAACAGAAAAATACTTTCCCCGTAAGGATGGCTTTGTTACAAGCGTAAGCGGTGAATTAAAAAACGGCAGTTTTTCAAGCATAAGTGATAACGACGGCCTGTGGACGCATACATATCTTTCAGCGCTTTGCCTGTGGTATGACAAAACAAAGGATGAAAAAATTCTTAATGCTGCACGCAGGTATAAGGATGCAATGCTTGTTCTTACACGTGCACCTGAAATCAAAGGCTTTACAGCCCGTGCAGTAAGGTATCCCGATGAAAAAACATGGGGTCAGGGTCTTGAAACACAGGAAATCGGCAACGAGTGGCACCGTTCAAGCGACGGTACATACGAATGGTTGGGCGAAACCTCCAGCGATGAAATGACAGGTCACTATGTGGGCTTTTCCCTGTACTATGATATGTGTGCAGATGAAAATGAAAAGGCGGAAATCTGTGAGGCAGTCTGCAAAATCACGGACCATATTATGGAGCACAACGGATACCTCTTTGATTTTGACAATAAGCCCACAACCTGGGCTTGTTGGAACGAGGATGCCCTTAACAACGACAGTATGTGGACTTGGGAAAAGGGTGTAAATTCACTTGAATACCTTACATTCCTTAAAATAACATATCATATGTCAGGTGACGATAAGTATCTTAATAAATACAACGAGCTTATTAATGACCATCATTTCCTTATAAATGCGGCATACCACAAGAGGGCAGACGGACACACCTGCCACATTGATGATAACCTTGCAATGTTCAACACCTTTGCATACTTAAGGCTTGAAAAGGACCCTGCAATCAGGCAGTACATATTGTTAGGACTTGCATCACATTACGATTATGAAAAAATCGAGGGTAACCCATACTTTGCCTTTGTTTATAAGGGCTTTACAGGTGCTCCTTGTGATGTTGACACTATGGTTAAGCATCTTAAGGACCATCCCTTTGAAATGGAAAGCTACGCTATGTATAACAGTATGCGTCGCGGTCTTGAGTATGACGATGAGCCTGTTTATTGGGGCGAGCAACCTCGTATAAAAACACCCCTTGCATGGGATGAGCGTCCGTACTCCCGTCTGGGGCTTAATGCTTTCAGAGTAGACGGTGAAAAGAGGAGCCACGAAAGCGGTATGACATATCTGTTCCTTTATTGGTTAGGCAGATATTTTGATATTATTGAATAATTTTTAAAATATTCCGTAGGGTCAGATTACTGACCTTACGGAATTTTTGCTTGAATTATAATTGGTTCTGTTGAATATACTTTACAAAAAAGACAAGGGTAGGGTAATTCAATGGAGCATTTTTTTAATCTTTCACCATTAACAATAACTTCCGTTTTACTTACCCTTGGCGTGATTTTTGTAAACGGCTTAACTGATGCGCCAAATGCTATTGCAACCTGTGTTACAACCCGATGTATGAGTGTGGGTAAAGCAATACTTATGTCTGCGGCTTTCAATTTTTTGGGAGTAATAGTATCGGGCAGGGCAGGAGCATCTGTTACCGAAACAGTAATAAGTATGGTGGATTTTGGTGCAGATGAAAATGTGAGTGTTATTGCCCTTTCTGCTGCCATGTTTTCAATAGTCCTGTGGGCGGTATTTGCCTGGTATTTCGGTATACCCACAAGTGAAAGCCACGCCCTTATTGCAGGGCTTACGGGTAGTGCCATTTGTGTTAACGGAAATTTTGGTGGTGTGGATACAGGGGAATGGATGAAGACCGTTTACGGACTTTTTATTTCCTGCCTTGGTGGGTTTATTTGCGGATATGTTGTGTGCAGAATAATTCTTGCTGTTTTTCGTAATGTTAAAAGACAAAGTACAGATATAGTTTTTAAATACGGGCAAATTTTTGCATCTGTTTTAATGAGCTTTATGCACGGCGCACAGGACGGCCAAAAATTTATGGCGGTGCTTATATTATGTGCAGGTGAAAATCATTCAACAGAACAGAAAATACCGCCTGCAGTAATACTCCTTTGCTCTGTTGTTATGGCATTGGGGACTCTGTCAGGTGGCAAAAAAATTATTAAAGCTGTGGGGATGGATATGGTAAAGCTACAACGTTATCAAGGTTTTGGTGCAGACCTTTCAGGTGCGCTATCCCTCTTTGTGAGCACTTGCCTTGGTCTGCCTGTTTCAACTACCCACGCAAAAACAACGGCAATGATGGGCTGTGCCTGTGTGAACGGAATACGGGGAGTAAATCCCCTTGTTATAAAGGATATGGCACTTGCCTGGGTTTTTACCTTCCCGGGGTGCGGATTGTTGGGGTTTGTGGTGACTAAATTCTTTATGAGTATTTTTAAATTATGAATGAGGAATTTCGGGCGCAAGCGCGGATTATAATGCTGTCGCAAAATTTAAAGTAAAAGAGAACAAAAATCTTACTGTGTGGTCTACCTCTCTAGTTTAAGAGAGGGGGACCACCTTTTTCTCAAACTGTTGTTTGATTTTGATTTTTAAACGGGTGGTAATTATCGTATAAAAGCAAATCTTGGCGGGTGGTGGAGAGTTCCCGACACGTAGTGTCGTGGAAACGAAGTTTCCATTGTAAATAACCGAATAAAACAATAACACTATTTACGAACACAATGTTACTGTTTTGTATTTAATATATTCTAAATTTTGAGTTTATTACAATTGAATCTTGTGATTCAAAACGCTTACGCGTTGGAACTCTCCACCGTCCGTCAGACTGTTTTGAAACAACAAATTATCCACTCGTTTACGACTTTTTGTGTTCATATAGTGTAAAGGAAGACGGTCCCCCTCTCTTAAACCAGAGAGGTAGACCGCCAACAGCTTTATTGTTCTGTATTTATTATTTACCACTTTATCTTATTTTGGAAAAGGGCACGTCGGATATCGTGAGCCGATGTATGTAACAAAATTTCATTACATAGTTTTTTGTCAACAGGGAAAAACTTGATGCATTCATCATTGTTTTTCATCATATCCAGCTTGTTTTGTCGTTCTCTCGGTATGGGCTTAGTGGCAAAATAAACATATATTCTGCCTGTCATATACATATCGCGAATGTCACTGTGATAAGATTCAATACCGCAGTATTCACAATCTTCCCAAGAGATACGAGCGTTTTTCTTGAACAAGCATTTGTACTCAACACCCTCATCGGTTATTATCAGTTTACCAAAGGTTGTAGGAATAACTGTGGGTATAACATAAATTTTCCAACAAAATATGCATAAAATTAGGAAGCCTAAAGAGACCAAAATACACCACCATGTTTTATCTTGGATTGACATAAAAAGCAACCAAAAACATAGGGGAAAGGAAGCAGCAAAAACAGCGAATCCATTTATGCAAATGATTTGAAAAAACAAATTCTTGCGAAAAACTTTTTTGCTTTTCATTTGGTGGCTCCTTATTCTTCTGTGATCTCATAAACCACAACACCGTGGGGTGCAAGGCTTGTGTTGAGCGTAAGTGTGCCGTTTGTTACTGCCATTTCGCTCTCTGTAGGAACAAGCTTTGAACACTCTGTATACTTCGGGTAAAGCTCGTTGAAATATGTTTCACGGGCTTTTTCATCTTTTAATGTAGTGGGGTTATCAATTGAGGG
>JAZULH010000106.1:0-43778 GCA_045602985.1 Acutalibacteraceae bacterium | reverse complement strand
CTTTCTGTGAGGACCGTCGAGAATCATCTGGTCGCCTGTGTAAGCGTGGATTGTGCTCATGATACCACTCTGGATAGGAGCATAATCGTAAAGAGCCTTTGCCATAGGAGCAAGGCAGTTTGTTGTGCAGGATGCAGCAGAGATGATCTGGTCATCAGCTGTAAGAGTGTCCTCGTTAACTGAGAATACGATTGTCTTAAGGTCGTTGCCTGCGGGAGCAGAAATAACTACCTTCTTAGCACCTGCATTGATGTGAGCCATGCTCTTGTCCTTTGAGCAGTAGAAGCCTGTGCACTCAAGAACAACATCAACATCGAGCTCACCCCAGGGAAGCTCAGCAGCGTTAGCCATAGCGTAGATTTTAAGAGTTTTGCCGTCAACTGTGATTGTACCTGCTTCGTCGTCAGCCTCAACTGTGTGAAGACCTTCGCCGATTCTGCCGCAGTAACCACCCTGTGCTGTGTCATACTTAAGAAGCTGAGCAAGCATTGAGGGCTTTGTAAGGTCGTTGATAGCTACTACATCGTAACCATCAGCACCGAACATCTGACGGAATGCGAGACGGCCGATACGACCGAAACCGTTAATTGCAACTTTAACTGACATTTGAATTACCTCCAAATAATAATTTGATTTGTTTAACCTTAAACATTTTACCACAAAACCGAATAATTGCAACAACTTTGACATAATTTTAACTTATATTTTGAAGATTTGTCATATTGCCAAAAATTTCCTCGGTTAAGTGATAAAAAATAAGTCATTTTCAATACGGAAAATAAACACTTTTTCAGTTTACGACGTTCACCGCGCTGTTGTTCAGGTAGCCTTTTATGTTTTCTTCAAGAATTCCCATTAGCCTTAGTCTTGTTTCATAAGCTGCCCAGGCAATGTGGGGTGTTATGAGACAGTTGGGAGCACTCAACAGGGGATTGTCGCTTTTTGGGGGTTCTGTTGACAGAACATCGGTGCCATAGCCTGTAAGATTACCGCTTTTCAGAGCATCTGCAATGTCCTGCTCATCAGCAACCGGTCCGCGTGATGTGTTGATAATAAATGCACCTTTTTTTAGTTTGCCTATAAATTCCTTGTTTATGAGTCCTGCGGTGTCGGGTGTGAGGGGGCAATGCACGGATACAATATCCGAATTCTTCAGTACGTCGTCTATATCTGTGAATATAACATTGTCTGCACCGGGCTTCTTGCCTGATGGTGTGTATGCCATAACGCTCATGCCGAAGGCTCTTGCGATTTCCGCAACACGGTTACCTATTTTGCCGAAACCGATTATGCCCATAACCTTGCCGTCAAGCTCGTGCAAGGGGCTGTTCCAGTAACAAAAATCGGGACAGCTTGTCCAGGCTCCGTTTTTAACATCTGCGGTGTAGTATGCAGTTTTGTTAATAAGCTCAAGGATAAAAGCAAAAACCATCTGAGCGACTGCGTTTGTTGAGTATGACGGAATATTTGAGAGGGAAATGCCTCTCTCTCTGAGTGCTGCTCCGTCAATCTGGTTGAAGCCTGTAGCGAGTGTGGAAACAAACTTAAGGTTAGGTAATTTGTCTATAATCTCTTTTGTGAGAGCCACCTTGTTTACAATGAGTATGTCTGCTTCCTTACTGCGCTCAATAACCATATCTGCAGGAGTGCGGTCATACACGGTCAAGTCTACAAGCTTTTCAATAGACTCCCAGGATAAATCGCCGGGGTTTTCTGTGTAGCCGTCAAGTATTACAGCTTTAAGTTTATTATTCATAAAATCACCGCAAATATTATACACTAAATATATTATTGTTTCAATATATTTTGTTTACAACTTGACCTTGCACAAATAATAGTATAAAATAACATTTGATATGTTAAAGAACGGAGGGAGCATTTGGAGTCAGTCGGATTTAATAAATCACCAAAAAAGCGGAAAGCCTTCAAGGTGTCTGCGGTTGTATGCTTTTGTATTGCTTTGGCGCTTCTTTTTGTTACTTATGCTCTGGATTTACCCTCTGTTCAGAAAAGTCTGCAGGATATTAACGATTGGTTTATGCGCATAGAGCTTTATGTGGCAAGCTTCAGTCAGATGGCGGCATTTTTTATAATAATGCTGTTATTTCTCGGTAAAAGTGTTTTCCCGATTCTGCCGTTTTCGGTGATTTTCATCAGTTGCGGTATGGTTTTTGATACACCTGTGGCAGTTTTCATAAACGCCTGCGGTCTTGCACTTTTGTGTTCCGTAAAATTCTGGTGGGGAGAAAAACGTGGCGGAGGTAATGCACACAAGCTGGTGGGCAAATCACGCCGTGTTACCGAGTTTATGGATTTAAAGGGAAAGGGCAACAAATGGATGCTCACGCTTATGTGCTTTATGCCATTTTTCCCCGTGGGTACAATCAGTCGTGTTTACGGTGCGACCGAGATGAAGCTCGGCACATTCCTCTGCTATTCTTTACTGGGCTTTTTGCCGCGTCTTGTAATGTGGAGTTATATAGGTGTTAATATTTTTGCTCCTCTTACACCTGCATTTTTTGCTCCGTTTATAGTTTTGGCTGTTATCAGCGGTATTTCGCTGTTGCTTTTAGATGCTTTGTTAAGTGAAAGGAAATCTTGATATGAAAAAAACAGAATTATCTTCACAAGAATTTTTGAGTCGTCTGTCTGTTGTTTACGGCGATGAGGCGTCCGCTCAGCAAGAACGCTATTTGTCTCTTGTTGAGGCTTTTGAGAAGGATTTTGGCGAAGGTGCCGATATCCGCTTCTTCTCTGCTCCGGGAAGAACAGAGGTAGGCGGTAACCATACTGACCACAACAACGGTAAGGTGCTGGCTGCGGCAGTTAATCTTGATGCAGTTGCGGCTGTTGAGGCTACTGCAGATGGTATTATACGTGTGAATTCACAGGGTTACGCACCCCTCATCATAGATACAGCTTGTCTTGATGTAATAGACGGCGAGGCAGGAACCTCCGCCGCACTTATTCGCGGTGTGTGTGCCCGTTTTAAGGAGTTAGGCTACAAATACGGCGGCTTTAATGCTTCTGTAACCTCACGTGTGCTTTCAGGCTCAGGTCTTTCGTCATCTGCAGCGTACGAGGTGCTTATAGGTACTATACTCAATTATCTTTATAATGACGGTAAAATCAGCGCTGTTGAAATTGCACAGATTGCACAGTACGCTGAAAATGTATTTTTTAAGAAGCCATGCGGACTTATGGACCAGACCGCTTGTTCCGTAGGCGGTTTCGTTAAAATCGATTTTGAGGATACAAGCAAGCCTGTTATTGAAAAAGTTGATTTTGATATTGTCAAGCATGGTTATAATCTTTGCATTATTGACACAGGCGGAGACCACGCAGATCTTACCGATGATTATGCCGCAATCCGTCTTGAGATGAACTCTGTTGCCGAGTTTTTCGGCAAGCCTGTTCTTCGTCAGGTGGCTGAGGCAGATGTTATGGCTAACATCGGTTCAATCCGCGTTAAAACAGGTGACAGAGCTCTTGAAAGAGCAATTCATTTCTATAATGAAAATAAACGTGTTGAACGTCTTGCAAATGCACTTTCCACAGGTGATTTTGAAGCCTTTAAATCAACTATAGTCGAAAGCGGCAAGTCATCATATATGTATAACCAGAACTGCTTTACACTCACTAATCCTAAGGAACAGCCCGTGGCACTTGCACTTTGTGTTGCTGAGGAGCTGCTTAAGGGTAAGGGTGCATACCGTGTTCACGGCGGTGGTTTTGCAGGTACAATTCAGGCATTTGTTCCTGTAGATTTCACCGATGAGTTTGTGGGCGCAATGTCAAGCCTTCTGGGTGAGGGATCCTGCTACATACTTAAAGTAAGAAGCCATGGCGGCTGTGAAATATGATTGAAAAATTAACCGATACAGGTAAATTAAGCGGCGTTTTATCGCCGCTTTTACCGATGCTTTATGCTGGTTTGTATTACTCCTGTTCCGAGGTTGGCGGTGTGTATGAGCAGAATTCGGGAGGTATTGCACACTCCTTTATTTCTGTCAAGAATTGTCACGCTACTGTTGTTGTAGTGGCAGATGATGCGGATTATAACGAGCTTGACTCGTTTCTGCGCTTTTTGCATATTGACAGTGTGTTGAGTGATAGGGTGTGGGGAGATGGCTTTACCGTGCTTTCTCTTATGCAGGGGCAGACTGCCACATTTTTGTCAGATGGGCTTGTTGTGTCGTCACCGCGGTGGAAGTCAGGTCAATTCAGGTCATTATATAATCTGCTTGCAACGGACGACAACGGCTTTGAAAGCTGGTATCCTGATTTTTCACGTCGTGTAAATGATGGCTTTGCGTATGCTGTCTGTATGGACGGTGCGGATTCTTTTATCAGCTGTGCCGTAGCTCCGTGTGTGTATAATGGTACCGCTGTTATTGCGGGAGTTTATACAGCGGAAGCCTTGCGTGGTAAGGGTAAAGCCACCCTTTGTCTCATGGGCTTGTTGAATGAGCTTTACGGTCAGGGTATCACAAATGTGTATCTGTGGTGCAAGCCGGAAAAAGAGCTGTTTTATCAAAAATCAGGCTTTAGTGCAGTAGGTAATGTGTATATCAGAGAGGAAATGTAATATGTCTTTTTTTCAGTTCAGCGATAAAATTAACGACCTTTCGGAAAAGGCGCTTGCTAAATGTCGTGAACAGTTTTTTGAAATAGATAAGCTTACGGAGTTTAATCAACAACGCGTGCTTAAATCTTTCATTAATAACGGAGTCAGCGAATCTCACTTTACAGGTTCTACAGGCTATGGCTATGGCGACAGGGGCAGAGAGGTTCTTGATGAGCTTACTGCCGAAATTTTCGGAACAGAGGATGCAGTTATCCGTCACAGCTTTGCCAGTGGAACACACACTCTCGGTGTAATGCTTTTCGGTGTATTGCGTCCGGGTGATAGTGTGCTTTGTGTTTCGGGCACACCGTACGATACCATCCATTCGGTAATTGGTCTTTCGGGAGAGGGGATGGGTTCTCTCAAGGATTTTGGTGTAGAGTTTGATATTGTGGATTTAAAGGATGACGGCACAATAGATTATGTCGCCATTGCTGATGCCCTGCAGGAAAAATCATACAAGGCTGTGTATATTCAGCGTTCAAGAGGATATAGCCTGCGTCCAACTCTTTTGCATAGTGATATTAAAAAGATTGTAGACACTGTTAAAGCCCGTAGCAATGCCTTTGTAATGCTGGACAACTGTTACGGTGAGTTTACCGAGTATAATATGCCGTCGGAAGCAGGTGTGGATCTTTTTGCAGGTTCACTTATTAAAAATCCGGGTGGAGGTATTGCCAAGTGTGGCGGTTATATAGCAGGCAGAAAAGATTTGGTTGAGCTTTGCACATATCGGATGACGACTCCCGGTGTTGGCAGAGAGGTTGGTGCCACCCTGGGTAATAACCGCGATATTTTTATGGGGCTTTTCAATGCTCCTCACGTAACGGGGGAGGCCTTGAAGGTTGCTGTGTTTACTGCCGCATTGTTTGAGGAAATGGGTTATGGTGTAACACCTGCATATAACGAAAAGCGTGCAGATATTATACAGAGCATACAGCTTGAAACGCCCGAAAAGCTTATTGCATTCTGTCAGGGGCTTCAGAGTGGTTCTGTTGTTGATAGCTATGTGGTGCCCGAGCCATGGGATATGCCCGGCTATGACAGTCAGGTGATTATGGCGGCAGGTGCATTCACTAACGGTTCCTCAATCGAGCTTTCTGCTGACGCTCCGTTACGAGAGCCCTATGCAGTGTGGCTTCAGGGCGGTCTTAACTTCCACAGCGGTAAAATCGGTGTGCTGTTAGGTGCACAGAGGGTACTGGATTTATAATATTTTGAGGCATCTTTTTTGTGAAAGGTGCCTTTTTGCTTTAATTGTATGTTTTTTGATTATCGTTGCCTTTCTTAAAACTTGTTCATAAAATATTAATTTTTTCACAATGTTGACACAACATTGGTATGGTAATATACAATCAAAGAAAGGAAAATATTTCTTTCTTTAGCAAGAAACGGGCTCAGGTGTATAAACGCCATATACATTCTGCCCCGTGGAAAATAGATGCTAAACGCCAATAGCAAAAAGAAGCAACCTGCCTCACGGGGCAGGTTGTGCTTTTTAGTGCTTTATTTATTGCGTAGCTTTTGCTTTTCTGCCACAATAATTTGTTCGGCAATTTCCTTGAAAACAGGTCCGCAGTCCTTTCCGCCCGAGGTGCCGTTTTCTTTCATAATGCACACAACATATTCGGGTTTTTTTGCAGGGAAAAATCCTGCGAACCAGCAATACATAATCTCCGAGCCGTCATCATTGAACTGTCCGCTTTGTGCTGTTGCCGATTTTGCACAGCAAGTATAAAGGGAGGAGAATGCGGAGCGTCCCGTACCGTTTATAACTGTTTCTTTCATGGCACTTTTCAGCTTATCGCAGGTGCCTTTTTTTAATACCTGCTGTGTCTGTCCTTCAAGGTTAGGTGTGAAATTTCCGTTTTTATCAGCGAAGCCGGCAATAAGCTTCAACTCTTTGGTGTAACCGTCATTTGCCAAGGTTGCCATAAGGGAAGCTATGTGCAGAGGGGTTGATGTCAGCTTGCCCTGACCGAACGCGAAGTTTCCGACTGCCGCCTGACTGTTCAAATCTCCTTCTTCGGGCAAAATACCGCTGTCTGATTTTAGTCCATTACCCAACTCAATGCTTGTTCCCAATCCCAGGTTTTTTGCGGTTTTTACTATGGCCTCGCCACCGGTCAACACCCCCAATTCAATAAAATATGGATTACAGGATTTAATTATTGCTGTTTCAAAGTCTATATATCCGTGACCGTTTATGTTGTTGCAATTGAAACGGGTGTTGCTTTTTATAATACTGCCTGTACAAGTATAATCGGGTGGTGTAATGTCCGATTCTATAGCTGCTGCGGATGTAATAATTTTAAAAACAGAACCAAGAGGATATGCGGTCAATGCACGGTTAATAAAGGGTGAATCACTTCGATCAAGATAGTCTGTGAGGTTGCCTCGGTCATATACGGGAACAGATGCGCACGCAAGTATTTCACCGCTTGATACCTTGGTTACAACTGCTGCTCCCTTTGCTACATTGTTATTTGTGAGGGCGTTTTCTGTTATTTCCTGTATCGTTTTATCAATAGTCAGCACTATGCCGTCTTTATCGTAATAACCGTTGTTGCGTATTTCTATATCCTCATTAAGCAGAACCCTGCCCGTAGCATCTGCACTGTAAGCAACCGACAGTGTACCGCCACAGCTTTTCAGGTAATTGTTAAAGTGCGCTTCTATTCCGCATACGCCGTCATTGTTTATATCGGTGTAGCCGATTATGTGCAGCAGTGTGTTGTCACTGTATCTTTCAAATATGTCGGTTGCTTTTATGTCATCCGTAACGGTTATTTTGGTTGATTTGAGGGAATCCGCAACAACAAAATAACCGTTTGCGGCTTTTTCAAGGGTATCGTTATCATAGCCTGCAGCTTTAAGTGAATTGAGGGCATTAGCGGTAGGCTTAATAAGCAGTTTTTTCGTGTAAGCTGTGTTAACAAGGGGAGTCAGGTTGCGGTCATATATCATACCGCGCACAGAGTCGATGTCTTTTACTCTTATGCCCGATTGAGCAGACGCGCTTTGCGGCTCGGTTGTTATGCTCCAGAGCCGTGTGCAAAGCAATGTAATCAGAAGATTTATGCTCAGCAGGAACGAAATAACACGTTTTTTCACAAAAACCACTCCTCGATAAGTTTTTTTGAATTTAATTTATTGTTTTTTTGTTTTATTGTTTGACTTTCACGCACAGAATATTATAATTATTTTATAAGGTTATTTTACAGGTGATTATATGGATGAACGTTTTTCACGCTCCGCCCGTGTTGTGGGTGATGGCGGAATTGAAAAATTAAATAATTGCTCTGTTATTGTTTTCGGACTCGGTGGTGTCGGCGGTGCGGCGGCAGAGAGCCTTGCCAGGGCAGGTATTGGTACTATAGGAATTGTTGATAAGGATGTTGTTGATATAACAAATCTTAACAGACAGCTTGTTGCAACAGATAATACTCTGGGTGAGCTTAAAACCCGTGCTATGGAAGAGCGACTTTTAAGCATCAATCCCAACCTTAATATTCACAGATATGATTTGTTTTATCTGCCTGAAACGGCTTGTCAGATTGACCTTTCGCAATATGACTTTATTGTGGATTGTATCGACAATGTAACCGCAAAGCTTGAGCTTATATCACGGGCAGATGCTTTGGGAGTACCTGTAATTTCCTCTATGGGAACGGGTAACAAACTCCACCCCGAGCTGTTGGAGATAGCGGACATTAAAAAAACCAGCGTATGTCCTTTGGCGAGGGTGATGCGCCGTGAATTGAAAAACCGCGGTATAAACAAGTTGACTGTTGTTTATTCAAGGGAAGAGCCTGTCAAAACCCAAGCATCTGTGCCGGGGTCGGTGTCGTTTGTTCCCCCTGTGGCAGGTTACCTGATGACATCCTATGTTGTCCGAACCATATTAGATATTAAGTGAGGTAAACTATGAACTATATTCCGTGTGAAAAGCCCGGTATTGTTGAGGGCTTTGCTCTTGTTAAAAGCTGTGATAAAAAAAGTGCCAAAAACGGCACCTTTTACCTGGATATTCTCCTTGGGGATAAGGATGGCGATGTGTACGCCAAAATGTGGGATTATCGTGAAGATGTGACCCCAATGCCCGTTGTGAATACTGTTATAAAATTCCGTGGGAGCCTGCAGCAATATAACGGCAATGACCAGCTCATTGTACAGCGTATCCGTCCTGCGGATGCCAACGATAATATTAATATGGCAGACTTTGTTAAATCTGCCGATTGCAATGGTGAGGATATGCTCAAGACCATTGTTGATATTGTTTACAACTTCAAGGATGAAGAAATCAAAAACGTGGTTTTGTCTATGCTTTCCGATAATAAGGAGCAGATACTCACTTTCCCTGCGGCGGAAAAGCTTCACCACGCTATGACAGGTGGTCTTCTTTACCATACCTTGTCAATAGTCCGTCTTGCAGAGTGTGTTTGCAGTATTTATCCCTGTGTTGACAGGGAGCTGCTTCTCGCAGGTGCGATACTTCACGATATTGCAAAGCTCAGGGAATACAGTCTCAGTCCTGCAGGTGTTGTTGACGGACATACTCTTGAAGGAATGCTTCTCGGCCACCTTGTTATGGGGGCTGAGGACGTGGGCAGAAAGTGCGATGAGTTGCACGTATCACCGCAGAAAAAATATCTTTTACAGCATATGCTCATATCTCACCACGGTAAGCTGGAGTTCGGTGCCGCGGTAAGACCTGCTTTTATTGAGGCAGAAATTCTTTCGCAGCTTGACCTTCTTGATGCCAATATTTTTGAAATGGCAGATGCGGTCAAGGATGTTGCAAACGGTGAATTTACAGGCAGACTCTGGATGCTTGATAATCGTAAGCTTTACAACCACGGTAGGGTGGAAGTAGAGCCGAAAGCGAATATAATGGAGGGTTAATTTATGAGAAATCATCAGGTTACAAAGGTACAAAAACTTTTGAAGGAAGACGGTTCATTAAGAGAGCCGGGCTGGTCAACAAGTCTTGTTCAGCAATATGACCGTAATGATGTTAAAGCACCTAAATTCCGTATTAAAGAGTGGGATTACTATCTTGTTGTGTCAAATGAACACAATATTGCCCTTGCTTTTACTGTTTCTGATGATGGGTATATTGGTCTTCAGAGTGCATCCTTCCTTGATTTGGGTGATAAACCCTGGGAGCATACCGAAACAATTCTCAACTTCTTCCCTATGGGTAAATTTAATTTACCTGCAACAAGTGAAACAGGTATAACAAAATATCAGGATAAGCGTCTTGATATGAAGTTTGTTGCGGAAAAGGGTAAACGTACACTTTACTGTGACTACAAAAATTTTATGGGCGAAAAGCCCCTTAAGTGTGAAATTACACTTGAACAGCCTCCTATGGATACAATGGTTATCGCTACTCCGTGGAAGGAAAAGAAGACGGCTTTCTACTATAATCAAAAAATTAACTGTATGCGTGCCTCGGGTACTGTGGAGTTTGACGGCAAGACATACAACCTCAATCCTGAGATTGATTATGGTACACTCGATTGGGGACGCGGTGTTTGGACCTATGACAATACCTGGTACTGGGGTTCGGGAAATATGACCGTTAACGGTAAACCCTTCGGCTTTAACATTGGTTACGGTTTCGGTGATACAACAGCCGCCAGCGAAAATATTCTTTTTTATGACGGTAAGGCTCATAAGCTTGATGATGTGACATTCAATATACCCAAAACAGGTTATACCGACCCATGGACATTTACATCAAGTGACGGTAGGTTTGAAATGGATTTTGTACCAATTCTTGACAGAGCCGCCAAGATTGATGTTAAGTTTATTATTACCGATCAGCACCAGGTATTCGGCAGAATGAGCGGTAAGGCTGTTCTTGATGACGGTCAGGTTATTGAGCTTAAAGATTGTCTTTGCTTTGCAGAGGATGTACACAATAAATATTGAGGTCAGTTATGAATTATACAGAGGTTAAAATATTCGTCGCTACAGGTGACACGGAGCGTGCTTCGGGGATAGCGGTTATGACCGTTCCCTATGGCATATATATTGAAGATTACAGCGACCTTGAGCAGGGTGCCTGGGAAATTGCTCATATAGATCTTATCGATGAGGATTTGCTACAGAAGGATCGCAGTGAATCTGTAATCCATATTTATATTGAAGAGGGTAACAATCCTGCTGAGGCTGTTTCTTTTATTTCCGAGCGTCTTATCGCAGAGGGGATTTCCTTTAAGATAGAAACCGAGGGCTGCAGTGAGGATGATTGGGCAGATAAATGGAAGGCATTTTTCAAGCCTACGCCTGTAGGTGAGAGATTGTTTGTAAGACCTGTGTGGATAGATGATTATGACAGCGGTGACAGGGTGGTGCTCAATATTGAGCCCGGTGCCGCTTTCGGCACAGGTACGCACGAAACCACAAGGCTTTGTCTTGAAAGCCTGGATAAAATCATAAAAAAGGGAGACACGGTGCTTGACATCGGTTGCGGTAGCGGAATACTTGCCATAGCCTCAATGCTTTTGGGCGCGGTTGAAGGCTTCGGAGTGGATATTGACCCACTTGCGGTAAAAACTGCTGCGGAAAACGGCAGAATGAACGGTCTTTCTGAGCCTGAGCTTAAGTTCGTCTGCGGTGATTTAGCAGATAAGGTAACTAAAAAGTACGATGTGGTTGTAGCTAACATTGTGGCAGATATTATCATACTTTTCAGCACACAGGTACGGGCATTTATGAAACAAGGGGCAAAATTTGTTGCCTCGGGTATAATTGATTCCCGTGCAGATGAGGTGGTGGCGGCGCTTGCCGATGCAGGACTTACCCTTGAAGAGCGCATTGAAGAAAACGGTTGGGTGTGCCTTGTTTGCAGATAATATAGGTGTATAATACAGTAAAATTTCTCATATATTTCACCGAGGTGAGGTATATGAGAAATTCTTTTATTCTGAAGCTGAGTGTTTTTGCTTTGACGTTTGTTCTTCTTTTCGGTTTGTGTTCGGTAGGTGCTGCAGGTGTTGATGTTGTTAAGGGTGAGCAGGATTTAACCTTGCCCCAAGGCTTTGCTGTATCTGTACAGAATGAAGAGGCGTTAAAGAAGCTGCCTGTTGAAATCAAGGCAAAGTCAGCTCTCCTTATGGATGTGTCGACAGGAAAGGTGCTGATGGAGTATAATCCGGATTTAAAGCTTTTTCCTGCATCTGTTACAAAGATAATGACAATGCTGCTTGTTGCTGAGGCTGTTGCCGAAAAGAAAATTGCACTTACAGACAGCGTACCGTGTTCAGAAAATGCGGCATCCAAAGGCGGTTCACAAATCTGGCTGGAGCCCGGGGAGAGTATGACCGTGGATGAGCTCTTGCGCGCAACGGCGATAGGGAGTGCTAATGATGCCGCCACCCTGTTGGGAGAGTATATTTCGGGCGGTGAACAGGCCTTTATTGACCTTATGAATGCCCGTGCAAAAGAGTTGGGTATGAACAATACATCCTTTGTAAATGCTACCGGTCTTGATGATACAACAGACGGACACCTTACAACTGCCCGTGATATTGCCATTATGTCACGGGAGCTGTTGAAGCACGAGTTTATTATGAAATATACTACCGTGTGGATGGATTCCTTGAGGAATGGGGAAACGGAGCTTGTCAATACCAATAAGCTGGTTCGGTTTTATGACGGAACAACAGGTCTTAAAACGGGCACAACTTCAAAAGCGGGCTGTTGTATTTCTGCAAGTGCGCGTCGCAACGGATTGCATCTTGTTGCTGTTGTTATGGGCAGCGCAAACAGTAACGACAGGTTTGAGACCGCAAAATCAATGCTTAACTGGGGCTTCAGTACATATACACTGTACCAACCTGTAGTAAATGAAACGGATATTCACGATATTACTGTTCTTAAAGGACAAACGGATAAGGTGCAGGTTAAGGTGCCCACAATTTCACCCGTTCTTGTAAAAAAAGGTCAGGAGAGTACGGTGAAGGTTACGGTAGAGCTGTGTGAGGATGTGGAAGCGCCCGTAACTGAGGGTCAGACATTAGGTACGGTTACCGTCACGGCAGAAGGAAAAAATCTGGCAGAATATAAGCTGCTTTCGTCACAGGGGATAAAGAAGCTTACCTTGTTTGGCTCTTTTTTGAAAATAGCCAATTTCCTTGCCAACGGCAGTACGGAATACCCGTTTTTACCTTGACAATTATTTAACCCTTTGTTAAAATAAGACGATAATGCAGTAATGCGACTTTTTTCAAAGGGAAGTGACTATTTATGTTTTTTACTTCAACACGAGACAATAATGTAAAGGTTACCGCATCCAAGGCGATTGCTGACGGTATTTCTCCTGATGGCGGACTTTATATCCCTGAGAGTATTCCTCAGTTAAGTGCTGATGAAATCAAGGCTCTTTGCGGTGTTAATTATAAAGAACGTGCAAAAAAGGTATTGGGACTTTATCTTACCGATTTTACCAAGGAAGAGCTTGATTATTGCGTGGAGGGCGCATACAAGGACGGCAAATTCGATTCCGAGTTTGTGGCACCCGTTGTGAATGTCCACGATAATGTTAATATTCTTGAGCTTTTCAGAGGTCCTACTTGTGCATTTAAGGATATGGCTTTGCAGATTTTGCCGTATCTTCTTACCGTTTCTGCTAAGAAAAATCTTAAGGATAAGGAGATTGTAATCCTTGTTGCTACATCAGGCGACACAGGTAAGGCTGCCCTTGAAGGCTTCAAGGATGTGGAAGGTACACGTATTCTTGTTTTTTATCCAAATGACGGTGTAAGTCCCATGCAGAAGCTGCAGATGACTACCCAGGAGGGTAATAATGTGGGTGTTTGTGCGGTTTACGGTAATTTCGATGATTGTCAGACAGGTGTAAAGAACATTTTTACCAACAAGGAAATTCTTGACAGATTCAATAAAAATAACCTGGTGTTCTCATCTGCCAATTCCATTAACTGGGGCAGACTTGCACCTCAGATTGTGTATTATGTTTCTGCATATTGCGATATGATAAACAACGGCTCAATCAAGTATGGCGACAAAATCAACATCGTTGTGCCTACAGGTAACTTCGGTAACATTCTTGCCGCATATTTTGCCAAGGAAATGGGCTTGCCCGTAAACAAGCTTATTTGCGCATCAAATGCAAACAAGGTTCTTACAGATTTTATCGAAACAGGTATATATGACAGAAACCGTGATTTCTATACAACGGTTTCTCCCTCTATGGATATCCTTATTTCAAGCAACCTTGAAAGACTTCTTTACATACTTTGCGGCAGAGACAGTGCAGTTATAAATGATTGGTTCTCACAGCTTAAAGAAAACGGTAAATACACAGTAAGTGATGATGTTAAGGCACAGATTCAGTCTCTTTTTGTTGCAGGCTGTTGTAATGATGTCAGAACAAAGGAAACTATTAACAGAGTGTATAAGGAGTATGGTTATCTTGCAGATACCCATACTGCAGTAGCGCTTGATGTGTGTGATTCTTATATAGCCGCAACAGGGGACAAAACTCCCGTTGTTGTAGCATCAACGGCTTCTCCCTTTAAATTCTCAAAGGCTGTGCTTTCTGCAGTTGAGGGCGAAAAGGCTTATGATGACGAGTTCAGCACTGTTAATGCTCTTGAGGAGCTTTCTTCGCTCAAAGCACCTGAGCAGCTTTCTGCTCTCAAGGGTAAGCAGGTAAGATTCACAAAGGTAACATCAAAAGAGAATATGGCTGATGTTGTCTTTGAAATGCTTGGTATTTAAGGTGGTTTACTGATGTCATTGTTTGTTATCGGTGACCCTCATCTGTCATTTTCCGTCAATAAACCTATGGATGTTTTCAAGGGCTGGACTGATTATGTTGACCGCCTTCGGGATAATTGGAATAAGGTTGTTGGTGAGGGTGACAGCGTGGTTGTTGCAGGTGATATTTCCTGGGCAATGAATTTTGAAGAAGCAAAAAGGGATTTTGCTTTTTTAAATGAGCTTAACGGTACAAAATATATCATCAAGGGTAATCACGATTATTGGTGGAACACAATGTCAAAAATGAATAAGTTCCTTGAAGAAAATCATTTTGACACCATAAAGATTATTCATAACAATGCCTATAGGGTAGAGGGCTTCAGCATTGCCGGTACCCGTGGCTGGTTTTATGATGATTCCGAGGGTGATGTTCACAAGGTTATCCTGCGCGAGGCAGGCAGGCTCAGGGCGTCACTTAAGGCGGCGCAGGAGTTGGGTGGCGAGATTGTGGCATTTCTGCACTATCCGCCCATAAATGAGATTCAGCGGTGCGAAGAGCTGTTGGCGGTATTAAATGAGTTTTCGGTGAAACGATGCTTTTTCGGTCATCTTCACGGATTCGTGGCGCCCGGATGTGCCCGTATTGATGCAGACGGTACCGAGTTCAGACTTGTTTCAGCCGATCATCTGCAGTTTATACCCCGGCTTATCCCTGCTGATGTTGAATGATTTTTATAAAAAAATCCAGGTTTACCGTAAATTTCCATATATTTTACTAAAATATGTAATTTTTTTTGAAATATGGTGGAAAATCAAATATTGTTATGTTATAATGTAACGGTTAATATATGTTCGCAAAATGAAAGGATGTTATTCAAATGAGTTTAAAGTCTTGCGAAAAAATTGAAACAAACGTATACGCTGTTGAAATTGCTCTTGAGGGAGATGCTTTCAAGGCTGCGGTTACAAAGGCTTATACAAAAACAAGGGGTAAATACAATGTTCCCGGTTTCCGTAAGGGCAAAGCTCCTAAGCACATTATTGAAACATACTACGGCAAAGAGGCTTTCTGGTATGATGCAATCGATGCAGAGTACCCTGCACTCTATGAGGCTGCAGTTAAAGAGGCAGGCATCAATCCTGTTGCTGCTCCCTATGACGATGAAATTGTTGAAATGAACGAAAACGGTTTCACAATTAAGTTCAAAGTTACAGTTAAGCCTGAGGTTGAGCTCAAAGCATACAAGGGCATCAAGGCTGAAAAAGAAAAGGTTACTGTTAAAAAGGCTGAAATCAAGGCTGAGGTTGATAAGGCTCTTGAAAAGGATGCAAAGCTTGTTGCAGTTGAGGGTAAGGCTGCCAAAAAGGGCGACATTGCTACAATTGACTTCGAGGGCTTCCTTGACGGTGAGGCTTTTGAAGGCGGCAAGGGTGAAGGCTATGACCTTGAGCTCGGCTCAGGTAACTTCATTCCCGGCTTTGAGGAGCAGGTTATCGGTCACAAGGTTGATGAGGAGTTCGACATCGATGTTACCTTCCCCGAGGATTACGGCGCAGAGGACCTTGCAGGTAAGCCTGTAGTTTTCAAAATCAAGCTTCATAAGATTATGAAGAAGGAGCTTCCTAAGTACGACGATGAGTTCGTTAAGGATGTAAGCGAATTTGACACAATCGCTGATTATGAAAAGAGCCTTGAGGATGAAATCAAGGCAAGAAAGGAAGCCGCAGCAGACCGCGACTTCGAAAATAAGGTTATGGACACTCTCGTTGATAATGTTGTTGCAGAGATTCCTGCTGTTATGATTGAGAAGGAAATCGACAACCAGATTAACGAATTCGATTACAGACTCCGTTCACAGGGTATGCAGATGGAAATGTATCTTCAGTACCTTGGTATGGATATTGCCGCACTCCGCGACAGCTACAAGGACGGCGCAGAGAAGCAGGTTAAGCTTCGTCTTGCTCTTGAGAAGATTGTTGAGCTCGAAAAGATTGACATCAGCGAAGAGGATGTTGAAACAGAACTCAAGACTTATGCAGATGCATACAATATGCCCATCGAGAAGATTAAAACTCTCGTTTCTGCAGATGATGTTAAGGCTGACCTTGCTTGCAGAAAGGCTATGGATCTTGTTAAGGATACTGCAGTTGCAGGTGCAAAGAAAGCTCCCGTAAAGAAGAAAGCAGATGCTGATGAGGCAGATGCTCCTGCAGAAAAGAAGGCTCCCGCAAAGAAAGCTCCTGCAAAGAAAAAAGCAGATGCTGAAGCTGATGAAAAGCCTGCAAAGAAGCCCGCTGCAAAGAAAGCTCCTGCAAAGAAGAAAGCGGACGCTGAAGCAGCAGAATAATTTCAGACAAACTTATGCCGCCACAGAACTATACCTGGGGCGGTATATGTGATTTTTAGTGGTGATTAAAATTTGGCTTTTGCGCCAATACTCTACTTGAATTTTTGTTTCAGGAGGTCATTATTATGGCACTTGTACCTTATGTTGTTGAGCAAACAAGCCGTGGTGAGCGTCAGTACGACATTTTTTCACGACTTCTTAATGATAGAATTATCGTCCTTTCTGACGAGGTTAACGATGCAACCGCAAGCCTTGTTGTTGCACAGCTGCTTTACCTTGAAGGTCAGGATCCGGAAAAAGATATCAGCTTTTACATTAACAGCCCCGGCGGTAGCGTAACCGCAGGTCTTGCTATTTACGATACAATGCAGTACATCAAGTGTGATGTTTCTACCATTTGTATGGGTATGGCGGCATCTATGGGTGCATTCCTTTTCTCTGCAGGCACAAAGGGTAAGCGTTATATTCTTCCCAATGCAGAGGTTATGATTCACCAGCCCCTTGGCGGTGCACAGGGTCAGGCAACAGAAATTCTCATTGCCGCAGATCACATTAAGCGTACTAAAGAGCGTCTTAATAAAATACTTGCCGAAAATACAGGCAAAACCATAGAAGAAATTTTTGTTGATACAGAGCGTGACAATTGGCTCACCGCAGAGCAGGCTGTTGAATATGGCCTTGCAGATAAAATTATAGAGAAAAGATAATTTTCTTTACTAACCGGAGGTGCTCCTTTTGGCACGAGATGATGAAAAGAAAGTCCGCTGTTCCTTTTGCGGTAAAACACAGGACCAGGTTGAAAGATTGATTTCCGGTCCCGGCGTATACATCTGCGACGGCTGTGTTGAGTTATGTATGGATATTGTTGAGGGTATCCCCACAAAGCAAAAGGTTATTACACCTAAGCCTGCAAAAAAGCTTCCCAAGCCTATGGAAATTAAGGCTGCTCTTGATGAGTATGTTATCGGGCAGGAAAAAGCAAAGCAGGTTTTAAGTGTTGCGGTTTACAACCATTACAAAAGAATATATTTAAAATCTCCCGATGATGTGGAAATTAATAAAAGCAATGTTCTTATGCTGGGTCCCACAGGTGTCGGCAAAACATTGCTTGCCTCCACACTTGCCAAGATATTGGAGGTTCCCTTTGCTATTGCAGATGCTACCACACTTACCGAGGCAGGTTATGTTGGTGAGGACGTTGAGAATATTCTTCTTCGTCTTATCCAGGCGGCAGATTACGATATGGAGCGTGCAGAACGCGGTATTATCTATATCGATGAAATTGACAAAATCGGCAGAAAATCCGAAAACACATCAATCACACGTGATGTAAGTGGTGAGGGTGTTCAGCAGGCACTTCTTAAAATTATTGAGGGTACAGTAGCAAATGTTCCTCCCCAGGGCGGCAGAAAACACCCGCAGCAGGAGTTTATCCAGATTGACACATCTAAGATACTCTTTATTTGTGGCGGAGCTTTTGCAGGAATTGAAAAGCTTGTTGAAGACAGAATGGGCAAATCGGTTGTCGGCTTCGGTGGTGAGTTGCACTCAAAATCAGAGCTTAAGGCAATGGATATGTACGCTCAGGTTATACCGCAGGATTTAGTTAAATTCGGTCTTATACCGGAGCTTGTTGGCCGTATTCCTGTTATAACATCGCTTGAAAACCTTGATGTTGATGGTCTTGTTAATATCATCACCCAACCCAAGAATGCTCTTCTGAAGCAGTATAAGAGCCTTCTTAAGATGGATAAGGTTGACCTTGATTTCACTGAGGATGCAGTTAAAAAGGTTGCGGAGCTTACCATCGAGCGTGAAACTGGTGCCCGCGGACTCCGTTCAATAATGGAAAGTGTACTTAACCCCATTATGTACAAGGTGCCGTCAGATGACACCGTTGAAGCGGTAAAGGTTAATGCCGATGTTGTTGAGGGCAAGAGTGAGCCCGTATTTGTGAAAAAACCAAAGACCGAAAATAAAGCGGTTTGATTATCCACATAACAGGGGAGCCATTCGGCTCCCCGTTAAGTGTCTATATAACATGTTTTATTATAGGAGAAATTTATGACAGATAACATTTTCAAGCCTGAAGTTTTGCCTGTGCTGGCGTTGCGCAACCTGGTTATTTTTCCCGGTCAGACAATCAGCTTTGAGGTAGGTAGGCTTAAATCTATCAGGGCAATACGTTCTGCAGTTGACAGCGACAATCGCAGAATATTCCTTGTTTCTCAGAAAGATGCCTTGATTGAGGATCCCAAGTTTGCAGATTTAAGCGATGTGGGTGTTGTTGCAGAAATAAAACAGCTTTCAGGCTCCTCTGACAGCAATAGCTTTGAAATTGTGGTAGAGGGTCTTTACAGAGCCTGCGTGCGCGAGGTAAGCCGTGAGCGAATTTCATTAAGGGCAGTTGTTCAGCGTATGCCTGAATTTCAGCCACAGCCTGACGACCTGAAAGCCCAGGCGACCCTGCGAGCACTTAAAAATAATTTTGACAATTATCTCTCGGTCAGTCCCCGTATTGCTCCCGAGGTTTTTCTTACAATATTAGAGGAAAATGATTTGCGTGTTGCAACAGACAACATTGCAGGTCACTTCCATTTCCCTGTTGAGGACAAGCAGGCTCTTCTTGATGAGCTCAATGTACTTGTCCGTGCAGAGAATCTTTGCAAAATTCTTATACGTGAAACCGAGATTCTTGGTATTGAGCTTGAAATTCAGGACAAAGTTCAGGAGCGTATGGATAAAAATCAGCGTGATTATTATCTGCGCGAGCAAATCAAGGTAGCATCAACAGAATTGGGTGAGGATGATTCACCCGTAGCCGAGGCACAGAAATATAAGGATAAAATTGCTTCACTTCCCATTGATGAAAAGTCAAAAAAACGTCTTTTTGAGGAATGTGACAGATTGATCAAAACAACTCCCGGTTCACCGGAGGCAAATGTTTCACGTACATATCTTGAACGTGTTACAAATCTTCCCTGGGGTGTGTTCACCGAGGATTCGCTGGATGTTGCCAAAGCACGCAAAATACTTGATAAAGACCATTATGGTCTCGAGGATGTCAAGGAGCGCATCCTTGAGCTTATTGCGGTAAAACGTCTTGCACCTGATGTTAATGCACAGATTCTTTGCCTTGTAGGTCCGCCCGGTGTAGGTAAAACATCTGTTGCTAAATCACTTGCAAAGGCAATGGGCAGAAAATATGTGCGTATCTCGTTGGGCGGTGTTCACGATGAGGCGGAAATCCGTGGCCATCGTAAAACATACATAGGCTCAATGCCGGGTAGGATTATAACTGCTGTTGAGCAGGCTGAAACACAGAATCCGCTCATTCTTCTTGATGAAATTGATAAATTGGGCAGCGACTATAAGGGTGATCCGTCATCTGCGCTTTTGGAGGTGCTTGACGGAGAACAGAACAGCACATTTACAGACCATTACATAGATGTTCCCTTCGATTTGAGCAAGGCTCTTTTTGTAACAACTGCAAACGATGCTTCCCGTATACCTGGTCCATTGTTTGACAGAATGGAGATAATCGAGCTTTACAGTTACACTGCAGAGGACAAATTCAGCATTGCCAAAAAACATCTTATTCCACGTCAGGTAAAAAACTATGGTATGAATACAAAAATGATTCGCTTTACTGATGGTGCTATCAGAGCAATTATTTCAAGCTATACCAAGGAAGCAGGCGTGCGTACATTAGATCGTGTTATTTGCAAAATAATACGTAAGGTTGCCGTTAAGTTTGCCGATGGCTATGAGGGTAAAGTAACAGTTGATCCTGCATCGTTGGAGGAATATCTCGGTGCTCCCAAATATAAGCCTTCAAGATTTGATTTTGATGATATGGTAGGTGCCGCAAACGGACTTGCATGGACATCCGTCGGCGGCGAGATGATGCAGATTGAGGTTGCTGTTCTTGATGGCACAGGCAAGCTTGAGCTTACAGGCTCACTGGGCGATGTTATGAAAGAGTCTGCTAAAGCAGCACTCACGTATATCCGCAGCAGGGCAGAGGAGCTCGCTATTGATCCCGATTTTTATAAAAACAAGGATATCCATATCCACGTGCCTGAAGGCGCTGTTCCTAAGGATGGACCCTCGGCAGGTGTTACAATGACTACTGCACTTGCATCTGCACTTACAGGCAGACCGGTGGTTAAGACTGTGGCTATGACAGGCGAAATTACCTTAAGGGGCAGGGTTCTTGCTATTGGCGGACTGCGTGAAAAATCTACCGCCGCCTTTAAAAACGGGATGAAAACTGTCCTTATTCCGGAGGAAAATCGCCCTGACCTTGATAAGGTTAACGATACCGTTAAAAAGGCTGTTGAGTTTATTCCTGTTTCAACACTTGATGAGGTTTTGAGTGTGGCACTTGCTCCCCAAAGGACAGCTCAAGCACCAAAACATGCAGACTCCAATAATAAAAAAGCAATAAACACACCTGACAGCACAAAATCTTCAAAGGGTGTTTATTGCCGAGAGGTATAATATGAATTACAATAAAGTTGAGTTTGAAGCCGCATTCGGCACATTGAAGCAGATACCGCCCTCGGATTTACCGGAGATTGTTTTTGCAGGCCGTTCAAATGTCGGCAAATCATCAATGCTTAACCGAATATTTAACCGTAAAAACCTTGCAAGAGTATCTTCTATGCCGGGTAAAACAATAACCATTAACTTTTTTAAGGTAGAGGATGTACGTATTGTTGACCTGCCCGGTTACGGTTATGCAAAGGTTGCTAAGGGTGAAATACGCCGTTGGGCAGAGATGATGGAAGGATATTTCCAATCTCCGCGTAACATCAAGCTCGTTGTACAGCTTGTGGATATGCGCCACAAACCCTCTGAGGATGACTATGTTATGATGCGTTTTCTGAAGGAATCGGGCTTACCCTTTATTGTTGCTGCCACAAAGAGCGACAAGCTTAATAAAACTCAATACAAGGAGCGTTGCGAGGCTCTGAAAACCGAACTTGCCGAATTCGGCGAGGATTTGGTAATAATTCCGTTCTCGTCAGAGAAGGGTGAGGGTACCGATACTCTCAAATCATATATTGAATCCGCCACGGAAAATTGATTTTTAAATAAAAGAAGGTGCTTTTGTGAAGCTTACCGAGATTCTTAATAATAACGAGCTGTCCCTGAGCTTTGAGGTTTTTCCGCCTAAGACAGATTCGGCTTTTAACAGTGTAAAAACTGCTACCGAGGAAATTGCCAAGCTTAATCCGTCGTTTATGAGTGTTACATACGGCGCAGGGGGCGGAACAAGTCAATACACATTAGACATTGCCCGTAACATAAAATCACAGTACGGTGTGCCTATGGTTGCTCATCTTACCTGTGTTTCCTCCACAAAGGAAACCGTAAAGGAACGTATTGAAGCAATGAAGCAGGCAGGTATAGAAAATGTACTTGCCCTCAGGGGTGATTTAACACCTGAAATGGAAGGTGCAGATCGTAGTGAATGGGTTTACCGTCACGCTGTTGATTTGATAAATGACATCAGGGAAAGCGGCGCAGATTTCTGCATTGGCGGCGCCTGTTATCCGGAGATTCACCCCGAAAGCACCAATCAGTCGGAAGATATTAAATATCTTAAGGAAAAAGTAGATGCAGGTTGTTCTTTCCTTACTACACAGATGTTTTTCGATAATAATCTGCTATACAATTTCCTTTATAAAATACGCGAAGCAGGTATTACCGTCCCTGTTATACCCGGTATTATGCCGATTACAAATGCAAACCAGGTTGACAGAGCGGTTAAGCTTTCGGGTTCGTTTATGCCCCAAAGGTTTAAAAGCCTTGTAGATAAGTTTGGTCATTCTCCCGATGCAATGAAACAGGCAGGTATAGCTTATGCTACCGATCAGATTATAGATTTATTTGCAAATGGTATAACAAATGTTCATGTTTACTCTATGAATAAACCTGATGTGGCTGCAAAAATTCAGGAGAATCTTTCTGCTATTTTAAGTTGAAATAAGGTGTTTTTGTGACAGATATTCGTCAGTACATAAAAAACAATTTAATAATACTTGATGGCGGTACGGGTACAATTCTGCAATCAAAGGGCTTACAATCAGGAGAGTTACCTGAAAGGTGGAATATTACTCATCCCGAAGTAATAACAGAACTCCATAAGTCCTATTATGATGCAGGCAGTAATGTTGTAAGCGCCAATACCTTCGGTGCAAACATACTCAAGTTTAAAAAGGATGAGCTTGAAGAAATTATCGCATCAGCCTTAAATAATCTGAAAACTGCCCGCGAATTGAGTACAGGTACACAACCAAAATGGATCAGCTTCGATATAGGTCCGACTGGTAAAATGCTCAAGCCGTACGGTGACCTTGATTTTGAGGATGCGGTAAACATTTTTGCTGAAACTGTAAAATTAGGTGTAAAATACGGAGCGGAAATGTTCTTTATTGAAACAATGAACGATAGCCTTGAAACAAAGGCGGCTCTCCTTGCTGTAAAGGAAAACAGCGATTTACCCGTTTTTGTTTCTAATGCCTATGGTGAAGACGGCGTTCTTATGACCGGTGCTGACCCGGGAGCTATGGTAGCCCTTTTAGAGGGTATGGGTGCCGATGCCATAGGTGTGAACTGTTCATTGGGTCCCAAGGCACTTGCTCCTGTTATAGGTGAATATCTAAAATATTCATCAATACCTGTCATTCTTAAGCCAAATGCAGGCTTACCCAGAGTAGTTGACGGCAAAACTGTTTTTGATGTTTTACCCGAAGAATTTTCAAACGAAGTAAAAAGCCTTGTGCTGAAGGGTGTCAGGGTAGTCGGGGGATGCTGTGGCACAACACCCGAATATATAAGTGCCGTTAAAAATAAAATCGACGGTTACGAGCCTGAACCCGTAACCGATAAAAACATAACTTGGGTTTCGTCGTATTCACATAGTGTCTGCTTTGGTGAAAAGCCTGTTTTAATAGGAGAAAGAATTAACCCCACAGGCAAAAAGAAGTTTAAAGAGGCACTTAAAAATAATGATATTGATTACATTTTAAAAGAAGGTATTGCACAGCAAGAAAAGGGTGTACACATTCTCGATGTAAATGTAGGTCTGCCTGAAATTGATGAAAAATCAATGCTTACAACTGCAGTATGTGAGCTGCAAGCAGTTACAGATTTGCCTTTGCAGATAGATACATCTGACCCCGTTGCAATGGAGTCTGCTTTGCGCAGATATAACGGCAAGGCTATGATTAATTCCGTTAATGGCAAAGAGGAGTCTATGAAGGCAGTTTTCCCTCTTGCTAAAAAATACGGCGGTCTTGTTGTTGCACTTACACTTGATGAAAACGGTATACCTGAAACTGCCGAGGGCAGGGTGGCTATTGCTAAACGAATTCTCAATACTGCAAAAGAATACGGTATTAATAAAAAGGATATTATCTTTGATCCTCTTGCGCTTACTGTTAGCGCAGATAAAAATGCAGGTAAAGAAACCCTTAAGGCTGTAGGTATAATAAAAAATGAATTAGGCTGTCACACATCACTCGGTGTTTCAAATGTGTCGTTCGGCTTGCCTGATCGTGAAATAATAAACAGCAATTTCTTTACTCTTGCACTGTGGCAAGGTCTTTCGGGTGCAATAATGAATCCCTATTCTTACGAAATGCTCAAGTCCTACTATGCTTATTGTGCTTTGAAGGGGCTTGACGATAATTGTGCAGAGTATGTTTCATTCACCGAAACTCTTCCGCAAACAACAGTAAAGCAACAGGTTGTCAAAGCTGCTGAGGAGGAAACTGCAACAGGGCTTAAAAGAGCCGTTATTAAGGGACTTAAGGAGCAGGCAGCAGCTTTAACAGATGAGCTTTTAAAAGAGCGTGAGCCACTCGATATTGTCCGTAATGAAATTATTCCTGCGCTTGATGAGGTAGGTATTGGCTTTGAGAATAAAACAGTTTATCTTCCCCAGCTTTTGATGAGTGCCGAGGCAGCAAAAAGCTCATTTGAGTGCATAAAAAAGGCAGTTGGTACAAGCAAATCTGCCGATAAATGCAGCTTTGTTATAGCAACGGTTAAAGGTGATATTCACGATATCGGCAAAAATATTGTGAAGCTGTTGCTTGAAAACTACGGCTTTGACGTACACGATTTGGGCAAGGATGTTGCTCCTGAGGCTGTTGTGGATAAGGTTTGTGAGTTGAAAGCACCCTTGGTAGGTCTTAGTGCACTTATGACAACTACAGTGCCTGCTATGGAAGAAACCATAAAACAGCTTCACGCAAAAGCTCCTTGGTGCAAGGTTGTGGTTGGCGGTGCCGTTCTCACACAGGAGTATGCCGATTCCATCGGCGCCGACAAATATGCAAAAGATGCTATGGAAACGGTAAGGTATGCAGAAATGCAAAATGCAGAATGTAAAACTCAGGATTAATTACCGTATACCTGTTACCGGTTGTCATCATTTTTCGTTAATATTTAATATAAAAAAGCCTTACTTCCGATGCTCGGAGGTAAGGCTTTTTGTTTACTTTATAATCTGGGTTTTGCACTTTTTGCTGTTATCTCACTTCGTACAAAACCAGCTCTGAATCCATTGCTGAATTAAGATTAATTTCAATACCTTTACTGAGCTCATAGCCTGATACAGCAAATGTACAACCATCATTATCAAGTGTTACGTTGTAGCTCTTGCTTTTGTCAATTCCTTTGGGCTTTACAAGTACATTTTGTGTATCTGTACTGCACATTGCAAAAACTGTTATTGCACCCTTTGTTTTATCAGGTGAGCCTATTTCAAGTACACATACATCATTGTCATATAGCTCGGGTGTGTGGTGATATATAATAGCTTCACTCAGGAAAGGTCTTATAAATTTTTTGTATATATCTGTGCTATGCTTTATAAAAGCCAGGGCATGTGAGCCTGCCTTTGCCCCATCAGGCGAAATAACATTAAGGGATATATGGCCAAGCATGGTGTTGCGCATATGTGCCTTAAGTGAGCCTATGGTATGGCAGCCCATACCTGCAAAAAGTCTGTCAACTCTTTCAGGGGGCAGAGCCATTGTCATACCGTTTGTGATTGCCGTGGAGTAAGGCATTTTCTGGTTGTCAGAAACCCAGGTGTGGTTGAAATTCTCCATCATACCAAGATCGGTCCTTCCACCGCCACCTGCACAATTTTCAAATATAACATGGGGGTATTTCTCTTTAAGACGGCTGTACATATCATAAACCGCCTTATTGTGCCTTAATGTAACACATTCCTTTATGCCGCATCCTGTGTCTCGCATACTGAAATATTCAGTATAATCAACATTGTGGTCAACTCTCAAAAGGTCTAATTTATATTCTTCAATAATTCTTGAAAGCTCATTTTCAGCCCATTTGCTGACCTCAGGGATAGACATATCAATAAGCTTAGGGTTTTTTACCCCGAATACATTTTCGGATCTGAAATCAGGTTTTTTATCAAACAGCGGACATTTTCTGCCTATTGACTCTATATCCATCCATAATCCGAATTTCAATCCTTTTTCGTGGGCGTAATCACATATTTCCTTTATTTCGTCAGGGTAACGCTCTTTGTCGGGGATGTTAAGACCGTTGTAATTTCCCCATTCGGTTTCTGCACCGGGGGGACAAACCCAACCTGCATCAATGGTGAAAATCTCGCCACCCAACTCTGCGAATTGATCAATAAAGGCTTTACTGCCTTTAATGTCCATATTGTGTTCTGCGCCCATTCCGCAGTTTATAAGGGCAGGTGACGGGTCAGCATAAATGTTGTTGAGAACACTTTTTCTTGTGTGTGCGTGCATTTCGTTTATTGCACAGTCAAGGTCACCGTGCACAATGCCGATATGTACCTTCGGGGTTGTAAATTCCTCAAGGGGCTTTAACACTAGCATAGGTGAGTGACCTGTGATTTCCGCCTTGAAGGAAAGGTGTGTTTCATCTTTATAGGGCTTGGCATTGTAGTCAACAGTAAATCGGTAACCACCGCTGTAGCCTAATTGGCAAAACCAGGTATGCCCAAGAACATTGTTTTTTAAGAATATAAGAGGATGACGGAATCTGTCCCTTAAAAATCTGCCGTCAACAGATGTGGTATCAGGATTAAGGTCACGCCAGATAAATTGACCCTCACGAGCCCAGGAATCATCATCAAAATAACCTATTGAATATAACTTAGTTTTATCGGTTGTGCCTTTAAGGTGGTCGGTATCCATATCCTCAAAGCCACCGCTTATAAGAGCAAGCTTATTTACACATAATGGCTTGTCTGACAGGTTTTTTAGTTCAAGCCAACGGCTGAGCATCTGTGTGCCGTCAAGAAGAGTGCATACAGTAATTTCTAAGGGTTTAATGTTGCTTCTGAGGGTGATTTTACACAACAACGAATCGTTCATTTCGTCCTTGCGGAAGGATACGAGCTCTGAATCAAAAGCAACATTTTGCCCGTCTATTTCAAGATTAAATGCAAAGGGCTCAGTATAGCGTCTTGTATCAAGCCTTGACGGAAAGTTTGTTAATACATCAAGAGGATATGCAGAGGCATTCCACCCACAGGTAATGAGAGCGCCTTTTTCAAAGCACTCTTCATAAACCATATCTTTACTTCTGTAACAAAATGTTTTTTTGCTTTCGTTATAATATACATCAAAAAAACTATTCATATTATCAATCCTCATCGAGCTTGAGTATTGCCATAAATGCTTCCTGCGGCACTTCAACCGTACCGAATGAACGCATTCTCTTTTTACCCTCCTTCTGTTTTTCAAGAAGCTTCTTTTTACGGGTAATATCACCGCCATAACATTTTGCAAGCACGTCTTTACGCATAGCCTTAACTGTCTCTCGGGCTATAACCTTACCTCCGATTGCAATCTGGATGGGTATTTCAAACATCTGTCTGGGAATATTATCCTTTAGCTTTTCTGCAATTTTACGTGCTCTGCCGTAAGCCTTGTCGGCGTGGACAATAAATGAAAGTGCGTCAACTATGTCACCATTCAACAAAACATCAAGCTTAACAAGGTTTGAACGAGCGTAGTCGGATATTTCATAATCAAGTGATGCATAACCTCTTGTTCGGGATTTAAGCGCATCAAAGAAATCGTAAATAATTTCGTTGAGGGGTAAATCATATTTGATTTCCACACGGTCACCTGAAATGTAGTCCATATTCTTAAACACACCGCGTCGCTCCTGACAAAGGTCCATAACTGCACCAACATACTCTGTTGGCGCATAAATATGCGCGTCTGCCACGGGCTCCTCACAGTAGTCAATAACTGCCGGATCGGGGTAGTGGGTGGGATTATCGATTTCTACAATCTCGCCGTTTGTAAGGTGGATTTTGTAAATAACACTTGGCACAGTTGTAACCAGGTCAAGGTCGTATTCTCTTTCGAGTCGCTCCTGAATAATTTCCAGATGTAAAAGACCAAGGAAACCGCAACGGAAACCAAAGCCCAATGCCCCTGATGTTTCGGGCTCGTATGAAAGCGCGGCATCGTTTAACTGCAATTTTTCAAGTGCTTCGTGCAGATTTTCATAGTCTGCACCATCTGCGGGGTAAATACCGCAATAAACCATGGGTGTTGCCTTGTGGTAACCCGGTAAGGGCTCGCTTGCAGGTCTGTCTGCAAGGGTGACTGTATCACCAACAACAGCATCACGTACTGTTTTGATTGAGCCTGTCAGGTAACCAACCTCACCTGCACAAAGCTTATCCGTGGGGTTAAGTCCTGTAGCCTTCATTGTACCGACTTCAACAACGGTAAACTCTGCACCCGTTGCCATCATCTTCATTGTATCACCGGGCTTTATTGTGCCGTCAACAATACGGGTGTAAACAATAACGCCCTTATAGTTATCATAAACAGAGTCAAAAATAAGTGCACGTAAGGGGGCATCGTCATCGCCCTCGGGGGGAGGTACAAGCTCAACAATCTGTTCCAGAACCTGTTCGACGTTTTGTCCTGTTTTTGCGGATACTCGCGGGGCGGTATCACAGGGCAGACCGATAATATCCTCAACATCAGCCGATACTCTGTCAGGGTCGGCTGAGGGTAAATCAATTTTGTTTATTACAGGCACAAGCTCCAGGTTATGGTCAAGGGCAAGGTAAGTGTTTGCGAGTGTCTGCGCCTCAATGCCTTGTGATGCATCAATAATAAGTATTGCACCCTCGCAAGCGGCAAGCGAACGTGAAACCTCATAGTTAAAGTCAACATGGCCGGGGGTGTCAATAAGGTTGAGCTGGTATTTTTGCCCATCCTTTGCAATGTAATCAAGCCTTACGGCGTGAGCCTTGATGGTAATGCCACGCTCTCTCTCCAAGTCCATATCATCAAGGATTTGTGATTCCATATCACGCTTTGCCACAGAATCGGTAATTTCAAGCAATCTGTCAGCAAGGGTGGATTTACCATGGTCTATGTGTGCAATTATTGAAAAATTTCGTATATGGGTTTTCTTTTCAAGGGACATTTTTTTGTTTCCTTTCCAAAATATCTCTTATTTTTCTTCGGTTGTCTGTAAATATGATTTTTGCGTACTCAGGTTAAACAACTCCTTAAGTCGCTCTGTCTTACCACACAGAAAAAGGTATCCGAACAGAGCCTCAAAGCCTGTTGCGTAGCGGTAGTCAGCTTCGCTCTGGTTTTTAGGAGAGTGGGCGCTGTGAGCATTTCTGCCACGCTTAAAAACAGCCGTTTCATCCTCAGTAAGGTGGGGGAGGAGCTCTCTTATCATTTGTGATTGGAAAGCGGCATTTACAAGGTTGATAGACTCCTTATGGAGCTTGCCTGTGGGTTTATTTGATTGCTTTATAAGCATATCGCGTACCAAAAGGCTGTACACGGCATCGCCTAAAAAGGCAAGTGTTAACGGACTGTACATTCGTGCCTTGGGCTCGCTTAAGGGCGAGCATATATCTGTTAAAAGGTTTGCTTCATCAGGGAACATAGTCAAACTCCAAATCATAAATGCTTACTGTGTCGCCTTCGGTAATGCCGTGGTCAATAAGGGATTGTATTATACCGCTTGTGTGCAACACATTCTGGAAATACTGTAATGATGAGTAGTCATTGAGATCGGTTTTCATAAGTATTTTACCGAGCCACTCTGCCTCAACAATAAATACATCATCCTCAACACGGATTTTATAATCTTGCTTTGCATTTTTGAATATTTCCTTAGGTGTGATTTCCTGCTTTTCATAAATTTTAACAGGCGGAAGCTTTTGTAATTCTCTGGCAACAGCATTTATAAGCTCCTGTGTACCCTCTGCAATCGGGGCAATAATCTCGTAATAGTCAAGTCCCTTACTGCATATATAGTTTTTGAAGGCTTCTCGCTGCTCATCAGTTGCGAGGTCAATTTTATTACCTGCAACAATCTGAGGATATTGACTTAATTCCTCGTTGTATTTGAGTAGCTCCTCGTTAATTGCTTCAAAGTCAGCAATCGGATCTCTGCCCTCGCTTCCGGCAACATCAACAACGTGAACTAAAAGTCTACAGCGTTCAATGTGTCTTAAAAATTCGTGACCGAGACCCACACCGTCACTGGCACCTTCAATAATACCGGGAATATCAGCCATAACAAAGCTGCTTTCAGGACCCATCCTTACAACACCGGGAACGGGGATGAGTGTTGTAAAATGGTAATCGGCTATTATGGGCTTTGCCTCACTTACAACTGAAATCAATGTGGATTTACCAACGTTGGGGAATCCTATCAATCCCACATCTGCAAGGAGCTTTAGCTCAAGTGTAACCTCCCAATCCTCACCGGGAGCGCCGTCTTTTGCGAATCGGGGAACCTGTCGTGTGGCAGATTTAAAGTGCGAGTTACCCCAACCGCCTTTACCGCCTTTTGCAGCAACAAAGGTCTCTTCAATGCTCATATCAGCCATAACAAAGCCTGTTTCAACCTCTTTAATAACAGTGCCGCGCGGTATTTTTATAATAAGGTCCTCGCCTTTTTTACCGTTGCAATGTGAGCCTCTGCCGTTTTCACCGTTAGGGGCTTTGTATTTTCTTTTGTAGCGGAAGTCTGCAAGGGTAGAAATATTGTCATCTACCTGGAATACAATATTACCACCTCTGCCGCCATCACCGCCGTCGGGTCCGCCGGCGGCAACATACTTCTCTCTGTGGAAGGCAACGGCACCGTTACCGCCGTTACCTGCAGTTATTCGTATCTTAGCTTTATCAACAAACATTTTTTTACCTCGTATTTGAAAATTTGCATATTATCTCATTATCTATCGTATTATACTATATTATTATAAAAAGATAAATAGTTATTTGCAATTTTGTGTTAACTTTTTTGAAAGGGATTTTCGCAGAAGATATGTTCGGTTGTTCTTGTGTTGTGTTCGCCTTTGGGGATAGATTTGTTCGGTTAAAATCACTTAAAATATAATAAATATGCCCAAAAATCGCAATAAAGACCCAAAAAAGGGACTAGAAAACAAAAATAATTAGAACATTTGTGTTGACAATGTCGAAAAACGTGGTATAATGAAGCCATAAAACAAATGTTCGTTATTTGTTTGGAGGTATAATTATGACAACATTAGCTTTAATAAAATTATTTGCAGAAATCGCAGTTATCCTTTTAGGTGCTTATGCCATCTATCGTGAAAAGGACCTTATCAGACTTGAACGCAAAATTGCAAAATATATCAAGGCATTCTTTAAGGCTGTTTATTATACCATTCTTGAAAAGAAACAGCCTAAGGTTAAATCAGAAAGAAAAGTCACTTACCATAATTCCGAATATGATGAAATGCTTGCAAGCCTTAATAAAGGTGCAAATGCTTCACTTGAAGATGTTCTTGTTGCTTGATTAATGCTTTTGTGATAAAATAACCGTATATTCTTTACGGAGCTGTTATTATGGTTGAAAATACACTTGATTTGAGATCTGCAAGGGCTCTTTTGCCCGAACGGTTGCAGGAGTCGCATAAGGGGACCTATGGTAATGTTCTTCTTATATGCGGTAGCAAAAATATGGTGGGCTGTTGTGTTCTGGCGGCGAAAGGTGCTTTGCGCAGCGGCGCAGGGCTTGTTACAATTGCTTTTCCGGAGGTTCTTTACAATGCCCTTACAAGCCAATTGAGTGAGTGTTTATTTTTGCCGTTACCGTATGATGAACAGGGATTTATAAGTCACACAGCAATTCCTGCTCTTCTCAATGCAATTGAGAAGGCAGATGTCGTGGCGACAGGTTGCGGTATCGGTGTTGGCTATGCACAGACTCTTATTACAAACACTCTTCTGACACAACAAGGGAAATCTGTTATTCTTGATGCGGATTCTCTTAATTGTATTGCACAATGTCCGGAGATTTTGAATAAAACAACTGCCAATCTGCTTCTGACACCACATCCCGGGGAGATGAGCAGACTTGCAGGCTTAACGGTTGAAGAAGTTCAGGCAGATCGTTATGGTGTTTTGGAGAGATTTTGCAGAAAGTATAATGTGAATGTTCTTCTCAAAGGTCACCGAACATTGATTTGTGATGCAAATGTTGATACTGTTTATGTTAATACAACAGGCAATTCTGCCCTGGCAAAGGGTGGGGCAGGCGATTTACTCACAGGCATAATCGCAGGACTTACTCCGGCAATGGGGGGTAATGTGTTTAATGCAGGGGTGCTTGGTGCATATATTCATGGTTTATCTGCGGATATTGCAACACAGAATCAGTCCGAGTTTTCCGTTTTACCCTCTGATTGTGCTTTGAATTTGGGTAAGGCTTACTATACTGTTGAAAAGAGTGATATTGATTAGGAAATCATTTCTGTTAATTTTGCTGCCGGTTTGTTTATCGTTTCTTTTTTGTTCCTGCGGCAAGGTTGTCGGCAAAGCCGATGCTTCGGAAGTTGATTTAAAAAATAAATTGTCTGTACAGATTGAGTACAGGCAATTTATTTATAAATGTCATTTGTCAATGAATGATAATATTCTTAGAATGGATTTTTACGGAAACGGTGATTTCCCTGACGGGTTAAGCTATGTGTGTGACGGCAGAGTTTGTACATTGTCTTATTCAGATCTTCAGAAATCTTATAATCGTACTGATTTGCCACAGGATTTTTTACCGTTTGTTCTGCACGAGTTTTTCTCTCTTTTCACGGAAAAACTTGTTACGGAAACCTATAACGAAGCAAAAAATTGCAACAGCATAAAACGAACAGCAGGAACCTCGTTTGTAACTTTTGAGGTCTACAACGAGGGTGAAAATCCGGTATATAACATTGTGATAACATAAAAATAAAAAGTGTTTTCTCCGATTGAGAAAACACTTTTACTTATGTTATTTATTTGCTGAGGAGAGATGCTGCAGCCTCATCCAGGAAGATTATAACATCATTATGCTCCTGCAGAATTGATGCCGGAACCTGTGGAGTAACAGGACCTTCAATCATATTTTTTATAGCCTCTGCTTTTTTGGGACCTGTAGCAATAAGAATAATTTTCTTTGCTGACATAATCTGCTTGATGCCCATTGTAAGAGCGTGTGTAGGCATGGGGTTTTCGTCAAAATAAATTTTGTTGGCATCAATGGTGCTCTGTGTAAGAGTCACCTTGAATGAGCCGTTTGTGAATTCATCTGCAGGCTCATTGAAGCCGATGTGTGCGTTGTTGCCTATTCCGAGGAGCTGTATATCAATACCGCCTGCGGAGTTGATTTCGTCATCATAGCGTTTGCATTCTGCTTCGGTGTCAGCAGCATTGCCGTCAAGGAAATGCACATTTTCCTCAAGAATGTCCAGACTGTTAAACAATTGCTGGTGCATAAATGTGTAGTAGCTGTTTTTGTCCTCCTTGGGAAGATTGCAGTATTCGTCAAGGTTGTATGTTTTAACATCTTTAAAGGAAATGCCGCCATCGTTGTATGTTTTTATAATGCTGTTGTATGTAGGAATAGGGGTTGCACCTGTTGCAAGACCGAGAACACAGGTAGGATTTGCTTTTACCTCGTCTGTGAAGATTTTTGCAACGGCAGAACCGATTTCCTCTGCAGTTTTAAAAGTTTTGATAATCATTTGTATCACCCTCATCATCAATATTCCCGTTGATTATAACATATATATTCAGGAATAAAAAGGGAAAATCAAAAATTTTTATATTATTATTGAAAAAAATATTCAAAATGATATAATGTATAAGTGGTGATATACGGATGGTGAAAAATATAGTCTTTGATATGGGCGGAGTTCTTATAGATTTGGATGTCCGCCGTACTGTCACACAGTTCTTTCCGGAGACTTACCGTGAGGATATTATTCAGAAGGTCTTTTACGGTGAAGAGTGGCGTCTTATGGATGCCGGACTTATGCGCCCCGATGAGGCTAAGGCTCAGTTGTTACCCCTTTTTCCGGAGGAGCTTCGGACTAAGCTTGGTGAGATGATTACTAACTTTTACCCATATATGCCACCAATAAAACAAGCTGAGGAGCTTGTTGTCCGTCTTAAAAATGCAGGGTACAGGGTGTACCTTTTGTCAAACGCAACACCCCGCGTTTTTGATGAGTATCACAATATACCTGTATTCAGGTATATGGATGGTATGTTTATTTCAGCATTGTACAAGCTTTTGAAGCCACAGGTCGAAATTTACAAGGCGTTTTGTGAAAAGTTTTCTCTCAAGGCAGAGGAGTGCTTTTTTATTGATGATACACCTCAAAATATACAGGGTGCTATTGATTTTGGAATGAAAGGCTTTGTTTTTGACACCCGTGACTTTGACGGACTTGAAAAAGCCCTTAATAGTGAAAATGTATTTTTTTAATCGGAGGATATTATGAAAAAGATTATTTCTGTTTGTTCTGTTGTACTTGCATTTGCATTGCTGGTTACTGTCTTTACCGCATGCGACAAAGACAAAACTGAGGACACTTCTACAACAGCTGCTCCCCAGGTTATGGATGGTGCATCGTTAACCCTTGATGTTGCAGAGGACAAGGCAACAGTTATGAAGGGCGCTTCGGTATTTCAGGAGCTTTCTTATCCCAAGGGCATAGGTTATGTGTTTGACCTTGAATATGCCCGCGAGCATTATGAGTTTGTTGATATGAACTTCGACGGTAATGCTGACCTTTACATTGCTGTCAGCAATGTGGATGGTGATATCTATTATTATTGCTGGCTTTACAATGCTACTGAAAACAGATTCGATTACTCAGCATCGCTCTCTGCTCTCAAGAATATATCAATTGACAGCGAGGAACAGCTTATCCTCTCAAAGGTTAACTATAAGGGTGTGGATAAGGTATCTACTTACAATTGGGTTGATGGTGTTCTTACTTATGTTGAAACCTTCGGTGAAGAGGGCGAGACAATTCCACAGAAAATTGAACAGTCATACTCAGGCAACACCATAGGTGAAACCTCAAAAACAGATAAAACAACTGCACAGAATTCAGATAAAGCACCTGCACCAAGCACAACAAAGGCTCAGGGCTCATCGGGTTCAGCAGGTCAGTCAACAAAACCCCAGACAACCAAGCCGTTGCTTACAACAACATCACCTGCCAATAACGGTATTGAGCTTCTTCCCGAAGAGCCTGATGACGGTTGGTATTAATAAGGAGTAGAGTGTATGGAAAACGAAATTTTAACTACACAGGAGCCTCAGACAGAGGTTATTGCTGAGAATGTTCATGTTGCTGAGGAAGTTCAGCCCGAAACACAGAGTTCAGGCTTCAAGTTTTTCCGTAATTGTGCCGTATCACTTAAAAGGTTTTCAGTTCTGATTTTCGTTATAAATCTTTTTATTGCCATTGGCATTACAGGTGCTCTTACGGTTGTTCTTGCTATTAATCTGGGTGTTGAAATGCTTTCGTTACTGGCGCTTCCCATTGTAACTCTGCTTGTTATTCTGGTTGTACTTGCAAGATTTGTTTCAGCGCTTATTTACGGCTTTGCCGAGATTGTTGAAAAATCAGAAAAAAATTGATTTTTTGTTGTTTTTCTCTTGACAAATAAAACTTGCAGGAGTAGTATAATTACATTGATTTTTCAGAAAGGTGATACAGATGTTTACAAACTTTACTTATCGATTTTATTATTGTAAGCAGGATTGTCTGTGTGCCTTTCGTATGTGCAATTAATTGCACTCGACAGAGTAAATAGTCAGTCCGCATTCTGCTATGCTTTTATTAGTATATCGGTTTGCGGATTTTTATTTTAAAGGTATTTTAAGGAGTTTGCTTATGATTTCGCAAAAAATGTTGGAATTAGGTAAAAAAAGCTCAGTAATCCGCGAGATTTTTGAGTACGGATTAAAGCGCAAAGGGGAGATTGGCGCAGAGAATGTTTACGATTTTAGTCTGGGCAATCCCAGTGTTCCTGCACCTCAGAAGGTTACCCAGGTGATGAATAAGCTTATCAGCGAAACGCCTGCCGAGGTGCTTCACGGTTATACATCTGCCCCCGGTGATATGAAGGTGCGTACAGCTATTGCTGAAAACATCAAATCAAAGTTCGGTGTCAATGCGGCACCCTCAAATATTTATATGACCTGCGGTGCAGCCGCATCGCTCACAATAACTCTTAATGCAATTGTTGAGGAAGGCGACGAGGTTATAGTTTTTGCTCCGTTTTTCCCCGAGTACAGAGTTTTTGTTGAACAGGCAGGGGCAAAGCTTGTTGTTGTCAGCAATAAAACGGAGGACTTACAGCTTGACTTTGATGCCGTAAAAAAGGCAATAACCCCCAACACAAAGGCTGTAATTATCAACTCTCCCAATAACCCTTCCGGAGTAATTGTTCCTGAGCAGGATATTATAACACTTTGCAATATTCTTGATGAAAAACAGGCGGAATACGGAAAGGAAATTTTCCTTATTTCCGATGAACCGTACCGTGAGCTTGTTTTTACAGGTGAAAAGGTTGCATATATTCCCTGCTATTACAACAATGCCATTGTGTGCTATTCGTACAGCAAGGCACTTTCTCTTCCCGGTGAGCGCATCGGTTATATATTCGTTTCTCCCACGGTAAAGGACAGTGCGGATGTTTTTGCCGCAGTCTGTGGTGCAGGCAGGGCATTGGGTTATGTTTGTGCTCCCAGTCTTATGCAGTATACAATTGCTCAATGTCTTGATGATACTGCAGATGTTTCTGTTTACGAAAAAAATAGAAATCTTCTTTATAACGCACTTACTGATATAGGCTACACCGTAATTAAACCGGATGGTGCATTCTATATGTTTGTGAAATCTTTGGAGGCGGATGCCAACGCTTTTTACGAGCGTGCAAAGAAATTCGACCTGTTAATTGTTCCCAGCGACAGCTTCGGTGTACCGGGCTTCGTCAGAATTTCCTATTGTGTTGATACAGACCTTATCGAGCGTTCACTTCCATCATTCAAAGCACTTTACGAGGATTATAAAAATGACTGAATACGATAAAAAATTCCACGAAGCACGTAAAGCAATAGGTGATATCGATAAAGAAATTGCCGCTCTGTTTGAGAAACGTATGAAAGCGGTTGAGGATGTTGCCGAGTATAAACGGGTTAACGGCATACCCGTTGAGGATGGTGTGCGTGAAGCACAGCTTATAGAAACCAACAGTGCACTTGTGGATAATGATGAAATCCGATCTTACTACATAAATTTTCTTAAGAACACAATGAAGCTTTCAAAGGATTATCAGCATAAGCTTATTGATGGTACCCGCGTTGCATTTTCCGGTGTCAAAGGTGCTTTCGCAGAGCTTGCTGTAAAACGCATTTTCCCTGATTGTGTTCCTGTACCTTGCGCTGATTTTAAATCAGCATATAAATCTGTGGAAAACGGAGAGTGCGAGGTAGCTGTTCTTCCTATCGAAAATAGCTACGAGGGTGATGTTGCCCGCGTAATGGATTTGACTTATTTCGGCTCTCTTTACATAAACGGCGTTTATGATATGGGAGTTGAACAACATCTTTTCGGCACACCTGATTCGCACAGAAAAAACATAAAAAAGGTTATCAGCCATCCTCAGGCGTTGGGACAATGTTCCGAGTTTATTGAGGAAAAGGGCTATGAAACGCAGGAGGAAGTCAATACAGCCGTGGCGGCACAGATTGTACGTGACAGCGGTGATAATACCTTAGGTGTTATCTGTTCATTGGAAGCAGGTAATGAGTACGGTCTTAAGCTTATTGACCGCAAAATCAATAAGGACAGCACCAACACAACACGCTTTGCCGTGTTTTCCCGTGTTCCTCGTGACTATTCTGCTGACCAAAGCAATTTTATTGTCCTTTTTACCGTGCGTGATGAGGCAGGATCTTTAGGTAAGGCTATATCTGTTTTCGGTGAGTGCGGATATAACCTTAAGGCTTTGAAAAGCAGACCTTCAAAGGATGTTATATGGAATTATTATTTCTTTTTGGAGGGTGAGGGTCATCTGACTCCCGAATCCGAGCATATAATGGTGGACAAGCTCTCAAAAGTATGTACTAATGTTCGTCTTGTGGGTAAGTACGCCAAGGAGCAAACTATATAAAGGAGGCAGACGGCTTGTCCGTCAGGCTTTATGGTTTTAACAGTTAAAACAAGTCTGGGCAGTTATCCGATTTTGCTTGAACGCGGTGCTATAAATCGTGTCGGTGAATTCTGCAATACAACAAAAAAAGCCCTAATTGTTACCGATAGCGGTGTGCCTTGTGAATACGCTGAGAAGGTTGCATCACAGTTTGAAAGAAGCATTATCAAAACAATTCCACAGGGTGAAAAGAGCAAATGTTTTGAAAACTTCAGAGAGCTTTTACAGGTTCTTTGTGAAAACGAGTTTTCCCGTGCGGATTGCGTTGTTGCAGTGGGCGGCGGTGTTGTAGGCGATTTGTCGGGCTTTTGTGCATCGGCCTATATGAGAGGTATTGAGTTTATAAATGTACCCACAACCGTGCTTTCTCAGGTTGATTCGTCCATTGGCGGCAAAACTGCTATTGACTTTGGTGGATATAAGAATATAGTCGGAGCGTTTTATCAACCATCTGCGGTTATTATTGACCCTGATGTTTTAAAAACACTTCCTCAAAGGCAGATTAATAACGGTCTTGCCGAGAGTATTAAAATGGCAGCAACATCTGATAAAGAGCTTTTTGAGTTCCTGGAACAAAACGATGCTTATATAAATATAGAAAAAGTTATTGAGGGTTCTTTAAGAATAAAAAAGAGTGTTGTTGAAGAGGATGAAAAGGAGCAGGGGCTTCGCAAGGTGCTGAATTTCGGTCATACTGCCGCCCATGCTATTGAAACAGCAACAGGCTTGGGCGATTATCTCCACGGAGAATGTGTGGCGATAGGTATGCAGGCGTTTTGCAGTTGTGATGTAAGAGAACGAATCGTTAAGGTTCTTGAAAAATATGGTTTACCAACTAAAATAGAGTTTTCTTTTGACGAAATTTTTAATGCTCTTAAACACGATAAAAAGTCAGACGGTAAGGGCGTAAATGTTGTTTATGTTAATGAAATCGGCTCGTTTGAGTTCAGACACCTTGGATTTGATGAGCTTGGTGATGTTGTGAAAGGAGCGTTTGCGGAATGAAAAACACTTTTGGTAATAGTGTCAGTGTAACGCTTTTTGGTGAAAGTCATGGTGGTGCAGTAGGTGCAGTTATTGACGGCTTGCCTGCAGGTATTACCGTGGACGAGGATTTCATTGCATCTCAGTTGACTCTGAGACGTCCCGTAGGTAAAATCTCTACCCCCCGTGCCGAGGAGGACAGGTTTTCAATTCTCAGCGGATGCTTTAACGGTAAGACAACGGGAACACCTTTTCTGATTGTCATACCTAATGAAAACACCAAGTCAAAGGATTATTCAAAAACGTATGGCAAAGCACGTCCCGGACACGCTGATTATACTGCTTTTTCAAAGTATAACGGTTGTGAGGATTTTCGTGGCGGCGGTCACTTCAGTGGTCGTGTAACTGCAGGGCTTGTTGCCGCAGGTGCAGTAGCCGTTGATTTACTTAAAAGAAAAAATATATACGTAGGTACTCATATATTAAGATGTGCAGGTGTCAGTGATGCACCTTTTTGTGATATTCAGTCAGAAATACAAGCTCTTTCAACAAAACAGTTTGCGGTTATTGATGACGGGGCAGGAGACAGAATGGTCCACAACATCGAGGATGCCGCATTGGAAGGCGACAGCGTAGGCGGTGTTTTACAGACAGCGGTTACGGGCTTACCTGTCGGTGTAGGCGAACCATGGTTTGATTCGGTGGAAAGTGTTCTTTCACACGCGCTTTTCTCAATTCCCGGCATCAAGGGTGTGGAGTTCGGTGCAGGTTTTGGCTGTGCTGAGCTCAAGGGTAGCGTTATGAATGACGAAATGTACCTTGACAATGGTGTTGTGAAAACAAAAACCAACAACAATGGCGGTATTAACGGCGGAATAACAAACGGAATGCCCGTGCTTTTCAATTGCGCAGTTAAACCTACACCCTCAATCTCAAAGGAACAGAACACTATTGATTTTATTAATAATGAAGAAACTGTTCTTGCCACACACGGCAGGCACGACCCATGCATAGTTCACAGGGCAAGAGTTGTTGTGGATAGTGTAACCGCTCTTGTGGTGTGTGATTTGTTGGCACAAAAATTCGGTACTGATTGGCTTGGTGAGAATTGATGGATTACGGATGCATAGGTGAGCATCTTACTCACAGCTTTTCAAAAGAAATACATAACGCTCTTGCAGATTATGATTATTGCTTAAAGGAACTCACACCTGAAGAGCTTCCGTTGTTTATGACAGAACATTCCTTTAATGCAATTAATGTAACCATACCCTATAAAAAGGATGTCATACCTTTTTTGCATTGGATATCACCTGAGGCGCAAGCCATTAATGCGGTTAATACAATTGTAAATAAAGATGGCAGACTTTATGGCTATAACACAGATTTCTACGGTCTTAAATCACTCATAGAGCGCGAAGGGGTAAGCCTTTCGGGTAAGGTTGTAGCCGTTTTGGGCAGCGGCGGAACTTCAAACACAGCTTATGCAGTTGCACAGTCAATGGGTGCATCATCTGTTCTCAAGGTGTCGCGCAGGGCATCCGCAGGCTACATAACATACGAAGAGCTTTACAGCATTTCGGAAGATGTGAATATAATAATAAACACCACTCCTTGCGGAATGTACCCCCGAATAGGTGAGTCGGCAGTGGAAGTGTCACGGTTTAATAGTCTGGAAGCAGTTTTTGATGCTGTTTATAATCCACTCGTATCGAAGCTTGTGTATGATGCACGCTCTATGGGAGTGAAAGCTGTGGGCGGACTTTATATGCTTGTTTCTCAAGCGGCGTATGCCGTTGAAAAATTTATTGATGCTCCTGTTGATTCTGTGAAAGTTGAAAAAATATTCACAGACTTGTATAAGGAGAAAATGAATATCGTCCTTGTAGGAATGCCCTCAAGCGGAAAATCAACTGTAGGCAAATTGCTTTCTCAGCAATTATGCAAAACATTTTGTGATACAGATGAGCTTATTGTAAAAAGGGACGGCAGAGAAATACCCTGCATCTTTGCGGTGGATGGCGAAGCATCCTTCCGTAAGCTGGAGCAGGAGATAGTGTTTGATGCTGCCAAGCTTAACTCTTCGGTTGTTGCAACAGGCGGCGGAGTTATTCTTAATAAAAACAATATAGATATTCTAAAAGAAAACGGCAGGGTTTATTTTATAGACAGACCCTTGGAAATGTTGATTACTACTGACGACAGACCGTTGTCTAGCAACAGGGCAGACCTTGAAAAAAGATATAATGAACGGTACTCACTCTATGTTGAATGTGCGGACAAGGTGATTGACGGCACAGGCACTGTAGAGGATGTAGCGCAAAGAATCGAGGCGGATTTTTACGGATATACTTGTAATTAACGGACCAAACCTTAATATGTTAGGCATTCGTGAGCCTGATATTTACGGCAAAGAAACTTACAATTCCCTTGTGGAAAAAATAGAAGCCTATGCTCAGAGTAAGAGGATATATGTTAATTGCTATCAGTCAAATCACGAGGGCGATTTGGTGGATGCTATTCAGTTTGCTTACGGCAGGTTTGACGGTATTGTCATAAACCCTGGTGCATACACTCATACAAGCATTGCTATTTTGGATGCTGTAAAGGCTGTCGGCATACCAACTGTGGAGGTTCACATTTCCGATGTTTCATCACGTGAGGACTTCAGACAGGTGAGCTACATAAGACAGGCTTGCTTTAAAACTATCAGCGGTGAGGGTACGGATGGTTATTTGCACGCCATAGACAGTATTATTGAGAAGGTGACAGGATGAATGTAACAATTGCACCTTCTGTAGCAACAGGCGAGGTTACACCACCTGCATCAAAGAGTTATGCTCACCGCCTGCTTATATGCGCCGCACTCAGCAAGGGCGTAAGTGTCATAGAGAATATCGGAGTAAATGACGATATTCTTGCTACTGCACAATGCCTCAGACAAATGGGTGCAACGGTGATTTTGAACGGTACTACCGCAACTGTCAGCGGAATCAATATAAGTCAACGCAAATCACATCTTAAGGTTTTTTGTAACGAAAGCGGCAGTACACTACGCTTTTTAATACCGCTGAGTCTTGTGTTTTGCTCGGAAGTTGATTTTGAGGGCAGCGGCAGACTTATGGAGCGTCCGCAGAGTGTGTATGAAGAGCTCTTTTCTCAAAAAGGCTGTACCCTTAAAAGAAAAGGAGCAATTCTGACAGCTTCAGGTAAACTCGAAAGCGGAGAGTATCGGGTTGCAGGCGATGTGAGTAGTCAGTTTATAACAGGCTTGCTTTTTACTTTGCCTTTGTTGGAGGGTGATAGTCAGATAGTTCTGACCACACCCTTGCAGAGTGCCCCGTATATTGATATAACAATTGATGTCCTTTCAAGATTCGGGATAGATATTTCCCGTACAGCCCAAGGCTTTTTTATTAAAGGCTCACAGCAATATACGGCACACAACGAAATTTGTGAGGGCGACTGGTCAAATGCTGCATTCCTTGATGGCTTTAATGTGGCAGGTGGCAATGTTACTCTTTGTGGTATGAATAATCACAGCAAACAAGGCGACAAGATTTATAGGACGTTTTATAAAAAACTGTGTAACGGAAATCCTGAGCTTGATATAGAGCAGTTTCCCGATTTAGGTCCTGTTCTTATTGCCTGTGCGGTATTGAAAAACGGTGCGTTGCTTAAGGGTACCAATCGACTCAAAATCAAGGAGAGCGACAGGGGAGCCGTTATGGGACAGGAGCTTAAAAAGTTCGGCATAAATCTTGAAATCGGGGATAATTACATCATAGTACCCGATTGTAACCCACATCCGCCGACTGAGCCGATAGATTGTCATAACGATCACCGTGTTGCAATGAGCTTTGCTCTTCTGTGCAGTGTAACAGGAGGCACGTTAAACGGTGCACAATGTGTAAATAAAAGCTATCCCGACTTTTTTGAGGATATTAAAAAACTCGGTATAACATATAAAATGTAATCCCGAAGGAGAGATACAAAATGGGTATGAATTTCAAAAGAAAATTGCCGATTCCGATGGAGATTAAGGAACAGTTTCCTCTTACCATAGAAATGGCACAGCAGAAGGTAAAAAATGATGCAGAAATCAAAGCGGTATTTACAGGCGAATCTGATAAGGTTATTCTTGTTATCGGTCCATGCTCTGCAGATTCAAAGGAGCCCGTTCTTGACTATATTTCACGTCTTGCCGAAGTACGCGAAAAGGTAAAGGACAGAGTAGTAATTATCCCTCGTATTTATACAAATAAGCCTCGTACAACAGGTGCCGGCTATAAGGGAATGCTCCACCAACCCGACCCCAATGAAAAGCCCGATATGCTTCATGGTATTATTGCGATACGTGATTTGCATATGTGCGCACTTAAGGAGTACGGTTTTTCCTGTGCAGATGAGATGCTTTACCCGGATAATTATCGTTATCTTTCTGATTTGCTCTCTTATGTTGCAATAGGTGCACGTTCTGTTGAAAATCAACAGCATAGACTTACCTCCAGCGGATTGGATATCCCTGTTGGT
>JAZULH010000105.1:0-49747 GCA_045602985.1 Acutalibacteraceae bacterium | reverse complement strand
CGCAGTTTTATTGTGCTTTGCACAGTGTTATTGTCCTTCGGAGAGTTTTATGCGAATAAAATAACACTGAAGCCGTAAGGCTTCAATATCACTTTTGATTTATCAAAAATATCACTGCAAATTTTAATTTGCAATATCACTGTTACTAACTGAAAAAACTTATTTTAGAAAATAGTAATTGTTTTTTTAAGTATATAACCCACTATGACACTTTCAGTACGAAAGTGTCTGTTTTTTATCAAAAAAATGTGAGACACCTTATAAAAAGCGTCTCACAACTGTATGGATATTTGTTTCTGTCCTTAGCAACCCCGCCCATATGTACAGGGATTACTTATTTAATTATTATTCAAACAACGAAAAGTCAATATCGGACTCTCCGTCTTCCTGTTCATCATTGAGTGCCTCAGTCAACTTCTTTTCGTTTTCAATTTCCTCGGCATCAACTGCTTTTTCATCTGCAACAATATCTTTTGCAGGCTCACGTTTAATAACGGGGAAAGCATCCTCAATCACCAATGATTCATCAATCCACACATCATCATCGTCATCGATAATAACCGCACCATTTTCGTCAAATTCAGGAACAATCACATTATTCCTTCTTCTGAGAATTACAACGCCCGCAATTATGAGAATAACTGCAAGTACACCGGCACCTACAAGGATAAAGATAAATGAATTATCTTTTTCCTCAACCTCAACAGCTTCGGGAACATCCTCAAAGCTGGCTTTGATTACTACATCTTCAGCAGGCATTTTAAAGCTGAGCATATCGCTCTTTTTGCCATTGATGGTAAGACTTCCTTCAACAAGGCGTTTACCCACATCAGGCTTGATTGTGATGGTAACTGTTGTATCTGCCGAAGCAGTAACAGGGTCAACAATAATTTTACCGCCCTGTGCCTCTGAAACCGTAATTGTGTAAAGTATGGATGCCACATCAACAGACCACTTTGCATAAATGGTCATTTCCTCAGTTGCTTCATCCTTTTCAAAATCCCAGGGCTTTGTAAACTTTTCGTCTGAGTACCAACCATCAAACACATAACCCTCCCACTCAGGTGTGGCAGGAGCCGTTATCTTGCCCGCTTTTTTCATAACAGTTTTCTTGTCAGCCTCACCGTTACCTAAAACAAGATGAACATAGAACTGACCTTCGGGCAATGTGGTGTCGGTAGTTTTTGTTTCCTCTGTTGTGGTTTTGTTTGACTGAGTATTTTTACGTGTTGTGGCAACTGTATTTGTGTTTTGACGCCTTGTAGTTGATACAACAGGATTTTTCTTCTTGGTGGTGGTTGTGTTATCCTCATCCTCCACCTTTTCAATTATTGTAGGAGTATTGTTTTTTGTTGTTTCCTGACGTTTAGTTGTATTCTCCTCCTCGTCAACCAATCCGCCCGGGTTCAGGTTTGTTGTAATCTCTACCTCGGGGATCTCCTCAGCAGGTTCTGTTGTTGTAGCCAGAACCGTTAACGATGTGCTGAAAAAACACACAACCAACGCAAATGTAATTATTAATGTAAAATACTTGTTCTTCATATTTCCCGCCTTAATAAGTCGAATCCATATTTTCGTTTACTACTTCTTTAACTTCCTTAACAAATGTTGAGTTGTTGATTTTCTCTTGAAGAAGCTTATAGAACAAATCCTCATCAACAGGGAGCTCAATTGTTTTACCCAACCAGGATGAAAGGAATGCGGCATTTGAAATCATAAGACCGTTAATGCCCTCCTGACCTGATGCGGTAAGTGGCTCGCCTCTGAGAATTGCTGCAGCAAATTTATTCATAACCTCAATGTGCTGAAGGTTTCTGCCATCCAGTTCTTCTTCAAAAACTGTGTATTCAATACTGCCGAAGCCTTCCTGAGAATTAGCTGTATAGTCGCTCACGCTCTGTGAAAGCTCGTACACAGTAAGCTTACCGTCCTCGCAGATAAGCTTTGCCTTATCAAGTGTAATTTCCAATCTGTTTGTGCCGGGGAAATCACCTGTGGTTGTAATAAATGTACCTGTGGCACCGTTGGGGTACTGTGCATAAATCATAACATCGTCTTCTACTTCAATGTTATGCCACTTACCCTCGTGGCAAACTGCGGTAATCTTTTCAGGCATACCGCAAATCCACTGCCAGAGGTCAAGCTGGTGAGGACACTGGTTAAGCAGAACACCTCCGCCCTCGCCGGACCATGTTGCTCGCCATCCGCCTGAGTTGTAATAAGCCTGTGTTCTGTACCAATCGGTAATAATCCAGGTAACACGCTGTAACTGGCCATACTTACCGCTGTGAACAATCTCGTGAGCCTTTCTGTAAAGGCAGTTGGTACGCTGATTGAACATAATTGCAAAAATCTTGTCGCTCTTATCGGCAACCTCGTTCATCTCACGCACCTGCTTGGTGTAAACCCCTGCAGGCTTTTCGCTCATAGCGTGAAGACCCTTTGAGAGAGCTTCTGTTACCAAAGGGGGATGGTCATAGTGAGGTGTTGCAATAAGCACAGCCTCAACCTCGCCTGAATCCATAAGCGCAGATGCTGTATCAAAGGTTTTTACTCCCGGGAGCTGTTCCTTCGCCCACTGGAGTCTGTCAGGCTTGATGTCAGCAACAGCAGTAATTTCTATTTCCGGCATGGTATCCTTAAGATAATTTTTAATATGGCTTGAACCCATATTACCAACACCGATAATACCTAATTTAACCTTGGACATTGTTATCTTCCTTTCTGAAACCACGGGAGTAACAACCGCATAATTTGTTTTTTGCATTAAATCGCAACACAAAACAGTATAATTGCTACACCCGTAAAAGTCAACAGTAACATTTTTTACATAGATTTTATCATCGCAGGTACCTTAAGCAAAGCGGCCGGTACATTTTTACCTATTTTTAACAGACACTTTGCCATTGGCTTACCATTAAGCAAGTCACATATACCCTCACACATTTCCTCATTGACAACACCGCCGCTCATTGTAATAAAGCAACGTATCGGTATCTGAAAAGCGGTCTGACGCATCATCTCGCTATTAATACCGCCACCGCCGATTTTCTCCACAGCAGCAGTGATAAGAGCTATCACCTTGTCACCGCGCGGTGTTCCTGCCGCAAGCTCCAGAGAGCCCGTGGGGTCAATAGGCAACGAGGGATCACGGTCACCATCAGGAATGTCAAAGCCCAGAACAGCACTAAAGCCTTCATCAGTTACCTGTGCAGGATCCCCTGTGTAATACTGCGGTGCAGAAGCTTTATAATCAGGAGCCTGTGCTTCAACAGTAGCTTGGATTTTAACCAATGCTTCAAGCCTTATATCCCTTGAAGATGCTCCCACCAATATTTTATACTCACCACTCTCAACGTGGTAATCGTTAATATTTACATTATAGTATGCAAAATCTCTTTTTGTCAGGGTGATTTCAACTGTTTTTTCCTCATTTGGCTGAAGGAAAACTTTTTTAAATCCCTTAAGCTCCTTGGGAGCTTTAAAAATATCACTTTGGGGCGGCGCAACATAAAGCTGGGCAACCTCTGCACCTGCAACGTCACCTGTATTTTTCACCTTGAAGGAAATCGTTACAGTATCGGTATCCTTAATCTTTTTCTTGCTGAGTTTTATTTTATCGTACTCAAAGGTTGTGTAAGAAAGTCCGTAACCGAAGGGGAAAAGAACATCCTTACCCATTTTATCATAATATCTGTATCCTACAAAAATACTTTCGCGGTATTCAACGGTAAGTTGCTTTCCGGGGAAGTTTTCTCTTGCAGGAGTATCATCAAGACTCAGGGGATATGTTTCTGTCAGCTTGCCTGAGGGATTTACCTTACCCGTCAGAATATCTGCAATGGCAGAGCCACCTGCCTGCCCTAAAAGCAATCCGTTTACAACTGCCTTGACATCACTAAGCCACGGCATACTGACAGCTGAACCGCCCGAAAGCACCACAACAACATTTTTGTTGACCTTAGCAACCTCTTCAACAAGCTTGTTGTGTGACGGAGGCAGGTCAATATGCTTCCTATCGAAGCCTTCACTCTCGTACACCTCAGTAAGACCGATAAACAGCAGGGCAACATCCGCCTTTTTTGCAAGCTCCACCGCCTGTGCAATCAGTTTACTGTCAGGTACATCAGTTGCCTTATCATAACCCTGTGCATAGGCTATGTTAAACTTTTCTCTGACAAGCTGGGAGTATGTGTCATCAAGCTGAGTGGGATTTATAAGTGAACTGCCTGCACCCTGATACCTGGGTGATTTTGCCATTTCACCTATAACAGCAATTTTCTTTCCTTTTTCCAGAGGCAACGTTTTATCTTCATTTTTAAGAAGAACTATACCTTCAGATGCTATTCTGCGTGCCAGATTATGGTGTGCCTTCATATCGCACTCATAATCGTCCTTAAGATTTTCCCTGCTCTTCATTATAAGGTCGAGAATACTGTCAACATTCTCATCCAGAACACTCTCGTCCAGAGAACCATCTTTTACTGCTTCAACAAGCTTTTGGGGACCGTAGCCTCCTGAACCGGGCATTTCCAGATTCTGACCTGCTTTAATACCGTCAACAATTTCATTTTCGGCACCCCAGTCGGTAACCACAATACCCTTAAAGCCCCATTCATTTCGCAGTATGTCATTAAGAAGCCATTTATTTTCGGCACAATATGTACCGTTAATTTTGTTGTAAGCGTTCATAACGGTCCAGGGTTGAGCGTTCCTGACACAAATTTCAAAAGCTGTGAGATAAATCTCACGGAGTGTACGCTCGTCGGCAACTGTGCTGATGGTCATTCTGCGACACTCCTGGTTATTTGCGGCAAAATGCTTGAGTGATGTTCCCACACCTTTACTTTGTACGCCATTTATAAACGCGGCACCCATAGTACCCGCAACAACGGGATCCTCAGAGAAGTATTCAAAATTTCTGCCACAGAGAGGTGAGCGTTTTATATTTATACCGGGTCCCAAAAGAACGCTGACTTTTTCCTTAAGGCACTCTTCGCCCAAAGCCACACCCATTTCATAAATCAGATCCGGATCCCAAGTACAACCTGTAGCCACCGCCGGAGGAAAACAGGTTGCAGGCACGCTGTTGCCCAGAATATCGCCCGCGGCAGTTTTGTCCTGATTCTGTTTGCGCAGTCCGTGAGGGCCATCGGTAACCATAATTGACGGTATGCCCAGCCTTTCAACATCAACAAGATGCCAGAAATCCTTTCCCGAGCAAAGGGCTGCCTTTTCCTCAAGGGTAAGCTGTGATATTAAATCTGCAAATTTCATTTTATTTTTCTCCCGTTAAATTTATATTTGGGTTTGTACCTCAAATAATAAACCCGAGGTGATAATTGTGAGCAAAAAGAACAAATCTAAGGTTGAACAGGTCATTAATTCAAAAGAGCTGTCCGACCCTGAAATTTTATCCGATGTCAACGGCTCTTATACAGGCACACCCATTGACGGTACACTGCCTGTACAAGATGCCGACGACCTTTGATTTTTAACTTACTTTTTTCTGCGTTCAAAATTCTTAATAAAGTGACTGCCTGAAACAGTACCCAGAGTTGCTGCGGTGAAAATTGCCTGTGTAATAATAATCTGCAGGCAGTTAAGGTGTTCAAGCCCGGAAACAAAGGCAAGAACAGCACAAAGGGCAATACCGATACCCATAGCGCAAGTCTGGAAGACATTAAGAACCTGTTTGAACGTGCCTAATGAAAGGGCACTTTTTATTGCGGAAAGGAAACTGTGTGTGGAGCCATCGTGCACAAGCAACGAATCGGCAGCAGATGTGGTTTCCTTTACATAGCTTTTATATAAATCGCCCGAAACCGCTGAAAGTACCTTAACACCACTTTGCGGAAGCAGTAATTTGCGTGCAACCATTTCGTCAGTAATATTGGCATCATCCGAGCGTACAAGAAGGGATATACTGTTAGACTCGATTGTTTTCAGCAATTTAGCATTTGATTCATCAACATCATAAGAAATAATAAACGCGGCTGCCGCTTTACCGTCAATTGCAAGGTACAGAGGGTATCTGCCTTCAAAAAGATGCCTTTCAACAAGAGCAATATCTGGTATTTCTACATTATGATTTCTTAAAAGCTCTTTACTGCCGACAAGAATACGTCTGTTAAAAATCCAGGCAGAAAGACCGAGCTTGTCCTCATATGCCAGGGTATCAACAGGTGGAAGCAAGGAAACCTCCCCCACGATAACCCTTTTAAAAAGATTACCCAACGGACCGCCTGAGGCAATAAGTAATGATGCAGTATATATAATAGCCTCGTCAATGCCAATGTCATAGAACGGGTGAATGCCGAAAACATTGCCGCCATCTTTATCAAAAACATCGGCAGAATCAATTGCCAGAGCATTAGCATTTTCACACTCTGCAAACGCCTGCCAGCCTGCAAGCATTGCTCCTTTTTTTCGCAATTTTTTTGAAACCTTGCTGATAGCAATACTGTCCGCAAGACATGCAAAGTATGGAATACTGAGGCACACACAACCGCTGAAGGCGGTAACTGCATTGCGAATATCCTTGGAAATCAGCAACGTAATAACACCGGCAATAAGCGATGCAATAAGACCTGCAGGAATAAGCTTACCGCTGATTTCATCCGACGGGTAATTCATACGGGAAAGCTCTATAAAGCGACCCGGGAAAAGTGTCCTTTGAGAGCTGAGCACCTCAGGTTCATCCAGCAGAAGTCCGCGACCGATTTCAAACGCCACCTCGGATTTTTCAATAGGAGAAATGGCATAAATTTCGTCCTTGCTTACAAGGTGAGCAAAGTTACGTGAAATTCGTTTAAATTCGTAATACTCACCTGCCATGTTAAGACCCAAGGCAAACACAGCGGCACCGCCAAACAGGCTTATACCGTTTTCAAAAGGTGCTTCGCTGAGAAGTAAGACAACACTCTGTATAACAGTGGAAACAATGGCAATAAAGCAACCGGAAAAACGATTGAATTTAAATTTGATAATTGATTTTATTCCCTCGGAAACTGTACCGATATTTACAATCAGCGGTAACACCGTGAGCATTATTGACAAAACCGCAAAAATTCTGCCGCCTTCAACAAAGCCCCTTGCAATAAGGGAAAGAATTATGAGTGCTGCCATACAAACACCGCATACAACTGTGCCTGCAAGAGCAGTATTCTTTTTCTTCTTGAGGTAGTATGCAACCTTGAATTTGTCGTCGGCTGTTCGGTACTCGTCAGTTCCGTAACGCTTTACCGTCTGCTCCTGACGCGGTACATTGACCTCACCGGTAATAGTAAAGGAGCTTACCTTCTGACGGCGCTTTCTTACAAGCTCCGCCTCAACCTCTTTTTCATCAACAATGTTAACCTCATCATTATGAAAGCCCTCAAAGCTGAGCTGTGCATCGTCCTCCTCAACCGGGAGCTCAATATCGTGGGCATCGCCATCAGTAACAGCAAGCGACCTGAGTCCTATTGTACGGGTATGCTTTTTGTCATCAAAAACAATTGTTTTACCAGATGCGGTTCTTCCGTCCATCTTGTGGTCAGGCACAAGGTTGGGAACGGGTGAAAACTCGTTGGTGCTTTCAAAATTACTTTTCTTTTTCACAAAACCGCTACGCTCATACTTCTGCTCTTCAGGGGGAACAATTGCGTGCTCTGCCGTTTTCTGAAGATTCTGCATAGGTTTGTTAAAAAAGCGATCTCTGTATTTTTCGCTGACAAAATTACCGTAAACCTGTGGCTCTGCCACACTGTCTGAGCGTTCAACCGCCTGGGTTTTTATGTGGTGCTCTATATTCTCATTATGGGCAGGTCTCGGATTAAAGGGCGCCGCCTTAGGTGTCGGTGCAACATCCTCTATATCAACAACCGAATCGCCGTCGCGGGGTAACATACCGCTATCCTGCAACAGCTCATCAATTTCTTCCAAGGACCATTTTCTGGGTGTTTTGCGTTCGTCAGCCATTTTCATTCCTCACAATAAATATCAAGTTTAAAACTTAAATATCACGCTGTTTTGAAATTTCATACATAAGAATCCCTGCCGCAACAGATGCGTTAAGGGAATTGATTTTGCCCTTCATGGGCATAGAGAGGATAACATCGCATTTCTCTTTCACAAGACGGCCTACGCCCTTTCCTTCAGAGCCGATTACAAGAGCAACCGCACCCTTAAGGTTTGCGTTATAGAATGTTTCGCCGTCCATATCTGCACAATAAATCCACAATCCCCGTGCCTTTAGCTCTTCAAGTGTTTGGGGAATATTTGTAACACGTGCAACGTGCATAAACTCAACTGCACCTGCAGAAGTTTTGGATACTGTAAAGCTAAGGGATGCGCTGCGCCTTTTCGGTACAATCACGCCATGGGCACCTGCCGCCTCAGCAGTTCTTATTATAGCACCCAGGTTATGAGGGTCCTCAATTTCATCACAAACGATGATAAAGGGAGACTCTCCCCTTTCCTGTGCCAGATTGAAAATATCGTCAACAGAGGAATATGCCTTGACTGCACCTACGGCAATAATCCCCTGATGATTACCGTGGCCACACATAAAATCAAGCTTTTTTCTGTCAACCTCTTTTATGGGTATACCGGCATTTTTAGCATCTGCCAGAATTTTCGGTATAGAGCCTGAACGCTCACCTCTGACAACCATAACGCTGTCCAGAGGACGTTCTGCCTTTATTGCTTCCTGCACCGAATTTCTGCCGAAAATTATATCCTTTTCGTTTTCGCGGCTGTTTTCATCTGCAGGTGTAAATTCTTTTCTCATTTTAACCTCTTACTTTGTGGGAATAAGTTTTTCCTTGCCGCCCATATAAGGTCTTAACGCCTCGGGAATATTAACGGTTCCGTCTGCATTAAGATTATTCTCAAGGAAGGCAATAAGCATTCTGGGCGGAGCAACAACTGTGTTGTTGAGTGTGTGGGGGAAGTACTTTTTCTCCTTACCGCCTGCACGGATTTTAAGGCGCCTTGCCTGTGCATCGGAAAGGTTTGAGCAGCTGCCCACTTCAAAATATTTCTGCTGTCTGGGACTCCATGCCTCAACGTCAACAGATTTCACCTTAAGGTCTGCCAGGTCACCTGAACAGCACTCCAATGTTCTTACAGGTATATCAAGTGAACGGAACAGGTCAACCGTGTTTTTCCAGAGCTGGTCAAACCAATAGGGACTATCCTCCGGCTTACAAACAACAATCATTTCCTGTTTTTCAAACTGGTGAATACGGTAAACACCGCGCTCCTCAATACCGTGGGCGCCTTTTTCCTTACGGAAGCAGGGTGAATAGCTTGTAAGTGTCTGAGGCAGCTTTTCCTCGGGAACAATAGTATCAATAAACTTACCAATCATTGAATGCTCACTTGTACCGATGAGGTAAAGATCCTCTCCCTCAATTTTATACATCATTGCATCCATTTCGGCAAAGCTCATAACGCCTGTTACAACATTGCTCCTTATCATAAACGGAGGAATGTAATAAGTGAAACCGCGGTCAATCATAAAGTCACGGGCGTAAGAAATAACTGCAGAATGAAGTCTTGCAATATCACCGCAAAGGTAGTAGAAGCCGTTACCTGCAACACGTGCGGCGCTGTCAAGGTCAATGCCGTCAAAGGCCTCCATAATCTCACGGTGGTAGGGAATTTCAAACTCGGGTACAACCGGGTCGCCAAAGCGTTCAAGCTCCACGTTTTCGGAATCATCCTTACCGATTGGAACAGACGGGTCAATAATATTGGGGATGACCATCATTATGTCGTTTACCTTTGCAGAAAGCTCTTCCTCTGCCTTTTCAAGCTCGGCAAGGCGTGTTGCATCTGCGGCAACCTGTTTTTTCATTTCCTCGGCTTCGTCGCGCTTGCCCTGTGCCATAAGCGCACCAATCATTTTGCTGTTTTTGTTTCTTGATGCCCTGAGGTTGTCCGCCTCGCCCTTAACCTTACGGCTCTCGGCATCAAGCTCAATTACTTTATCAACAAGCTCGAGCTTTTTATCCTGAAATTTGTTTTTAATATTCTGTTTTACAATATCGGGATTTTCCCTTAAAAATTTAATACCAATCATCTTTCATACCTACCCTTATTCATTATCAAATATTTTAAGAAGCTTTTTAAGGTCGTCATCGTCAAAAAACTCGATTTCCAACGAGCCCTTTTTGCTTGATTTTGTAACTGTAACTTTTCGTTTAAGCACATCCGATAAAGCAAGCTCAACCTCATCGTAATACGGATTACGCTTTTTGACCTTTTTACCTGTTGTTTTATCAGCAGTAGCTTTGCGTACCAGTCGCTCTGTTTCACGCACGGAAAGTCCCTCGCCGACAACAAGCTTTGCAAGCTCTGTCTGATACACCTTATCCTCAACAGAAAGAATTGCCTTTGCGTGACCCTGTGACAGCTCTCCGCTGCTTACGAGTGCCTGAACCTCATCTGCCAGAGTCAGCAATCTGAGTGCATTTGCAACCGCGGAACGGGAGCAGCCTATAAGCTTGGATATTTCCTCCTGAGTGTAACCGAATTTATCTCCCAGCTCCTTAAATCCGTTTGCTGTTTCCATCGGATTAAGATTTTCACGTTGCAGGTTTTCAACCAGAGCCAGCTCTGCAACCTGCGCATCCGTCAAATCCTTAATAACAACAGGAACATCCGAAAGGCCTGCAAGCCTTGATGCCCTCCAGCGACGTTCACCTGCCACAAGCTGGTAACCTCCGTCTGCCATGGGTCGCACAAGAAGGGGTTGTAAAACACCGTGCTGTGCAATACTCTCCGCCAGGTCATTGAGTGCCTGTTCATCAAAATGCTTACGAGGCTGGTCCCTGTTGGGCTCAATCTCCATAAGCTTAACCTTAACTGCACCTGAGTTCACAGAAAGGTCCTCAAGGGAATTATCTGCAAAAATCGCATCAAATCCTCTGCCAAGACCGGATTTTTTTACTGCCATTATTTCACCTTATTTCTGCATTTTCAAGAATTCCTCTGCAAGGGCAGTATAGCTTTCACTACCCTTTGAGGCTTTGTCGTAATAGATTACCGGCTCACCGAATGAAGGAGCCTCTGAAAGTCTGACATTACGTGGGATGACCGTTGCATATACTTTTTTGGGGAAGAAGTTTTTAACCTCCGACACAACCTGCTGAGTAAGGTTGAGTCTGCCGTCATACATTGTAAGCAGCACACCCTCAAGCTCTATGTATGGGTTATAAAGCCTTTTTATCGTCCTGACTGTTGCCATAAGCTGTGACAGCCCTTCAAGAGCGTAGTACTCGCACTGTATGGGAACAATAAAGCTGTCAGATGCCGTAAGAGCATTAAGAGTAATAAGTCCCAGAGATGGCGGACAATCAAAAAATATAAAATCGTAATCCTCCTGCAGAGTGGCAAGGGCATTTTTAAGAAGTGCCTCACGCTTGTCCATAACAGCAAGCTCCAGCTCTGCACCTGCAAGATTTATATTAGAGGGGATTACATCAACCCCCTGAAATTTTGTTTTAATAACAGCATCACGGGCGGTGCTTGTTCCGATCAGCATCTCATAAGATGTGGCGGCAAGATTTTTACGGGAAATTCCGTAACCGCTTGTGGTGTTACCCTGTGGGTCTATATCAACAAGAAGTATGCGTTTGCCGAGCGCACCCAAGGCTGCAGCAAGATTTACGGCACTTGTGGTTTTGCCTACTCCGCCCTTCTGGTTAACAATTGAAATAATTTTTGCCATTTAACTTTATCCTTCCGTAGTTTTAAAATAAAGTCCCTATTGTCCTATTATGATATATATTATAGAGTATATCATATATATAAAAAAAATGGAATAGTTCACGAACAAAAAATAGCTCTGATTCTCCATCATTTTTTATTTTATTTTCCATTTTAACCCTGTTATATCTTTCCCTCCAAAAGAATTCACATTCCGCAGACAAAAACCTGTTTATAAATTGTTTTTAAAAGCAAAAAACACTCTTGCTCTGAAGAACAAGAGTGTTTTCAATTTATATCTTTGAATACTGAAAAGCCTTGAAAAGATTTGCTTTAACACAGGTCAGGTTAACTCAATTCACCCTATACGCAAGCCTTTCGGATAATGGTTTTTTGCTCTGGAATTAACAACCTTTACGCCGCCCAAGGTGCATCCGTCAACGGTTATAACCGCCCAACCGTTCGGACAAGCTACTTCAAACTCTTCCCCGTGAAGATACTTTCTTAACTCCTCGCTTTCGGGTGAAAGGTTGATTTTTCTTTTAAAGGTGTTTCCCATAGCCATAAAGAATTGGTGATGGGGCTGAATATAATTTTTGCGAACCTCTCCGATGGTTACACCACACGCAAAAACCGTAGCACCGTCCACCGGAAAATCAGGATCAAAATATATAGGATTACCCTTGTGCATCAGCACTTTTGCGCAATCATAAGCCTCAAGTGTATCATCAAGAAAATCTATGATTATTTTATCAATTTTACCTTGTTTTTTCGGCGTTTTATTCACACAAAAATCTCTTTCGTTTGTGTTGTGAAGCACCGCCATAAACTGACCCTCACCGCGATTTTTATGGGGATAAAACCTACGGCAAAATCCAATATTTTCGCACTTGCAGCCATCAAAAAACACACCGTCACAGGTGGCTTGCTCCACCTCTTTTTTTACCTTAACAAGCTCAAAATCAGGATATTTTTCAAGGAACCAATCAATAATTTTTTCGTTCTCATCAAGGGAAAATGTGCACGTAGCATACACTATAAAGCCGCCGTTTTTCAAGGCTTTTACCCCATTATCCAGAATTTCCTTCTGCCGTTTTGCACAGTTCTGAACATTTTCGGGACTCCACTCCTCAACAGCGATTTCCTCCTTGCGGAACATTCCCTCTCCCGAGCAGGGCGCATCAACCATAATTAGGTCGAATGTTTTTTCAAAAACACGGGCAATTTTTGCTGAATCCATACAGGTTGTAACTACATTCCGAAGTCCCAGTCTTTCAACATTACCCGTTAGAATCTTACATCTTGAGGGCACAATCTCATTGGAAACAAGCAGACCATTATCGCCCAGCTTATTCCTGAGCTGTGAGCTTTTTCCTCCGGGTGCTGCGCACATATCAAGAATGCACCAATCGGGCTCAATTTCAACACATTCGGCAGGCGCCATAGCACCCGGCTCCTGCACATAAATCATACCTGCGTGGTGGTATGGGTGGTTACCTATTTTGTCATTTGTAAAGTAAAATCCGTTGCTGACGTAAGGTATTTTCTCAGTATCAAACGGGTTTATTTCAAGAAAATTCTCCACAGAAATTTTATCCGTATTAACTCGGAAAGCCCGTACAGGTGACTCATTCAAGGCGTTTAAATAATCATTATATTCATCACCTAAAAGAAGCTTCATTCTGTGGGAAAACTGTTGTGGTAATGCTTTCATGTTACTCTCCGTCAATCTCCATTTCTGCATAAAGCATACACATCGAAAGTGCCGTTACCGCTGCGGTTTCAGTACGCAAAATGCGTTTTCCCAATGAAATTATAATACCGCCCGACTCCTCAGCAAGCACAATTTCCTTTTCATCAAATCCACCCTCGGGACCGATAAAAATACCTACAGACATCCCCTTTTTTATTTTCTTAAGGGCACTTTTAGTTGATTTCATACCGTCCGCAGACTCGTACGGAACAATAAATAAATCCATATCCTGCGCCATTTTTACGGCATCCTTGTACTGTAAAACATCATAAACCTCAGGAACGGATGTACGCTTGCTTTGTTTGGCTGCACTTTCGGAAATGGCTTGCCAACGGGCTTGCTTTGATTTTTTCTTTTTCTCCTCCAGCTTTACAACACACCTGCTCATTTCAACAGGTACAATTGCCTCTGCCCCTAATTCAACCGCCTTTTGTATTACAAACTCCATTTTATCGCTTTTGGGCAGTCCCTGGAAAAGATATAGCCTTATAGGTAAAGCTGTATCCTGATAGTTTTCTTCAACAATTTCGGCAACGGCGCTGTCCCCCTCAAAAGCTGTAAGAGTGCACAGATCACTGCTACCTCCGGAGCTTACGAGAAAGGTGTCCCCGATTTTCATACGGAGCACATTTTTGATATGGTTATAATCTGCATCGGTTATGTAATAATAATTACCGTTGCGATTTTCGGGTTTCACAAAAAAATTATGCAAATCAAGCACATCCTTTAAAAGGTGGGTTTTAGTTTATTATAACAAATGAACAATACCATTACAACGGCAGATAAAAATTATTTTTGAATTAAAACCTTGACAATAAACCTTACCTTATGTATAATATCACTTGCTACAAAAAGCATTTGCTGATATGGCTCAGGAGGTAGAGCGCATCCTTGGTAAGGATGAGGTCACCGGTTCGACTCCGGTTATCAGCTCCAAAGCCTTGAAAACCTTGTGTTTTCAAGTCTTTTTGTATTTATATTGAAAAAGTCAGACCGCATCCCTGAAATAAGTACTTAAAGAAAGGGATGCGGATATTTTTGCATCTTTTTCTAATCTTGACCGCTACCACTCCCTATTGTATAATAATATGTAATAAAACTAAGGAGTTCTTTTTATGAACATTACGGAAAGAATCAAAAGAAAAGCATTCAATATAGTAGGCTCTGTCATAAATGGTCTTTCGCAGAACGAGGCAAAGCTAACCGATAACCTTGACAAAGCCGTTACCGAAGGTATGCCTGAGCTTCTTCGTAAGGCGGGTGCAGAAGGCACCGTACTGCTTCGTAACGATAATGTTTTGCCGATTAATAACGGCGAAGTGCTTTCCCTTTTCGGCAGAGTGCAGTATGACTATATGTTTGTGGGTTACGGCTCAGGCGGTGACGTTATAAAGCCCTACACAGTAAACCCTGTCGAAGGACTTATTAACAACGGTGTAAAGCTTAACACAGAGCTCACCGATATTTATAAAGAATGGTGCGCAAAAAACCCTCCCGATCACGGATTCTGGGGACATTGGCCCCTTTACTATGAGGAGATGCCCATTGAAACATCAGTAATTGAGAGTGCCGCCAAAAAGAGTGATTGTGCACTCATTTTTATAGGCAGGTCTGCAGGCGAGGATAGAGAAAACAAACTTGAACCCGGCAGCTATTATCTTACGGATGATGAAAAATCACTTATCAAGCGTGTCAGCACCGTTTTCAAAAAGACTGTTGTTGTACTCAACATCGGCAGTATTATTGATATGAGCTGGGAGGACGAATGCCTTTCGGGTGACTCTGCAATACTCATCCCCTGGCAAGGCGGTATGGAAAGCGGTAACGCTCTTGCAGATGTTCTTTCAGGTACAGCAGAGCCTTCAGGCAGACTCGCCGATACCATTGCCTTGTCATACGATGATTACCCCTGCAGTAAAGACTTCGGCGAAAAAGAATTCAATAATTATACCGAGGATATTTACGTTGGTTACCGTTATTTTGAAACCTTTGCCAAGGATAAAGTTAAATACCCCTTCGGATTTGGTCTTGGCTATTCTCAGTTCAAAAAAGCCTTTGTAAACGCAACATCAACAGACAATGATATTACATTTTCTTTAACCACAGAAAACATTGGTTCTTTTTGCGGTAAGGATGTATTACAGCTTTATGTTTCACAGCCTCAGGGAGCGTTAGGTAAACCCTCAAAAGTACTTTGTGGCTACGCTAAAAGCACAGCACTTAACCCGACACAAGCTGAAGAAATCAAAATCAATGTACCGCTTTATTATATCTCATCTTATGACGACAGCGGTAAAGCAGGTCACAAAGACTGCTATATTTTAGAAAAAGGCGCTTACGATTTCTACCTTGGCAGCAATGTACGTGATTGCGAAAAGGTATACACACTTGAAATTGCAGAAACCATTGTTCTTGCAGAGCATACTCAGGTGTGTGCGCCTAAAGAAGGCTTCAAAAGGATAGCTCCCCAATATGATGGCAACAGCTTTACTGTTACTTACGAGCCAACACCGGTTTCTACAGAGAATCTAAAAAAGATTATTATAGATAACCTACCGAAAGAGCTTGCAAAATCGGATAAAGGCATATCATTCAATGATGTTAAAGCTAATCACGAATTACTTGACAGCTTTGTTGCACAATTCAATCTTACGGAGTTAGAGGCAATCAGCCGTGGTGACTACACTATGGATAGCCCCTTGGGGAATAAAGGTAACGCAGGTGCAATGGGCGGTGTACTCCCCTCTCTTCGCAATAAGGGTGTACCCCCGATAATAACAACCGACGGACCCTCAGGTATAAGAATCGGTGCTTGTTGCTCGCTTCTTCCTATTGGCACAAGCCTTTCTGCAATGTGGAATACTGAGCTTGCACAAGAGGTTTATTCTAAAGTCGGTGGCGAAATGAAGGTAAAGGGTTCTGACATTTTATTAGCGCCCGGTATGAATATTCACCGTAGCCCTCTTTGCGGCAGAAACTTTGAATACTATTCAGAGGATCCCCTTGTTACAGGCAAAACAGCTGCTGCAGTTGTACGCGGTGTGCAGTCAAACGGGGTTGCTGCTTGTCCCAAGCACTTTGCCTGTAACAGCCAGGAAACCAACCGAAACAAAACAGACTCCCGCCTTTCAGAGAGAGCGCTGCGTGAGATTTACCTTAAGGGCTTTGAAATTTGTGTCAGAGAGGCCGACCCCTACACTATAATGACATCATACAACAAAATAAACGGCGTTTGGGGACACTACAATTACAATCTTTGCACACGCCTTCTGCGCAATGAATGGGCCTTTAATGGTCTTGTAATGACCGATTGGTGGATGCAATCAAGCAAAAGCCCTGAATTCCCCGATATGTGCGATAATGCATACCGTGTACGTGCAGGTGTGGATGTGCTTATGCCCGGTGGCAAACGCACAGGTAAGCGCAAGCCCGACGGCACCTTACTCAAAACCTACGGTAAAACAGACGGCATCACTTTAGGCGAAATGCAACAGACTGCCAAAAGGGTTGTTGAACTGGCATTGAAAATAAAATAAAAAACAGGGGAAAGCTCCCCCTGCAGGTAAAAAATAAAACCGACTGATTATTTAAAATCAGTCGGTTATTTTTAGTTATCAGATATAGATACCTGCAGCAAGTCTGAGGATATCTGCAGCATCAGTTGTAGCAATTGCGCCGTCCTCATCAATATCGCCAAGGAGAAGCTGTGTATCTGTGGGCTTAACCTGGCCTGCAGCAATCTTAAGAGCAAGTCTTGCGTCGATAGTGTTTACTGAACCGCTACCGTCAACATCACCAAGGATATCATCATAAGGCATTGCCTTTGTTGTTCTCTTGTATGTGTTGTAAAGGAAGAACTGCGGATAATTTGCTTTATCGGTTGTAACCGTAGGTTGTTCATCAGCACCGAGGAGCCACATAACAACATCAAGTGTACCTAACTCTCTGTCAAAGCCGTTGTGCTGCATATTCTTGATGAACCATGTCTGTTCGGGGAACATTGCAGTAGAAGCATCAACCTTTGAGTCCCAAGAAATGTGGTTGTGACCGTCCTTGATTATCTGTGAGTGAACCTTACCCCAGTCATCATGTGCCTGAAGGTACTTTGCGCAAGTTGCGCCGCCACTCATAAGAGCTGTATCTATAACTGTATCGCTTGAAACATACTCATCGCTGAGAGGAATCATCTGGCAGTTATAACCGCACACGATAGAGAATTTCATACCGTCAGCCATAGCATCTTTAACAATCTGCTTTGCGTTACCCTGAATCTCGTGGTATGCATCAATCTTTGCCTCGTAAGCAGCATCAATTTCAATGCCGTGGTTCTCGAAGATAAACTTCTTGCCTGCCTCATAATCCTCGTAGGGAACAAGGCTCCAGATACCGGGCATACCTGCGAAATAAGGAATGAAGGTGTCTGTATATACTCGAGGATTAATATTCTGGAATACTGCATTGATATCACCGAAATACTCGTGTGAAAGGCCCTTCTGGCTTGAAATAAAGGAGATAATGAAAGCAGTGATATGTGTTGTTGCGCTGACATTTGCCAACTGAACAAGGTAGTTTTCAACAGTGAAAATATCTATCTCGAGGTTATCAATAACAACATTGCCGAGAAGACTTGTACCCTGCCATGCAGGTGCAGCAAAAACAACATTATTAAGTCTTGAGCCACCATACTGTGCAAGGTATGAAAGAGCAATTGTTGAACCCATGCTCATAGCAACAAGGTTAACCTTGCCGTTAGGTGAAACTGTATCTATGAAATCTGCGAGCTCCTCTGCAATTACAATGGGGTCCTCACGCCAGTCATAGCAGAAGTTGTAAACATTTTCCTCGCCGTACTCTTCAGCATAAGCGAATGCAAACTCGCTGAGAATAGCCTTTTCATCCTCTGTGTACTCGGACATAGGCTTAAGGTTCGGCTTGAACCCAACGGTCTCATTAACAGGTGTACCGTCAAGGTTGTAACCGATATCTTCAACGTACTTATTAACTGCAGGGAAGAATGAGTCTGCAAACTTGTTATAATCTTTGTTGGCTACGCCGAAGTTTATCAGGCTTGTAACAAAGGCTCCTCCCACATCAGTAATCATACCCTCAACAAATGCTTCGTCACCTGAGAAAACAAGCGCCTCATCAGCAGTGTCAACATCTTTATAGAGAGGTGTTGAGCCAATACCGTTTACTATAACGAGAGGTAATGTTTTTGCAGCACTGACCGGCATAACAAAAGCAAGACCTGCCATAACAATAGCAAGGGTAAGGCAAACAATTTTCTTGGTTGCTTTCATATTAATCCTCCTAATTAGATACCGATAGCATTATATACTACCCTATATACGAATTGATTTTACCATAGAATTTCAATAATTGCAATAGGAATACGCAAATTTTAATGGTTGACTTTGACGATTTTATTTATATTTTTATTGTATAATATATATAATTTTCAATCAGCCAACCTGATACTTATCTCTCCGGAGGTCAAAACTGCCTTTTCCCCTGTCTCAAACTGTACTTCAAGACCGCAGTTTTCATCTATAGATAAAGCTCGGGCACGTCTTACTTCACCTGCACAGATAACATCCACATCGCACCCGGGAACAAAGCATCTGCGCCTGTATTCGCTGATATGTGTGCGCTCTGCAAGGTGATTGTAATAAGAGAAAAAGCAGTTAAGAAAACAAGCAATAAACCTGTTCCGCAAATCTTGCTTTTCACAATTAAAGGCTGCACCTGCAATATCGGCAATTTCCGAAGGAAATCCCCCTGATGGCTCGTACATATTGAGTCCTGCGCCAAGAATAACATAGTCGGGCTTATCTCCGTTTGTACCAAAGCCTGCCTCCGTGAGTATTCCGCATATTTTCTTTGAATTCAGATATACGTCATTAACCCATTTCACAGCACAATCCCGAACGCCCATCATATCCAAAGCTTCACAAACGCTGACTGCGGCAGCTGTTGTAATAAGCGTTGCCTCCTGCAGTTTTATTTCAGGCTTTAACAAAAGGCTAATATAAACACCGGTGTTTTCGGGCGAAAAAAAACTTCTGCCCAACCTGCCCTTGCCGCGTGTCTGACTGCAGGCTACAACAACGTAGCCTTCCTTTGCACCGTTTTGAGCAAGTTTTTTTACATCGTCATTTGTAGAGTCGGTACACTCTTTTATTTCTATATTCAATTTACCTTTAAGGGCATTATCAAGATTTTCTTCAATACCCTTTACAGATATAATATCAACCATAAAAGCACCTTATTTATGAGTAAAAAACACCGTCCGAGGACGGTGTTTAACTCATTATTTAACAATAATCATCAATATGCGATTGTGTACTCTGTGTAAACGCCGATACCAACTCTTGCATTGTCAATGCTGATAACAGCCAACTTAGCAGAAAGTGAAAGGATACAAGGAGCGTCAATTGTAAGAGCAACAAGGTTGCCTGTTGATTTTTCAATCTTAGCAGTTGTTGTAACATTCTCATAGGCTATTGAGATATTGTTCAACTCAAGACCGGGAACAGAGCTGATAGATCCTGTGATTGTCTGCTCCTGAATAACACCGCAAAGTGAACCTACACCGGGACCGCCTGACTGAGGATTAACCTCATCGTTACCTGTGATGGTAAGGATGTAGTAGTCACCTTCCTCTTTGCACTCAGCACTCTTGATGCCGCTTTCTGCAAGAGCAGCGTTAGCGCCATCCGGGGGAAGCTTTGACTTATCCCATGCTTCGTTCTTTGTTTCGATTTCTTCTCTGCTGCCAACCATGAACATACCCATAAGTGTTGATGCAGCACTTGAAAGTCCGCCTGCTTCTGCAATGCCCTTGTAGTTTGTTGCACCGTCTTTAACACGAACAACAGTTTTAGCATTGGCTTTTGCATTATTAAGAGCTTTGTTGTAAAGCTCTGCAATCTGTGCTTTTGATTCAGGCTTGCTACCGGGTGTTGTTGCAGCTGAACCGCCTGTAGATGAGGAGTCACCTGATGAACTGCCGGATGACGAGCTGCTTGAAGAGCTGCTTGAAGAGCTACTTGATGAGCTGCTTGATGAGCTACCGGAAGAGCTGCTTGATGAACTGCCGGATGATGAGCTGCTTGAAGAGCTGCTTGATGAACCGCCTGATGAAGCAGAAGATCCGCTTGAAGAGCCGGATGATGATACAATCTTTTCACCGGAAATTACATACTCGGGTTCGATATTAGCCTCCGCATTTCTGCTTGCAAGAAGCATCATAACTGATGCCATATTGTTAGCTGTAATGATAGAAATAGCTACACATGCAGCAGCAATGCCGATAACAATCTTTTTAATAGGTGTCATTTCCATATATGCGCACTCCATTCCTTTTTCGCATTTAGTCCACATTATTATAGAATAACTTAAAGAAAATGTCAACATTTTTAATTGAAATGAAAATAATATAATTCAAAAACTTACGGTTTTATATTGTTTATTTTGAATAAATGCTGTAAAATAATACAAAACTTACTGCAAATGGTGTTGTTATGTCAAAAATCAACTTACAAAACTCAGCAAAGCAAGCGTGCTTTGGTTTAACTGCGGCCGGTGTATTGAGCGCTTATGCCCTATGCCTTTGTGCCACACTTAACCAAGGCATTGTTGTTGCGTTAATTTGCATTTTGCTGTACACCCTTTTTTCCGTAAAAAAAGAGTTTATTTACGCACCCTCTCCCCTTTTTGCAGTAATCTTTTTCTTTTTACTTCAGTTCAACACATTTGCAGGCGCAGTTATAAGCCTTGTAATAGGCGGACTTTTTTCTTTTGCACTGGGTAAAATCTCCAAGCACAAAAAAGTGCCCGATTTTATTACGGGAGGATGCTTTGTGGGACTCGCTCTGTGTGCCACCATTCTTTTTACAAACACATATTTCGGCATCGGCGCCCGTGGCTTCACACCGCTTGAAATGTTGAAATCTTACCGTTCTCTGGGCTTTCACCCCGATTTCAGGGGGCTTTTGTACGGAACAATCACACTTTTTACAATGATAACCTATCCGTTCAAATTCCGTAAGCTGAAGAATATTATCCCCCCGGAGTTTATTACTGTTTTTATTCCCTTTGTGCTTAATCTGATATTAAACCCCAACCCCTTATACACAACCACAAACGAATATTCAGGCATTGTCTGTTCTGATTTGACGTTCAGCATCAACAATTCTTCCGTAATATACGGAATACTTACAACAGGCGTTGCCACAGGCTTTATTTTGTATATGCTGCTGCAAAGCTCCCCGCAGAAAAAAGCAGGAGGCTTCTACGGCTCATTACCTGTAACCTCGTGTAATTCAAGACACTTTAGCGGTATTGCCCCTCTTGTGAGCGCTGTTGTTCCGTCAGTTATTATATTGCTTTGCCCGTCACTTATACAAAGACTTCCTTTGCCCTGTGCAGGTGCAATGCTTATAGTTTCCGCGTGGCAGCACACACCTTTCAAGCCCCTTTCCGCCACATTTAAAGAAAAAAGTGTGATTAAACTTTTATTTATGATCCTTTGCAGTGTTTCCTTTGTAATTCTCCCTGTTTTCTTCGCAGTTATTTTCTGCATTGCAGTTTGGCTTACGGCAGACTTCCTAAGCCACAGAAAGGGGGCAAAAGCATGACATCCGAAAGAAAAAAGAAGATAGCACGTGTTGTTGCAACATGGGTCGTAACATCAATTATGCTTTCTGTTTTTGTGCTTGACATAATCACTGTGGCACTTGCCAACAAATATGTCGACGATTTATCCATAACAGCTTACACCCACCAAAAATCAACAACTGCAGACAAAATACATTTTCTTAATACCGCGAACTCCGACTGCATACTGATTGAAAGCAACGGCAGATTTGCCCTGGTAGATTCAGGCGAAGGTAACGAAAATCCACGACGAAAAACAGAATACAAAGGATTCCGCGATGAGGTTTTAAGCTACATTAAAAAAATCTGTACAGATGAAAACGGCATAGTTCACCTGGACTTTATTGTCGCAACTCATATGCACTATGACCATTCAGGAAACTTTACGGAAATCATTAATGATGACAGCATAATAATCGGTAAGGCGTATATCAAAGAGTACACCCATCAGAGCTTTACAGAAACTGAAAGTGAGGCCTGGGGAAACAAGGGTATATACGATGAAATAATGCTCGCCTTAAACAGCAAAAAAATACCCGTTGTACACAATATTCCCTCCCAACCCTTTGAGTTTGGTGACTTTACCGCACAGTTTTTTAATACGGTTACACCCGAACAGCTCAAGGAAAAGGGCGACAATGCAAACAGTATAGGTATAAAACTGCAAAAGGGTAATAAATCTGCTTTTCTGGCAGCAGATTTTACAAGCGATTCGGGTCTTGAGGGAATTTATGCAAACGAAATAGGACACGCAGACCTTTTGAAAATAGGTCACCACGGGTATTTCGGTTCTTCCTCAGCCGACTTCCTTAAGGCTCTGACTCCCGAAATTGCAATTTGCACCAATTATATCGGTAAAATCTACACCAATGTTAAATGGAATCTGACAATGACAGCAAAAATCCCCATACTCTCAACAGAGCACAGGAACGGAATTGTTGCCGAATTTGCAGAAAATGAAATTCAACTATATGAAAATATAATGTAAAAAAGCTCTGTCAGCCCCAACGGACTGACAGAGTTTTTTTATTCAAACATTGCATGAAAGCTATACAAAAGAGGAAAAACAACCGTAACCACATTTGGAAAAACAATACTGAAAAGCACAGATAACACAAATGTAAGAGAATATTTTTCCAGACAAGCCATAGCACATACCACACCAAAGAAGGGGGCAAGGATTATCTTAAGTGCTTTGTTATCTCCGCCATAAATACAATCCTTTAAAGCAAGCATATCCTCAAAGGAAGGGGCACAGTTTGCAAGGCACGAAAAGCCCAACCACAGCACACCAATGCCTGTAAGCGATGCCGTATGTCCTATATAGAACACCCTGAAGGCGCCTGTAAGCAAAAACATACATCCCAGCGCAAAGTTCAGAGTAAAGGGCAACCAGCACATAAGAAAAGCGTGGCTTGTTTTATTGATAAGCTCGTGCTCCACATGACCGCAGAGCTCGTCATTTTTAAACGCTCTTATATCCTCTGCAGGAATTTTACAAAGTCTGCATACCAGATGCTCCCAGAAGGTCCTCAGATATGTACCGAAAAAGGTGAGCACTCTTGTAACTACATATAATGTTGTCATTCAATATCACCTGTTCCTTCCGCAAACAATTCTTTAATAGTTATCTTACCCTCAAGGCAGGACTTCGCACGCTCGGGAATTTCCACACCCTGTTCCTCAAGGTAATCCGTGATTTCCTTTACGGAATCCGCATTACCAAGTTCATTTTCAATAACAAGCAGGGTAATACTGAGTAATCCGTTCTCTTCAATTTTATTTGCGTCTTCAAGAACAGCTTTAGCTTGCTCATACTCGCCCTTTGCGGCAAGTGTCATACCCTTATGACGCAGAATTTCAGAGCTGCCGGGTACATTTTTAATACCCTTATCCGTCCATTCTATCGCCTTGTCAAAATTGCCGGACAATCGCTCGGCAGATGCATAAACGCAATACGGACTATAGTCTTCAATATTGTTGTTATACATAGCCTCTGCAAGGCGCTTTGCCTCCTTCACTTCCCCTGTCTGGGATTCAACAAGGCCAAGCTCATAGGCATACAGCCACAAATACTCCGGCTTAACCGCATACACCTGGCGCATATATCGGTATGATTCTTCGTGCTTGCCGGCGGTATATGCATACATAAACTGACAAAAACGGACAACCGCCTCGTCTGCGGGATATTTGTTCTTTGTCTGACCGTCAATTGACTTAACCTCAATTTGTTCATCAAGAATCTGACCAATTGCAGTCATTGCCTTTTCATAAACCTTATCATCGGTGTAATCAGAATATTCCGCATTATTTACCACAACATAAAACTTCTGCATTGTGCCGTAAAGGACCATTACCTCATCGCGCATATCAACATAGGTTTTGTATATCGGTAAACGGGATTCAAAATCAGTAATTGCATCAGATATAAGGTCTGATATTTTATCCATAGATGATACACCGTAAGGCATGGTTTCGTAAATAGCATCGGCACAATCAAGGCGCAAGCCCTTTGCATTGATATCCTCCTCGTCGAAAAAGCCGATTGCTTCCTCATAGAAGGAGATTGCCGTTGTCATTTTACGCTCTGAGACAGCAGCCTTAGCCTTATATGCAGCATAGTAACCGTCAAAATCACCCAAGAATGTAGCAACGGAAACAACAGAAAGAATTAAAGTAACAATTGCAATAACAACATTATACCAGCTTACGGGATAGCGCTTCATTGCATCACGGCATTGAGCACAATACTGATAATCCTTGCCGAAGGATGTATCCTTTGGGTTTTCACCGCAGCATTCACAAAGATCCTCTGCAGGAACAACCTCTTCAAAATACTCTTCACCCTCAGTTTCCTGTGCTTTTTTCAGCTCATCACGGAAGGTCTGTGCAAGACGCTCCAGCTCTTCATCAAGCTCTGTTTTTTTATATGTTTTTTCACCGCTGAATTTTTGGGCGGCTTTTTCCTGTAGCTCTGTATTATCTGCCACGGAATCTGTATCAGTTTTTTGAAGCTCCAAATCTTTTTCGTCCATAAAGAAGAAACCTCCTTTCAGATATACCATTTCATTCTACCACTATTCTCATAAAAATTCAAATAGTTTTATGGTTATCTTAAGGAGGTTTACAAATTATTTACTATATTTTATTGTTTTTGCCTTTTTCTTACCTTTATTTCGGGCGATGAAAGGTCAAACATACAACCAATAACACCACAGCCAATCACGGTGATAATAAGCTCAGGAACCATATAGCTTGCATTATATGTAAGTGAATACCACACAGCACTTACAGCACCGCCTGAATAATCACCCCATATTGTGACACCGCTTATAAAATGGCAGACAAATCTTATTACGCTGACAACTGCGCCGCCCAAGGCCAGGGAGGCTGCAGGATTCTTCACCTTTTCTCTGAACATTCCGCCCAGACCCAAACATCCGAATGCAATAACGTAATCTGCAAAAATGAGTATAAGGTATGCCACTATTCCGCTGACATATGAAAAGTTGCCAAGTCCGAAAAGCATCTGCACCAGACCCATTACTATACCTGAAAATGCTCCCCACTTTATACCGTAACGGTATGATACGGCAATCATCGGCACCTGACTGAAAAGTGTTACACTGCCTCCGTAGGGCAGCTTAAAAACCGCAAGCTCCGACAACACCGTGGCAAGTGCCAGCATAACCGCGCTTTCGGCAACACGTCTTATTTTTTGCTTTTTAGTAAGTTCTTTCATAAATATTCCTCCGAATTAAAATCTCCCTACGGCGGTAACACAGCCATAGGGAGAGTTCTCTCGTAAAGAATATTTTTCCTACGGCGGCATTATCCGCATCAGGTTATTAGGGTCAGAAAAGGGCTGTTTTCTATCTCAGCCGGCGTCCGCCAGCACCCCTGTTTTATTTTCGGCGCGAAGTGTAGCTACTTTTCTTCGAGCAAGACTATTATACATCAATCACCTTAAAAGTCAATTAATTCTTACAAATTTTTCACTCTGAAAGGAATATTTTGACCTGCAAGCCTTTGTGAAATACGTAAAAAGGCCTGATTCCCCTTACTGCTGTACGGTATTTTTTCACCGTTTACGGAGCGATATACCTCATCGCTTTCAGGAATCACACCCAAAAAGCGAGCACCTACAGTATCAATAAAATCATCCACATTTATATTCTTGTGAAGCTTTTTGTTGAATTTATTCACAACAAGCCTGATATTACTGATTCCCATAGCACGCATACTCTGTGCCGCATAGGTTGCCGCACGTATGCTTACAGGGTCAGGCGTTGACATTATAACACAACAATCCGATACACCGCCGCAAAGCCTGAAACCGCTTTCAAGACCTGCAGGTGCATCCAGTATAATATAATCAAAATCTTTTTCAAAATTTACAAGCATTGCTCTGAATGAGTCTACTGTGTAAGACTCATCAAAGTCAATAGGTGCAGGCAGAAGGAACAAACCATTAGATACTTCAATAACGGATTTGCGGTACTCACAATTGCCTTTGAGCACATCGCCCCAATTATAAACGGTTTTTTCTGCAACACCCAAAAGGATATCCAGACTTCTTACACCGATATCCATATCAACAAGCAACACTCTCTGCGAATGTAGCGAAAGCATTTTACCCACACCACAACAAAATGTTGATTTTCCTACGCCTCCCTTGGCTGAGGCTACTGTAATTATTTTCATTCCATCACCCTATAAGCGTGTTAGGTACCAGGGCAGTATCAACATTTGTTTTCTGCCCGAAATAGTAGTTGTATACAGGAACTGCCGCCTGAGATGTTTTAGAACCGTTCTGTGCGTTTTCTGCAACAACCGCAACAGCAATTTCAGGATTATCGTATGGTGCAAAAGAAATGAAGAAGCCGTTGTTGCACTCCATTGTAACACCGCTTTCTGTGGTACGTTTAAGCTGTGATGTACCTGTTTTGCCTGCAACGGTAACAACGCAGTTTTTGTAGTGTGTCCAACAGCTGTCCTGCACAACCTGCAGCATACCCTGCTTTACAATAGCAAGACTCTTATCGCTGACATTAAGCGTATTCAGAACTGTTGGCTGAGTTTCATAAACGACCTCGGACATATCTGATGATAAAACAGATTTTATAATATAGGGCTTGTACCTTGTGCCGCCGTTTGCAATTGTTGCGGCATAGTTTGCAAGCTGAATTGGTGTAAACAGGTTATCTGACTGACCGATTGCCGCCTGCACTGTATCACCGGGGTTCCATACCTGACCCATAGCCTCCTTATTGGCTACACCTGCCAGCATACCTGCCGCCTCCGGCAACTCAATACCCGTAGTTTGACCAAGACCCAACAAATTGCAGTATTTATTCATCTTGTCAATACCCAGTTCTCTACCCAGCTCATAGTAGAAAATATTGCAGGACTCCTGGAGCGCCGTTGTAACATTTATGCTGCCATGGGTAGAAAGACAGGCAAAGGTCCTGTCCTCTATCCGGAAATATCTGTTACAGTTATAGGTGCTGTTAATATTGATTATACCCTCTTCAAGTCCTGCAAGGGAAATTGCAGGCTTCATTGTGGAACCGGGAGCATAGGCGCTCTGGAAAGCGCGGTTCCATAACGGGCTGTTGTTATCGTTTACAAGCTTGTTATAGTCCTTGTAGTATGTGGTTATATCGTATGTGGGTAAGCTGACCGCCGCAAGAACCGCACCTGTATTGCAATCCAGAACCACAATGGCTCCTGCAGTATCAAATTGGAACGACTTCCTGTTGTCCACAAGCATATATTCAAGTGCTTCTTTAGCAACCTTCTGCATACCTGCGTCGATAGTGGTAACAACGGTATTACCCTGCACAGGCTTTATCTGATAATCCTCGGTAACCTTACCGTCAGATGCCGTAACAGTCGTTTTTATACCGTTTGTTCCCCTTAGGTACTGCTCCATAGCAGCCTCAATACCGCTTTTGCCGTATGTGTCATCCAAGGCATAAGCGTTATTTTTCAGCGTTGTTATTTCTGATGCTGTCAATGAATCATCATTAAGCTTTTCATCCAGTCTGACGCTTTCTCTCTTATACTCCTCCGAACTGATTGAGCCTATCACGCCCAAAAGGTGAGAAAAGCTTTCACGGTCACCGTATTCCCGGTAGCTTACGCTGTCTGCTTCCACACCGGGGTATGTCTCATCCATTTCCTTAATGATTGATACAACCTCTGTGGGTACATCCTCTGCAAAAGTATACGGTGACACAACAGAAAATGACAGATACTTCATACCAAAGCAAACAGAAGCGATTTTTCTGGCATCTGCCCTGTTGTAATCCGACAGACCGTAGCGTTCAATAAGTGCATCAAGACACTCATCAGGGGTTGAAATCTCCCCCTTCTCCAGCTCCAGCATACTTTCGGATACCATATATGAAAACTCGCTGCTCTTGTTTTCGTCAACAACCAGCTTGTTATCCTTATATACTATAGGAAGTCTGTCAATCCACTCAAGATTTTTTGATTCAAAAAGTTTTATAAGAGAATATATCAGTGCATTTCTATCCTGCTGGTTTTTAGCCTCGGGGAACTCCGAATATTTAAACACAACAGAATTACCCTGCCTGTTTACAACAAGGGGGTTGCCGTTACAATCCAGAATTTCACCACGTGAAGCCTTTACGGTGCTTGATGATACAGACAGACTCTTTGCCGCCGCCTTATACTCATCGCCGTCAATCAGCTGTGTTTTAACAAGGGCACCCATCAGCAAAACGAAAGCCGCCGCTATTATGATGAGACCGGAAACTATTCTTTTTTTTCGTATTTCAATAGACATTTTTATACCTGCTTGTCAGTTATTTTACCCTTTGTATTCACACACCCGCTGCAGATTTCGAATAGAACCATTTAACAAGGTGGTAATAAACAGGAACAAACACCATGGTGTATATAATCGACGGTAAATAAAATACAGCAAACTGCTTCAAGGAAACACCGGCACCACTTAAGACAAGGTTCACAACCACATAAAGCTCACTGTAAATGCCTATGGCTCCTGCATTCAGTACAAGTGCCGTTACCGCATTATTCTGCATAAAGTGACTTATAAGTAAACTGCAAACTGCCGCAAGCAGCATCAACACAACGGAATTAAACCCATCATTAGCTGTGCAAACATCAAGCAAAACGCCTGTAGCCGCACCAAAAACCGCGGCAGTAATTTCACGCTCGTGCATCGCAACGGCAATACACAGCGGTATTGTGACAAAAGCCCTTGCGCCGAAAATTTCCGGAAAAGCACCCGGAGAATTCTGCAACAGTACGGTTATAACAACAGTAATCCCGTATATGGCATAGCGTATGTATTTATTTTTGTTATTATCGTACCGCAAGGGTGTCACCTCTTTTCAATAATATTAATTCTTTATTTCGCCCTCACCCTGACCGTCAAAGGAGGTTATAACGAAAACATCGGTTATTTCATTATACTGTGCAAAGGGCTTTACCTCTGCATAATAGCCTGCGGAAACATCATCACTCTTTACGGCAACAACCTCTCCGATAATAAGTCCGTTGGGGAAAACTCCGCCCGCGCCTGAAGTGCAGACAATACCCCCACCCACAACAGATGTGGATGAATCCAGACCTGCAAGCTTGCATAAGCCTGAATTATAAAGGCTCTCATCACCGCTTATATAGCCGTACTCCCTGGTACCTGACTCATAAGCGCCTATGTTAACCCTTGGGTCAAGGACGGAGTATACAACGCAGGATGAATAATTAACCTTTTTGACAATTCCCACAACATACTCACCGTATATTACAGGATCGCCAACCTCTACACCGTCACCCGAGCCTGTATCAAGCACAAAAGAATCATAAACATCTGCCGCATCACGGGATATTACAGCGCCGTAGCAAAACTCAAAATCCTGATTTTTTTGCTTTACTCCGTAAAACTCCTCATAGGCATCAACTTTCTTTTTAAGCTCATCATACTCCGCCAATTTTTTGCGGTACTCCTGCAGCTCCTGCTGAAGCTCAGCATTCTCCGCCCTGTATATTATGGAAGATTCAAAGGATGCTTCAACATCGTTTAAATTTTCTGCTATATACGCCGACAGCCTTTGCAACGGCGAAAACAAAGTTCCCACGGCAGTCGTAAAAGGTGATGAAGCGTTACGGCTGACAGCCGCACACAAAACACCCAACAAAACCACAATGGCTATTACAACCAGTGTTTTAAAACTACCGCTACGCAAAAATCTTTTCATTATTTCAGCCCTTTACGTAACATTACCAAAATTTTTATTATTTATCGTTGAATCCCAACAAATCCTTTTCAAGGCATATACCTGTGCCATTAACAACACAGTCAAGGGGATTTTCCGCAACCTTAACAGGCATACCTGTTTCTGCCGCAATAAGCTTATCAAGACCTCTGAGAAGAGCTCCGCCACCTGTAAGAGTAATACCTCTTTCAATAATATCTGCGGCAAGCTCAGGTGGAGTTCTGTCCAGAGTATAGCGGATTGAATCAAGAATTTCATCAACAGGGTCTGCAAGTGCCTGTCGAACCTGCTCGCTTGTAATTTCAACAGACTTAGGTAAGCCATCGATAAGGTTTCTGCCCTTAATCTCCATGGCTGCCTCGCCCTCATAGGGATATGCAGAGCCCAATTTAAGCTTAATATCTTCAGCTGAACGCTCACCTATAAGCAGGTTAAAGGTTCTTTTTACATAAGATATGATTGCATCGTCAAAATTGTCGCCGGCAACCCTTACCGATTTGGAGGTAACGATATCACCAAGGGATATAACAGCAACCTCAGATGTACCGCCACCGATATCCACAATCATACTGCCTGTTGCTTCAAGAACGGGCAGACCTGCACCGATAGCCGCTGCCATAGGCTCCTCAATAAGGCTGACATACCTTGCACCGGCACTTTTTGCCGCATCATGCACAGCCCTGCGCTCAACCTCGGTAACGCCTGAGGGAATACATATCATAACCCTTGCCCTGTTGAAGGGTGAACTGCTGATAGCACGTTTAATAAATGCCTTAAGCATATCTGCAGTCATATCAAAGTCTGCAATAACACCATCCTTGATAGGTCTTACTGCAGTAATTGAACCCGGTGTTCTGCCAATCATTCTTTTGGCATCCGCACCAACTGCAACAACAGTTTTAGGGTTTGTTCTTTCATCAACAGCCACAACTGAGGGCTCCCTGATAACAATACCCTTACCTTTAACAAAAACCAATGTGTTTGCCGTGCCTAAATCCACGCCGATATCCTGAGAAAATAACATTTATATACATTCCTTTCGGGATTATTTTTTTCTTGAACCGATAAAGTAAGTTACAAAGAATACTGCTGTAAGAATTGTAACTATCGTAGCGCCTGCCGAGGTATCTGCATAAAAGGAAACAAGCAGTCCCGAAACAGCTCCCAGAAGTGATATTACAACAGAGGCAACAAGATATTGCCTTGAATTCTTTGCCAGATTTCTTGCTGAGGCAGCAGGTAATATAAGCAATGAGTTAATCAGCAAAATGCCGACCCATTTTATGGAAAGCATTACAACCACCGCTACAACTGCCACAAAAATATTTTCGTAAAGATTGGTTTTTATACCTCTGCTTGCCGCCAATTCCTTATTGACGGAGATAACCAGAAGCTTGTTATATATGAACGCCCATATTACAATTACGCACACAAGCGTTATAAACAAAGTAAATATTTCACCTTTAGTAATGCTCAGTATGTCACCTACAAGGTAGGAGTTGTATTTTGAAAAGCTGCCGCCGTAGGAAAGCACCAACAAGCCGACTGCCACACTGCCCGATGAAAAAACACTTATAACCGTATCTGAGGATGTATTCCCCTTGTTTTTCACGCGGGTTATTACCAACGCTATAAAAACACCGAAAGCAATAAGCGAAACAAGCTCATTTTTTATACCCAGCAGGACACCCAATGCTATGCCCGTAAAAGCGCTGTGACCTAAAGCATCTGAGAAAAACGCCATTCTGTTGTTGACAGCCATTGTGCCTAATATACCCATAAGAGGGGCAATAAGCATAACCGCAATCAGGGCATTGACCATAAACTTATAATCAGTCCACGCAAAGGGAAGTGTTACTGAGATAAAATTGTAAATTCCGTTCATTATTCACCGCACCTTTCCGGCACGCTGAAAAACGCCCTGTTAAACTCAGGCGACTCAAAAACCTCTTCCACAGAACCGCTTTTGAGCACCGTTTTATTGATAAGCACCACATTATCGGCATATTCCCTGACTATACCCAAATCGTGAGAAACAATGGCAATTGCCATATGGTAATTCTTTTTAAGGTTCATTATTACCTTGTAGAATTGCTCACTTCCGGTTGCATCGACACCTGAAACAGGTTCATCGAGTATAAGCAGCTCAGGCAACGGATGAAGTGCATTTACAAGCATAACTCTCTGAAGCTCGCCGCCTGAAAGCTCGCCCAATTTTCTGTTTTTAAGTTCAAGACAGCCCACAGATTCCAGCGCCTTATCCAAATCACGCGACAGCTTCTTTTTACGACTGAAGCAGACAGGCGACTGTGTTCTGCCCACAAGCAAAAAATCCTCAACGCTTACAGGGGCAGATTTGTCGAAATCCAGGTGCTGTGGCACATAGCCTATGGTAATCTTACTTAATTTATCGCCATGGTGAGATTCAAAGGTAACATCACCCTCGTGGCGTATTTCACCAAGAATAGACTTAAGAAGAGTAGTTTTCCCTGCACCGTTAACACCGATAAGTGCTGTAAGCTCACCGCAATGAAGGTGAAATGAAACATCCGAAAGCAGAACCTCGCCGCCTCTTTTCACGCTTATGTTTTTGACCCATATTTTACAGAGACCGCAACCGTTCTCAGATGCCATTTACTTCACCGCCTTTAAAATAATTTTTAAATTCTCGCGCATTATATCCTCGTAAGCAGTTTTTCCTTTTTCGCCCTTAAGCACAGGGTTAATGATATATATACCCACGCCTGTCTCCGCGGACAGGATAGTTGCCGCGCTACCCTCATACCCGGGTTCTGTAAACAATGCTTTAACATCGGTTTCCCGGATTTGTGTTGACAGCTCCGCCAGCCTTTTTGCAGAGGGCTCCGCACCGTCATCACTTTCAATTGTTGTTACTATATGAAAGCCCATATCCCGTGCAAGATAAGCATAGGCATTATGGAAGGTCACAACGTGCTTACCCTGAAGCTGCTTTGATGCAGCTGTCATTTCATTTTTTAATTCATCAAGTCTTGCAAGGTACAGGCTACAATTTTTATCAAGCTGTGCTTTGTGCTGAGGATAAGCTTCAGCAAGGCCGTTTTTTATGTTCTGCACCTGTTTTTTTGCATTTTCCACAGACATCCATATATGGGCATTTTCTGTGTGGTGGTGAGAATGTGCATCGGACACATCCTCCTCGTCCTCGTGTTCCCCATGAGCACACAGTAAATCTACTCCCTGTGAGGAGTCTATGATTTTTACTCCCTCTGCTGTTTCAGCCAGGTCGCCTGCAAAGGCTTCCATCCCTGCACCGTTTAAAACTATCACCGTAGCATCGTTCAACAGCTTGGCATCCTTGGCAGTAAGGGTATAATCGTGCAGACAGCCAACCGTCTGCTCTGCCATACATTGCACATCTAATCCTTCAATACCATCTGTAAGGTTCAGGGTAAAAACATATACAGGATAAAAAGATGCAGCAATAATACTGTTGTTACCGCGGTCTGCCGACGGCGCACAGCCTGCAAGCAGGAGTAGCACCGCACAAAGCAGAACTGCCGTTATTTTATTTAATCTCATATTATTTCACCACTTTGAAATAATAGGGAATCTCAGAACCGTACATACCTGTCTCAACCTTGACATAGTAGGTTCCTGCAGGAAGCTGTGTTACTGCAGTTGTTACAAGACCTTCGTTGAGTGCTGACCTGAGCGAGCACATAACCTTGCCCTGTTCATTAACAATACTTGCATTCCAACAGGTGTTACTGCCTGTCAATCTTTCGTGACCGAATTCAAGGCAAACGCTAGAGTCCGAATCCAGAGTGAATTTGTAATAATCCTCATCATATGTTACATCGGATGAGATAATTGCACCATAGTAATATGTGCGTACATCAATTGCATCTGCACTTTCCATAGTGCTGTTAGGCTCACTCTCAAACACGGTATCTGCCGTAAACTGCCATTTGCAGGAATAGGTTGCGGAGTTGTACGACATAGAGTCACCATCAATGCAAACATAATAATCACCCGGTGACAGACCCAGATTTTCAATCTTTATGCCTTCTTCATTCCACTTGGAAACCTTTCTGACAATTTCATAATATGTACCGTCCTCAAGGGGTTTGAAGATTCTGATGTTCCAGCCGTTTTTGTTGCCGTCCTGGAGCTCGTGGCTGAATGTGAAATCAACGTATCCTTCATCTTCCACAGTAAATTTATAATAGTCCTTATCAAGACTCAACAGTCTGTCTGCAAGGCTGCCACTTATTTCAAAGTTCAAGGGCAGATCAATTGCAGTTTCAGGAGTATCGTTAAGCTCAAACTCGTGATTAACTGCCTTGTCGGCACCGACAACAAGGGTATATGTTTTGCACAGCTCTGTCTGTGCCTCAACCGAAACGTAGTATCTGCCGGATTTAAGACCTATTGCACCCGTTTTTATAACCACATCTGTAAGACGGGATGTAAACTGGGTTACCTTATCGTCATTTTCGTTATAGAGTGTAACTGTCCAACCTACTTGAGGGAAGGTTTCGTCAGAGTGAGTAAATGCAATATTTATGCAGCTGTCCTCTGTAAGATCAAAGGCATACCAGTCCATATCCGTGCCCTCCTCACGACGAGAAGAAACACCGTACCTACCGTAGCCTACCTGCAACAATGTGCTCATATCCTTATTATCGTTAGGCTCGCGCTCAAAGGTATCTGTGGGCGTGAATATTGTTGACAGAGTATACTCGCTTGAAAGGAAATACATACCCGGATTTACCATAAGCAGATATGTACCTTTATCAAGACCTGTTTCGCCCCAATCGGAGGTCATATCACTCCAAAACGACTCAAAATAAGCCACCTCGTGGTATGTGGTCTCCTCACCTTCAAAAACTCTGTAAAGTGTAAGGGTCCAGCCTGATTTTGTGGAGTCAAGGAAATCCTCGTGATTAAGCCTGAGAACAAGTGTGCCCGGCTCCTCCACGTCAAACATATATGCCTCGTAATCGTCAGAGCTTCTGATAATACCCGTAAGCTCGGTGCCTAATTTTATGTACGTGGGCGTATTGTTTTTAAACAAGCCGTTATTCACCGACACGGCAATTACACCTGCACACAAGGCGCCGAAAAGCACCGCAAGGCAAACCACCAATGCCGTAATTTTAGTTTTGCGTTTTTTCATTATGCAAACTCCTTAAAATATCACTGAGAGCCTTTTCAAAATGGGGCTCAGTATCCGTAAAAGGACACAAAAAGGATTGTACTAACTCAATATTCAATATACTGCAGGCACACTTCAGTTGACTCTGCATATACGAAAATGCCTTTTCTCCATCTCTGCCGGCTGCGGTAATAAGATACGCCCTACGACGTTTTTTTATCTGCTGTACCTTACCTTTAGCATAAAACCCTGTGTAATAAACCTGGAACCTGTCCATAAGGGCTTTGACGGGGGAGGTAAATGTTCCGTTGTAAACGGGACTCGCAAAAATAATAATATCCGTATTTTCGAATCGCTCGAAGAAATCCTCCAAGTCGTTATTCACGCATTTACCGGTTTTTTCACAGATGTTACAGCCTGTACAAGGCAGAATTCCGTGAGCGTAAGCATCAAACACAGTCACATTACAGCCGTCAAAAAATCCACAGATTTCGTCGCACAATCTGTTAGTGTAACCATCTTTTCTTGCCGAGCCTTTGATTATAAGCACACTTTTACTCATCGGCACTTAACTCTCCGTTGCAATATTTGCAAATAAGCCTGCCGTCAGAGGTCTGCCTGAAAAGAGGCGGCAGATAATCCTCAACCGAGGTTATGCAATCTGCCTTACCGCAACAGCATTGGTGTGTGGGCTCCTCCCACTCGGGAGTGTTGTTTCTGCCGATTTTTTGTGACACGGTTTTGATATACGCCGCTTTGCAGGCTGTAATGAACATATCCTGCCCTCTGAAATAGCCTGCCCTGGGGTCAGAATCAACAGAATCATCAAGCTCCTCCCCCCTGGGGAACGGATGCATAACCAGCAAGTCAGGCTTGGCGGTCATCAGCAGTCTTTCATCAAGGGTAAAGTTGTGCTTGCGGGCTTCGTACATTATCTCGCTGTCAAAGGATGCCTTGGTTACCTGTGTTAAATAAAGAACGTCAAGCTCGGGCAGAATATCAAAAAGATTGTCAAAAACCACGAAAGGCTTTTCACGCTTATCCATAAGGGCAATATAATCCTTATTCAGGGCCTTGCCGTTTACGGAAATAAAGTAAAATTCATTTCCCTTGTAAAGGTTAAGGCACTGGAGCAAGCCTTTAACACAAGCGTTGTCGCTGAAGTCACCCAAAAAGCCTATTTTCATATTTGATACATGCTTTTTATCTGTCCACACCTGGGCAATATCCGCAAGAGTTCTTACGGGAAATGCCCTGCCGCCGTCACCTGCATTAATCACAGGTACTGTAGCGTACAGGGATGCAGCCCTTGATGCACCCTTAAGGGGATGCTCAATAACAATAACATCACCGCAAGCAGACATTTGTGTGATTTTATCCTTAAGGGTAATTCCTTCGTCAGCTTCAAAAGGAATAACCGTGCCACCCATCTGCGCCGCTGCCGCGTGGAAAGCACCCTTCGCAAACTGAGATTTACCGCAAAATGCCGCTGCAACTGTTTTGCCCGAAAGTTCATTTGCATAGATGCTGCGGTTTTCTTTTATGTAAGTAATCTGATTAAGAGTTTCGCGCAATTCTTCCCTGGAAAAATCAGTAATATCAAGAAATTTCTTCATTGCCATTTAAAACACCTCTCAAATTTAGCGGCACCTATCCATAATCGCTTTATTATAACATATAATTATACAAAAACAAATAGTTTATAAAAAAATTTACAATATTATTAAATAAAAAAAACGCCTTCCGAAGAAGGCGGAGAATAAAGACATATTAATTAGTCTTCAACAGGAGCACCTACAGGGCAAGAACCTGCACAAGCACCACAATCGATGCAAGCATCTGCGTCGATTACATAGATGCCGTCACCCTCAGAGATTGCCTCAACGGGGCAGTCAGCTGCACAAGCGCCGCATGAAATGCAAGCGTCAGTAATTTTGTATGCCATTTGCGTTACCTCCTTGCTTTTTTTGTTTTATTGTAGCACATATTTTTAATAAATCAATAGATAAATTGTATATTTTTTACCCCAAAAATATGTTTATTCTACCAAATCTGACTCAAATTCAGATTCGGGACTTGCTTTGGGTTTGCGCACAAGCTTAACTTCCTTGCGGTTATATTCTGCAGGTAATGCTTCGGGGCGTCTGTCAAGACATACCTTGAGCTTACCTGTAAGCAAATTACTTTCGGTTACGGTGCCCCTGCCCTCTTTGGTTTCCACTACAGAACCCACACGCGGAGTAATCTTATTAAGGTACTCATAAGAATCCTGCTCATACTTGAGGCAGCATAACAGTCTGCCACAGGTTCCGCTGATTTTGGTGGGGTTAAGAGAAAGACCCTGTTCCTTTGCCATTTTGATTGATACAGGGTGAAAATCATCCAAAAACTGGGAACAACAGAATGGTCTGCCGCAAATGCCGAGACCACCCAGCATTTTTGAAACATCACGCACACCTATCTGGCGCATTTCAATACGGGTTCTGTACTGTGAGGCAAGGATTTTAACAAGCTCTCTGAAATCAACCCTGTCATCAGCAGTAAAATAGAACAGAATTTTGCTGCCGTCAAATGTACATTCTACCTCAACAAGCTTCATAAGAAGCCCTAACTGTTCAACCTTTTCTTCACAAAAAGCAAAAGCCTCTGCCTCTTTTTTGCGGTTGCTTTCAAGCGTCTTGAGATCCTCCTTGTTTGCGGATCTGATAACCTTTTTCAAAGGATGTATAATCTCCTCATCGCTGACTGTGTTGTTTGCAGCTGCAACCTGACCGCATTCAATACCGCGGACAGTTTCAACTATAACATTATCACCCTTGGAATAAGTCCTCGAATCAGGATCAAAATAGTACACCTTACCATTATCCTTAAAGCGTACTCCTACTACTTCTGCCATATAATTTCTCCGTTTATTTTATAATCTTGCACAAAGAACTGCCGAAAGCAATGTGTAATTGGGATTATTATCCACCGAATGGTAAATTCCGCAGACAACATCGTACATATCAAGCAGTTTTTTTAAAGAATTGTTTTGTGAAAGAGCGTTGCTCTGCTCCTTGAATGGTTCGGAAAGAACCTCTCCGCCCGCTTTAAGCGCAATTGCATCACGCAGGACGGATATAAGCAGCTCCAGCACCTCGACTGTCAGCTTTTTATTGCCGTCAAGGGGGGCTGTTGCTTTTATTTTTTCGTATTCATAAGGGGAATTCACTGCACTTGAAAGTGCTGTGACAACCTGCACAGCCTTTTCGCTGTATTCTGCATCCACACTCTTACCAAGCCGTATACGTGATACTCTTGACAAAACTGTTCCTATTACCGCATTGGCTGTGTGTGATGTAAGCACAAAGGCTGTATAAACAGGAGGTTCCTCAAGAATTTTCAATAAAAGGTTCTGACTTTCCTCGGTCATTTGCTGAACCTCAGATATTATATACACCTTTTTATCCGAATCATTGGGTGTAAGGTATGCATCGGCAACCATCTTTTTGATATCTGCCTTGACAAAGAACTTTTTGTCATCAGGCTTTGTTACCGTAATAATGTCAGGATGTATGTTTTCATCTGCCTTGCGACAGCTTTCGCAGGCACCGCACGGTGTGCGTTCTTTGTTACTGCATACTATCATTTTAGCGGCAAGGCGCGCCAGAGCTGTTCGCTGAAGCTCACCTGCTCCGTCTATCAGCAGTGCATGGGGACACCTGCCATCTGCAAAAAGATTGTCAAGACCCGATAATACTTTTTCAGAAAAAATTACTTGTTCACTCATATTTTCATAAACTGTTCCACATCAACAACAAATAAGGTTGCTCCGCCGATAGTAACCTCTACAGGTGCGGCACTTATAAAGCCCTCGCCCATAAACGGAGGTGTTGTTGATACCATTTGCGTTCTTCTTGAGCAACAATTTTTAAAAATACCTATAACAGTATCAACCTTATCATCGTCAACACCTACCAGGATGGTTGTATTTCCCATTTTGAGAAAACCACCGGATGTGGAAAGCTTGGTTGCCTGAAAGGATGCCTGTGTAATTTCAGCCAACAAATCGCCTGCGTCGTCACTGTTGACTATACCGATAACAAGCTTCATAATTATCACTCCATACAACTTGTAGTTTTATTATAAATTATTTTGCCTTCATTTACAATATTTTATTTTACACGTTCCAAAAATATTCAAATCACCTTGCTTAGTGCCACCATAACAGGAATGGTAAGCACCGAAAGCACCGATGTAAAAGTTACGACCTTTGACGCTGTGCCTGTATCATTGCCATACTTTGCAGAGAACATAACCGTATTATTCGCACTGGGTACTGAGGCAGATATAATGCAAGCAGTCAGCAGAGTGCCTGCCACACCGCAAAGTCGTAAAACAACCAGCATAATAAACGGAACTGCCACAAGCTTAAGTAATGCAACAAGGTAATTCTCCTTAACCTTAAACATTGTTTTCAGGTCGGTGTTTGCAATATATGTTCCAAAGAAAATCATAGCAAGCGGTGTGTTAAGGCTTGCAACATAATCCACTGCAGAATCCACAACATCCGGTAAATCAATGCCGAAAATAAATAACGGTGTTCCTATAAGCACAGAAATAACACCCGGATTAAAAAACAGCTTTTTAAAATCAAAAGAGGTTTTTTCCTTATCCCTTGTCATAACCCATATGCCATGGGTAAATGAAAGAATGTTGAATGCAACAACACCTGCAGAGCAATAAAAAACACCTTCGCTGCCCAGCATAGCCTGACAAAGAGGCAAAGCCATATACCCCATATTGCCGTAGCCTGATGCATACTTAAAAATCGCCCTGTGCTCACTGTTTTTGTTGAAAAACGGAACTGCAATGAGATTTGCCACCGCCAAAGTGCCGCTCATACACAAAAAGGCTATTAAAAATGCGCCTGCCGTTTCAAGCTTGAACTCCATTTTCATAAACGATTGTATCATTACTGCCGGAGTTACAATATAAAAAAGTAAATCATTGGACCGCTTTGCAGTTGATTCACCGAAAACATGCAAACGGTCGGCTGCAAAGCCGACCGCAACAATCAAATACAGTATCAAAACCTGCTGGGCGGCCATTGTCATATTGGAAAGAAACATTTTATTTTCTCCTGCCCATAGAGCAAATTATTCCTCTTTATTTTTTCTCATTTCCGCAAGGGAAATAGGTTTAATGGTTTCGGGTTCAAGCTCTTTTTTACGCTTACCGAAGGATAATTTGACTTTTTCCTGTTTAGGCTGGGGCTCGCTGATTTCCTGTGGTACGTCCTCAACAATCTCCACCTCAAAGTCCTGTATAACATCGTCTGCAGATTCTTCCGCAACAATTTCTGCCACAAGCTCCTCTGCAGACTCTTCTGCAGGCTCTTCTGCAGCAATCTCTGCTACAAGCTCCTCTGCAGGCTCTTCGGTAACAACATCTGCCACAAGCTCCTCTGCAGGCTCTTCCGTAGCAATCTCTGCCACAGACTCTTCTGCAACAATCTGTTCGGGCTCTACATCTTCAATCTCATCATCAAAGCCTTCAAAGAAATTTTTTGCTTTTTCTGCTCGCTTGTCAGAAACCTTCTCAAGCAGATTTTCATCAGCATAAACGGTTTCATCTTCAAAGAGCTCTGTTGCTTCCTCTGCAGGCTCCTCCACACCGTCAACCTCTGCAATAAATGCACTGCCAACACCCTTTGAAATAACAATATCCTCATCAGGAAGGTTAATTTCGGTAACGGTTTTTCTGTTGGAAATACCATCCTTAAAGCCAACGCCCAAGGATGCGATAATATATGAGAACACGAAAACAAGCAGAGCAAGGTGGGCAAAGCTGAAATCATGACCGTCCACAGGCTCAAGACCCGAGAACAATGCAACAATACGGGGAATTGTCACAAGACCTGCAAAAAGGCATGCGGAAAGTCCGTAACCATATATGCCCCACATACTGTCCTCTGTAAAAACGCCCGATGAAATGCGGGCAAATGTAAGGAAGAACAGCATTGCAAATACCAGCATAAATATTTCAAACAAAAGCTCAGAAACAGTAATAAAGCTTACTGCCTTCATCAATCTGGAAATAAGCATGGTGATACACCAGCAAAGGGGTGAAAGTGCCAGGAGCTTGAACTCTTTATAGGAGCCCTTGCCGTTGAGATGGCTTATGGCAAACACCAGGAAGTAGAATATGGCAAAAATCGCAAAAACAAACTGCAATACCAGCAAAACTCCGCCATTATCTTGTATATTTGCTTTAAGCAAACTTGTGAATATACCCATACTGAAATCAACACCTGTTTTGGGCACAACAAGATTCTCAATAGCAACAATATCCCAGATAAGTCCCGCTACCATAACAAGCGATGTTACGCCCAAAATCGGATTTTTACCCATGGGCAGCTTAGGTGAAGGAACCTCTTTACTGAGATAGCTTAACGCCATAAACAACATTACGAAAACAAAAATTACTGCATAAAGAACGGGAACGGTAATATCGCCGTTTTCGTAAAATCCGTTTTCCGTGTTAACCAAAGCAAGCAGCTGATAAACTCGTGTGGGTAATGACACGAGAAAAACCGTTGCAAAAACGAAAAGCAAGTATTTCATCTTGATTGAGGATGATGAACCTTTAAGTTTATTCATAATAAAAATCCTTTCGGGAAAGATTATCTTTCTTCAATAGGTACATATACTGCGGTGTTCTTAAAGTCAGAAACACGCTCATCAATAAACGCATACTCTTTAGGAACAGAGATATTTTTATAAGCAGGTCTTATAACGCGGTTACCCGAAATAAGCTCCTCGATACGGTGAGCAGACCAGCCTGCCACACGGGCAATAGCAAACAATGGAGTATATAAATCCTCCGGTATGCCCAGCATACGGTAAATAAGACCCGAGTAAAGGTCAACATTTGCACAGATTTTTTTGGTGTTGTGACGCTCCGATGCAAAAATCTCGGGAGTAAGTGTTTCTATAAGGTCAAGGGCTTTAAATTCATCTGCAAAGCCTTTTTCCTCGGCAAGCTTAAAAGCCTCGCGCTTAAGAATCTTCTGACGCGGGTCGCTGAGAGTATAAACCGCATGGCCCATACCGTATACAAGACCGCTGCCGTCGCCTGCTTTTTTACTGATAACATTTTTGAGGAATTCCGCAACCTGGTCAGCATCGGTAATATCCTCAACATCCTGCTTAAGGTATTCCAGCATTTCCGTAACCTTTATGTTGGCACCGCCGTGACGCGGACCCTTAAGCGAACCTATACCTGCAGAAATTGCAGAGTATGTATCCGTTCCGCTGGAGGTAAGAACCCTTGTAGCAAAAGCCGAGTTATTGCCGCCACCGTGCTCCGCGTGGAGCATCAGGCAAATGTCAAGAAGCTTTGCCTCTTCATCTGTAAACTTACGGTTAGAACGGGTGTGATAAAGAATTGTTTCAGCAGTAGAAAGCTCCGGCTTAATAGGATGAAGGTACATACTCTTTTTAAGATAATGCCTTCTTTTAACCTGGTAAGCATAAGTCATTATTGTGGGAAGCTGTGCTATAAGCTGAATACTCTGTCTGAGAACATTTTCAATAGAAAGATCGTCGGGATTGCTGTCATAAGAATAAAGCGAAAGCACAGACCTTTCAAGCTTGTTCATAATGTTGGGTGAGGGAGCTTTCATTATCATATCTTCTATAAAATCCTCGGGAAGCTCACGGGATTCACCCAGAATTTTTTTGAATTTTTCAAGCTGCTCCTTTGTGGGCAAATGACCGAAAAGAAGTAACCATGCTGTTTCCTCGTAACCGAAGCGGTTCTCCCTGATACAACCGTCAACAATATCGTTAATATCAATACCGCGGTAAGTAAGCCTACCTTCAACAGGCTTACGCTCACCGTCATCTATATAGTAGCCTTCAACGGAGCAAACCTTGGTAAGACCTGCCATAACACCGCTGCCGTCACGATTGCGTAAACCACGCTTAACTTCAAAGCGGTCAAAATACTCTGCAGGCACAGAACTGTATTCCTTAAGCTCTTTGCAAAGATCTGAAAATTCCTCAGCAGGAACGGGTTTTATGTATGAATGCATCTTATCACTCCTTACTGCTATCCTGATGTCATACTTTTAAACAATAATTCATATTATTCTATAACATTATGGCGATAATGTCAACTAAAATCATCAATAAAGCAAAGGATAAGAATTATGAAAAAATACATTACTCTTATTATACTGTCAGCAATTGCAATGATATGCATCCCCGCACTGATGGTCAAAAAAACATCAGCACCGACTGCCACTACAGCACCTACAACCACCGATACAACAATGCCCGTTGCAACAACACAGGCGCAGGGTGAAACCATTTCCGTATTCAGAACAGCACAGAATAAAAGCGTAGAAATGGATATGTTTGAATATGTGTGCGGAAGTGTTGCTGCAGAAATGCCCCTGGCTTATAACACGGAAGCCATAAAGGCACAGGCAGTTGCCTGCTACACCAATGCGCTCAGGCAAAAAGCCTCAACAGCTGACGGTGAAGCACATATAAGCGATGATATAAAATTGCACCAGGGATATATTGACGAAGCACAGCGCAGAGAAAAATGGGGCGCAGATTTCGACAAATACGAAGAAAAGCTAAAGAATTCCGTACTCCAGGTGCAGGGACAGGCAATGTTTTACGGTGACGGACTGTGTGTTGCAGCCTTTCATGCAGTATCCTGCGGTAAAACCGAAAGTTCACAAAACATCTGGGGAAGCAGCATACCTTACCTTGTGAGCAGAGAAAGCCCCGGTGACACAACAAACAACACCTACGCAACTACAGTTTCTTACAACACCGAGGGCTTTAACAAATGCCTAAAAACCTTATCAAAGGACGAAAAAGATGTTACGTCGGCAAAGGATATGATTAAAATAACAAAAACCTCACCATCAGGTACTGTTTTGCAGGCAACCGTAAACGGCAAGGCGTATACCGGCGAGCAAATCCGCACAGCTTTTTCCCTGAGAAGCCCTGTTTTTACCGTGAAAACCACCGACGATACCGTTACCTTCAGCGTAAAAGGATACGGACACGGCGTGGGCATGAGCCAATACGGAGCCAACTGCTTTGCAAACGACGGCTATACATACGACCGCATACTCAAGCACTACTATACGGGCATTGAAATAAAAACTGTTGATACATAATATTGCTAAATATCCTTTTCTCGAAAAGCTTTTTTTAGTAATCAGAAACAAAATTTGCATATTTTTCAAAAAAGACTTGCAAAACCCGAGATGTTGTGATATTATATCCCTCGGTTATCCGGGTATGGCGCAGTTGGTAGCGCGCTTGACTGGGGGTCAAGAGGCCGTGAGTTCAAGTCTCGCTACTCGGACCAAAACAGAGAAATCACTTCTGTGGTTTCTCTGTTTTTCTTTTTATTTTGAATGTGGCGAGACTTGAACTCCCTCGCCGAAGGCGAACATAATGGGTTATTTGCGAAGCAAATTTGTAGGGCACAGCCCTACAAGTCTCGCTACTCGGACCAAAACAGAGAAATCACTTCTGTGGTTTCTCTGTTTTTCTTTTTTATTGATCACTCTTCTTTACAAATCATCTTCATAAATTACTCTTCATATAATCAACGCAAAACAATCAAAATTAAATGGAAATACAGAGATTTTGTATTGTTTTATCTACCTTTATTTGCTAAACTGAAAACATCAAGTTTAATCTTTACGGGAGGTTGATGGTGTGAAAAACATAAAAATTGGTATATTCGGTGCAGGCAGAGGTATTGATATCGCAAAAAACCTTATGCTTCTTGATTGCGAAATTGTAGCTCTTTGTGATTTCAACGAAAAAAGAAGAAATGAGGGATTGAAAAAGCTTGGCAAGGATGTTGCCGTTTTTTCCGATTTTGACGAATTTATTGAAGCTGAAATGGATGCAGTTGTAATCGCAAACTATTTCCACGAGCACACTCCCTTTGCAATAAAATGCTTTGAAAAAAATATTCATGTTTTGTGTGAATGTATAAGCAACGGTACAATGGCAGAGGGTGTTGAGCTGATCCGTGCATTTGAAAAAAGCAAATCCATATTTATGTTAGCCGAAAACTACCCTCAGATGATTTTCAACCGCGAAATGAAAAAGATTTGCGACGGCGGTTCTCTGGGCAAGGTACTATATGCTGAGGGTGAATATAATCACCCTGTTTCACCGGATGATTTAGAGTTCAGCAAGGCTTGTGTTTATTACACAGACCATTGGAGGAATTTTTTACCTCGTGCATATTACGTTACCCACTCCCTTGCTCCGCTTATGTGGTCAACGGGTGCAACCCCGAAAAGAGTCAGCGCCATCCCTGTTTACGCCCCTCTTCAAGAAACCGTCACTGCAAGGCGGGTAGGTGACAGAGCAGCAATTATCACTACCATAAACGACGACAGCTCCGTATTCAGAGTGACAGGTTGCTCTGCATTCGGCGCTCATCACAATGCTTATCGCATTTGCGGCGAAAACGGTCAGATTGAAAACCTCCGCGGTATGGGAGACAAAATGATGCTCCGATACAACGAATGGTCTGTTCCCGAAAATATGGAGGAGGTAAATCTATATGAGCCTACCTGGAATGACGATGACGAGGATTTCATTAAGCAGGCTGGGCACGGCGGCGGTGATTATATCATTGCGAGAATGTTCCTTGACTGCATCAAAGAGAACAAACAGCCCGAGCATCCCTATGACATTTATTCCGCAACGGTAATGGCATCGGTTGCAATTCTTGCCCACCGCTCCATCCTCAACGGCGGCACCGGCTACGATATTCCCGATTTCAGACTTGAGGAGTGTCGTAAACAATATGAAAATGACCGTCAGTCCCCATTCCCCGGTACAGACGGAAGCAAGCCAAATATCCCCTGCTGCTCCAACCCCGATTACACTCCTACAGAAGAGCAAATACAAAAAATGGCAGACTTTTTGAAAAACCAATAAATTTAAATCCCCTTATTTCACATCAGTATTTAATAAGCTTTCTTGTACTGCATATTTTCATTGCCAAGCACAAAAGCACTCTTTACAGACTGTTTTCATAAGTACACACAAAATATCCGATATTCACCGCAAAGGACGAATACCGGATATTTTTGTTTTTTATTCTCACTCACTATCAAGATATGTTGCTACATACTCCTGAAACATCTGCTCGGCACGAGCAATATTTTCAGCATCAACATCAAGACCGTGACCTGAATTCGGGAAATAGTTTTCAACATAAGTTACGCCATACTCCTCCAGCTTTGCGGCAAGGGAAGTTGCATTTCTGAAAGGCACAATATCATCAACCATACCGTGGTTAATTACCGTTGGCACAGTATTTTCATTCACATAATACAAGGGCGAAACAAACCTGAGTGCCTCTGCTGCATCAGCACGTGTTTCATATGTGAAGCTCTGTCCGCAGGCATACGACAAAATCTGCTCAGTTGTATCATATCCCCCGGGGCTGAGTCCGTTATAACAGCCTAAATCTTCGTTATAAAAGTAATAATCATTGGACAAATCGGTAGGTCCGCAAAAGCTTACAACTGCCTTCGGTTTAATAGCTGAGGCCTCTGCCCTTGAATAAGCGTAAAGAAGCGCAAGATGTCCACCTGTTAAAAATTTCTGTTCACAAATTCCTTAACCTTAGCTGCATCTTCATAGCCCTTATTGTACAGCTTATCAAGGTTGTCTTTATTTTTACTTAATGTATCAATACCGCAACAATCGTCGGGAGCTACTATCAGGCACCTGCCCTGCCGTTCAAGCTCAAGCGCCTTTTCGATTGCAGAATTATATTTTTCGGATCGTCTGTCAAGGGCATCTGCCGTATTCGGATATTTTTTTCTTATTAATTTTGATGCCAGAGATTCTTTACCCTTAATCATTCTGAAGCTCTTGGGTCGGGTGAGAATGAGCACGATTTTATCACAGCCCTCTTCCATAGCCTTTTCCAATGGAACAGGTTCAGCTACACCGCCGTCATAATACTCTTCACCATCTATAACCCAGGGCTTGCACACCAAGGGAATTGAACAGGATGCTTTTATAGGGTCATAATTGTTAAGTGGCATTTTACCACCGTCAAAATAGCATACACCACCGTTTACAGCGTAGGTTGCGGCAATAAGATACCTTCCCGTGTAGGATGACAAAGCTTCATAATCCAACGAATCCTCACCGGGAGTACCTGACAAAACACCGTACACATAATTAAAATCTATATATGAACCGCATTTTCTGAAATTTGACCAGCTCATATACTCCTTGCGAAAGGCATACCCGTTATAAAAACGGTAGGTTCTGCCACGCTGCTTTGAAAGAAATGACGATAAATTGGCACTGCCTGCAGAAACACCAATACAGCAGTCAAATTCCACACCGTCATCCAAAAGGCGGTCAAAAACTCCTGCGCCGTATATATCACGCATACCGCCCCCGACATCAATTACACCAACCATTTTACACTCCATAAAATAGAAACTTTGTAGAATATATTACCACAATGCTCCGGTTACATCAACCGATAATTGACAAATATAATTACTCGTGGTAAATTTTATACTGATGTTAGGAGTGATAGCTTATGAAGAAAAAAATTATCAAAATAATTGCCGTAATGCTTGCGGTAGTGCTTGTTGGTGCAGGCACAACAGCCCTGATAGGCAGCGGTATTTTCAACAAATATGTGTTTAATATCGATGCCTCAAAAAAAGGCACCGCCTTACCAAATGTTGTAAACAATGTCAATGTATGGTCTATTGAGGGCAACCCCTTCAAGGAAGCCGCAATTAACTCCGATAACAATATTTTTGAATTTGTAGAATACGTACAGCTTATGCAATGCTCCGGCGGTACCGAGGCAAGGGATTTATTCAAGGATCCACTCAACAAGGCTGTGCTTGATGATTATGATTTCACTTTGCTTATTGACAACTGCCGAGGTCTTGTAAACATAGGTGCAAAGCCGTTTCTCAAGCTAGGCAGTGTACCTCTTAAATATTCAAAAAATGCTACAACTGACCAGGGTTTTGGTATGAACCCCTACCCACCCGATGACTACAATGTATATTACAATTACATTCACGCCCTTGCAACAGCCCTTGTTAAAGAATTCGGCAAGGAAGAGGTTCTCACCTGGCGATTCGGAGTTATGACCGAATATGAAAACTGGGATTGGTTCCACACAGTTGACGAAGACCCTGTAAAATCTGCCGAAGAATACTGCAAGCTGTACGATTACACAGTCTCCGCCTTGCAGGATGCCATAGGCAATGATGTTTTTGTAGGCGCCCACTCCATGACAGTTACAGAGGGCTTATGGGATGAGGCAGAATTCATAAAGCATTGTGCAGAGGGCACCAACTATAAAACAGGCAAAAAAGGTACACGTGTGTGCTATCTTTCAGCCAGCTTTTATGACAGCAATCCTGAGGAATTCACCGATGGCTATACCTTACCCGAAACAATAAATTACCTCAGAACAACTGCCGAAGCTGTAGGTCTTAAAGACCTTATTTTTGGTATTGATGAGGGCAGAATTCTTGTGGGCACAAGCGCGGGCGATAATGATGAGCTGTTGACCCGTACTGTAGGCTACACCTATCAGGCAGCTTACGATGCAAGGCTTTATACACAGATGTTCAATAACAACATCAGTTATTTTTCTGCATGGTCATACCTTTCAAACGGATTTTTTGAAGGCAACCCCACAGTAAGCTATCACGTAGCAAAGCTCACTTCACAGTTTGAGGGCTCAAAGCTTCTTGATACCACAAAAGAAAAAAGCGGCATTATTTTCGGCAGTGATGTGGATGCAGTTTCTGCCTATAACGAAAGCACTAAAACACTTCGTGTGATGGCGTACAACTTCAAAAACACACTTAACTATAAAAATGATGTTGAAATGACCTTCAACATTTCTGCACCACAATTTGAGGGCAAAAAGGTTAAGGTCACACAATATGTAATTGATGATAACTGCAACTATTTTGATGAGTGGGTTGAAGACAGAAAAGCCTATAACATTACAGACGATAAATTCGCATGGTCACCTGATGACCCCTCAATTGATAACCCCACTACATTAAAAGATGAAAAAGCCCGTGAAACATATTTCAACGAGCTTTACCCGAAGTATACAGAGTGTTCAAAGCTTGTTCCTACAGAGAGCGAAATGGCAGTAACAAACGGCACACTTACG
>JAZULH010000104.1:0-61622 GCA_045602985.1 Acutalibacteraceae bacterium | reverse complement strand
CAGCTTTGCCCATAACATTTTCGAGAGCCTTTACCCAATCATTATAGCCGTCAAGCTCTATGCCTAATGCTTTATCGGGGCGGAATGCAGGAAGAACCTTGCATTTGAAGGATTTATCTTCTGCCAAAAGCTTGTGATATTCGAGAGTGTCTGCCGCATCATCAGTGGTGCAAACATATTTTACATTGCTTTTTTCGATAAGCTCACGGGGAGTGAAGCCACCTGCTTTGATTTTCGCGTTTGCCTTTTCCCAGATTTCATCGCAGGTTGCAGGAGAAAGAGGCTCATGAATATCAAAATATCTCTGCAATTCAAGATGAGTCCAATGGTAAAGAGGATTACCGATAAGGTTGGGCATAGCAGATGCCCATGCCTTGAATTTTTCATAAGGTGATTTGTCACCTGTAATGTATTCCTCACTAATACCGCAGGAACGCATACCACGCCATTTGTAATGGTCGCCTGCAAGCCAAAGATATGCAATATCCTCGGGAGTTTTATTTTCATAAATCTCTTTAGGCTGTAAGTGACAATGCCAGTCAAAAATAGGGGTGTGTTCACAAGCGGCATATAATTTTTTAGCAGTTTCGGTAGAAAGGAGAAAATCCTTATCCATAAACTTTTTCATAACAAAACTTCCTTCCGGAATTAAAGTTTTATCTTAAACACAAGCTTGTGGGCTGTATCTGCAGAGTGATTCTTTCTGCAGGGTGCGTGGGCATCCTGAGGGAAGAAAACTGCAAAATAGCCTTTTTTAAGTTCAAAGAACTGACCGTTTTCGGCATCCATAAATGCAATATCACAGCCCTCCTTGAAATCCTCTGTTATATTGCACTCATCAGTAATTGCCCAACCGAAATTTTCGGCACCATCAACCATAACCTGCACGTCAGCATACTCTCGGTGTGCCTCGTACTTAAGTGGATTATCAGTGTTAACGGTATATGTAGCAACGTTGCACCATGCATTGTCACCATCAATATCAATTCTACCCTCGGCAAAAGGGTTTTTCAAAAACTCGTTATAAACCTCTTCAACCCTTTCAAAGCCCTTAAGACCGTTGAAATAGAGGCTCATATTTTCAACTTTATCGTAAATCATTCGTCTGCCTCACCAAGCATAAGCTTTCTTTCACGTTTTTGGTCTTCGGGAAGAGTGTAGTTATAAAGAACTGTCCAGATAATAATTACAATAAACACTGCGGGAATTACCCAGAATGAGCTTGAAATCTGGAAGTTTACAACCTTACCCAGAAGACCTGCCAGCATACTGTCCATAAGTGAGGAAAGCGAAATTTCCTGACTGAGGAATGGTGCGGCAATTGCCTTGAATGTGGCAGGCATCATATATGAAAAGCCGAAGCCTGCGAGCGCGGAGTATATGACCTTGCGGTTATCCTTCGCAAAAATGGCAACCATTGCCGTAATAATTGCACACAGCACGGCAAGCACACCCTCGCTTAAAAATGCAAAAACAGGAGCAACAAGCTTTTCCAGCTGCTCTGTATTAACGCCCTTATCGAAATTGCTTGCAATACTGGAAATTGAGCCTGCAAGGGAGTTTATATCGCCAAATGCAACATCATAAAGAGAGATGCTTTCACCGATGTGTGAGGGAAGTTGACCGTTTTCATCCACCAGCTCCTCTATTTGATCATTGCCCTTAACCTGACCGATAAAAGCAAGAATCTGCAAAGCTGTTGACTGTATACGGATTGATACTAACGGTGTGAAAAAAAACAAGGGAAGTATTGCAACTGCAAGAAGAAACGCAATTATTTTATAAACGTATTTCATATTTCAGCATCCTTTCTGTTACTTTTTCCAGGAAGAGTTAAGTTGAACCGTTCTGTTGAACACGGGCTTTTCAGGTGTTGAATCCTTATCAACACAGAAGTAACCGTTGCGCATAAACTGGAATGAGTCAAGCACCTTTGCATCTTTAATGCCCTCTTCAATAAGGCAATCCTTAAGCACAATAAGTGATTCGGGGTTAATTGCATTTACAAACTCATCGTCAGGCACGCCTGCAGGGTCCTCAACATTGAAGAGTCTGTCATAAAGTCTCACCTCTGCCTTGAATGCCTTGGGACCTGCCCAATGGATGGTGCCCTTGACCTTTCTGCCATCGGGAGCATTGCCACCCTTTGTTTCGGGGTCATAGGTACAGTGAAGCACTGTTACATTTCCCTCATCATCTGTTTCATAAGAATTGCAGGTGATAAAGTATGCACCCTTAAGACGCACCTCGTTACCGGGGTAAAGGCGGAAGTATTTTTTAACCGGTTCTGCCATAAAGTCATTGCGCTCAACAAAAATTTCTTTGCCGAAGGTAACTGTCTTTGTGCCAAGCTCAGGCTTTTCGGGGTGTACTTCAACAGTGATTTCTTCGGTCTGACCCTCGGGGTAGTTATCAATAACAACCTTAATGGGGTCAAGCACAGCCATTGCACGGGGTGCTTCTGCGTTGAGCTCATCTCTTACGCAAGCCTCAAGTAGACCGTAGTCAACAACACTATATGCCTTTGATACGCCAACCTTTTCAATAAAGTTGCGAAGTGCCTTTGCAGGGTAACCACGACGGCGCATACCGCAAATGGTTGCCATACGGGGGTCATCCCATCCACTTACAAGGTTATCTGTAACAAGGCGAATGTTTCTGCGCTTGCTTGTTATGCAATAGTTAAGGTTAAGACGGGCAAACTCAATCTGTCTGGGTGGCTCCTGAAAACCAATCTGCTCAATAAACCAGTTATAAAGTGGTCTGTGGTTTTCAAATTCAAGTGAGCAAAGTGAATATGTTACACCCTCACGAGCATCTGAAAGCGGATGCGCAAAGTCATAGATGGGGTAAACACACCACTTGTCACCTGTCTGGTGGTGGCTTGTGTGCATAATTCTGTAAATGGCAGGGTCACGCATATTCATATTGGGTGATGCCATATCAATCTTAGCACGCAGAACCTTTGCGCCGTCAGGGAATTCGCCATCAGTCATACGCTTGAACAAATCCATATTTTCCTCAACGCTTCTGTCGCGGTAAGGACTGTTTTTACCGGGCTCTGTGAGTGTACCGCGGTATTCACGCATTTCCTCAGCGGTAAGGTCATCAACATAAGCCTTGCCGTCCTTTATGAGCTTGATTGCACATTCATAAAGGAAATCAAAGTAGCTTGAAGCATAAAGGCACTGCTCCCACTTGAAGCCAAGCCATTCGATATCCTCCTTGATAGACTCAACATACTCAATATCCTCCTTGGAGGGGTTAGTATCGTCAAGACGGAGGTTACACACACCGCCATACTTCATAGCGGTTGTAAAGTCAATGCAAATAGCCTTAGCGTGTCCGATATGCAAATATCCGTTAGGCTCGGGAGGAAAACGTGTCTGTACACGGGAATTAACTCCCTCTTTTAATTCCTCATCAATAATGTCGTGGATAAAATTACCCGGGGTTTCAAAAATTTCTTCCATAAATATATCTCCTTAGAGTGAGTCAATCACTTCATTTATTCTTTCAATAACCTTATCCTTACCCAAAAGCTTCATAATAGAGCAAAGGTCAGGAGTGTTTCTGCGCGATGTAACCGCAAGACGTATTACTGTTGACACGTCACCAACGTGACCCTTGAAAGCATCGGGGTTTTGCTTGTATTCTTTAACATTTGGTGTAAATCCTAAAGGCTCGCACAAATCCTTCACCTTCTGGAACCACACATCCTTATCGTCAGCAGGGTCATATACCGCCTTGTAGCTTTCCAATATTGCCTTTGCATCCTCTGCAACAATATTTTCGGGCAATTGGAAATCTGCTGTATAATACTCTTCAAACAGGTATGAGTAGTAATCCTTTACCTCACTCCACTTGGCAATATCCTTACGGGGCTTGGGGCTCTCACGGTCAATATTAACCATATCTCGTGAACGCTCAGGGTCGGCAGTAAATGCCTTAAAGAAATCCTCATCATACTTCTCTGCCCAGGCGGAAATGTATTTGTAAACCGTGTCCGCATCCATAACAGAAATTACATTTTTGCTGACATCGTTTAATTTAACAAGATCAAAAAGACAACCGCTGGGGCTCATCTTCTTGAGATTGAACGGAAAGCTGAAGGCATCTGCCTTGGGATTTGCTCTGCGTCAATCCTCAAAGTTTGAGTTAAGGAGGGTGAGAAGATATTCAACAAGACTTTCCTTGGGGAATCCCTCTTCCACAAAGTAGCTTACCGCTGCCTCGGGATCCTTACGCTTTGAAAGCTTGCGCTTTGTACCGTCATCCTCATCAATCTTCATAACCTGGGGAGTGTGTGCATATTTAGGCACCTTAAAACCGCATGCTTTAAAAAGAGCTATATGCTTCGGCACAGAGGATATCCACTCCTCACCGCGGATAACATGAGTGGTTCTCATAAAGTGATCGTCGCAAGCATGGGCAAAATGGTATGTGGGAATACCATCGGATTTAAGAAGAACTTCATCAATAATATTCTCGGGCATTTCAATTTTACCACGAATTATATCATCAAAGAAAATTCTTTTGTCCTCGCTGCCGTCAGAACGGAAACGGAGCACATATGGCTTGCCCGCTTTAATATTTTCCTCAATCTCTTCTAAAGAAAGGTTGCGGCATTTTGCCCACTTACCAAAGTATCCCCAGATAAGGGCATCGCCCTTTTCCTGCTCCTGACGAATATCTGAAAGCTCTTCTGCAGTACAGAAGCAAGGATAAGCAAGTCCTTTTTCAACCAGCTCCTTGGCAACAATGTGGTAAATCTCCGCACGTTGGCTCTGAGTATAAGGACCGTACGCACCTTTTTCGGTGTTGAAGCCTGTAACACCCTCATCAAAATCAATACCGAAGGAGTCAAAGCCATTGATAATTGCAGATACGCCGTCGTCGATTTCGCGCTTTTTGTCGGTATCCTCCACACGCAGGAATGCTACACCGCCTGTAGCTTTTGCAGTAAGCACATCCACAAGGGCTCCGAAAAGACCTCCTATGTGAAGATAGCCTGTGGGCGAAGGAGCAAAACGAGTAACTCGTGCGCCCTCCTTAAGACCTCTTTCAGGGTACTTTTCCTCAAGCTCTGCAACAGTGCCTGTAACATCGGGAAACAACAGCGACGCTAATTTTTTGTAATCGTAATCCATATCTAAAGCTCCAATTCGGGTAAAGGAAAAACCTATGATACCCCAATATATAATTCAACATCTTATTATTGCAGAAAATCACAAAAGTATCAAGAGTTTTTGTGAAAAATTATATTTAAATATGTATTACATTTTTATGAAATACCCCTTTTTTTATATCGGGATTTATGTTAAACTTTTTTAGGAAATACTTTCTTTTTACAGACCGTAAGGTCTCCATTATTCAGTCAAACGGCTTATCCCTACGCAAAAATCCAATAACGCAAGAGTGATCTACTATGAAAACAAAGAAAAACTATCAACGCAAGCAAAGTAATGCAAAACTGATAAAACGGTTTTTGCCATATTACAAGGCACACTATAAAACTCTGATATTTGACCTTTTCTGTGCGGCGCTGACTACCTTGTGTGAGCTTGTGCTCCCCCTTATTGTGCGCTTTATTACAGATGCGGTTATTGAGGATATTGCTCTGCTTACTGCAAAAACCATCCTTTCCATAGGCGGTATTTACATAGTTCTGCGTATTATTGATGCACTTGCCAACTACTATATGGCATCCATAGGTCACATTATGGGTACAAAGATGGAAACAAATATGCGCCGTGACCTGTTTAACCATCTGCAAAAGCTGTCGTATTCATACTACGACAATACCAAGGTGGGTACAATAATGTCACGCATAACCTCCGATTTGTTTGATGTTACGGAATTTGCCCACCATTGTCCCGAGGAGTTTTTCATTGCAGGTATTAAAATTGCAGTTTCATTTATAATTCTTTGTTTTATAAATGTTCCTCTTACCCTGTTGCTTTTTGCAGTTATTCCCGTTATGGCTCTTTGCCTTAACTACTTTAAAAAGCGTATGAAAGAGGGCTTCAGGCAGTCCCGTATAGTTGTAGGTGAGCTTAACAGCCAGATTGAGGATTCGCTTTTAGGTATAAGAGTAGTAAAATCCTTTGCGAACGAAAATATTGAGGAAAAGAAGTTTAAAAAAGGCAATGAAAAATTCCTGGAGATAAAAAGCAAGGTCTACAAATATATGGGCTCTCACAGCTCAATAAACAGAGCCTCCGAGGGTCTTATGTACATAGTCATCGTGGTAGCAGGCGCATTCTTCCTGGTTAAGGGGAAAATAGAAGCCCCCGACTATATTGCATATCTGCTATACATCAGCACACTCCTTAACTCTATACGAAAAATAATTGACTTTGCCGAGCAATTTCAACGCGGTATGACAGGTATTGAACGCTTTGCAGAAATTATGGACACAGAGCCCACCATTACCGACAGGGAAAATGCCGCTGAGCTATGTGTTACCGACGGCAGAATTGATTTTGAAAACGTAACCTTCAGGTACTCTGATGATACAGAGGAAATTTTGTCCGATGTAAGCTTTAGTATAAAAAGCGGAGAGAGTGTGGCGCTTGTGGGTCCCTCCGGCGGCGGTAAAACAACCATTTGCAATCTTATTCCCCGTTTTTATGAAGCCACACAGGGCACAATAAAAATTGACGGTACAGACATTAAGGATATAACACTCAAAAGCCTGCGGGAAAACATCGGCGTTGTTCAGCAGGATGTTTACCTGTTTGCAGGCACCGTACGGGAGAATATCGAGTACGGCAGACCCGGTGCCTCTGTTGAAGAAATACGCGAGGCGGCACGTCTTGCAGGTGCAGATGAATTTATTGATAAGCTCCCCGATGGTATGGATACCTATGTGGGTGAGCGCGGAGTTAAGCTTTCCGGTGGTCAGAAGCAACGTATAAGTATTGCCCGTGTATTCCTTAAAAACCCCAAAATACTCATACTTGACGAGGCTACAAGCGCCCTTGACAACGAAAGCGAGTTCCTTGTTCAGCAGTCTCTGGAAAGACTGGCACAGGGCAGAACCACCATTACGGTAGCACACCGCCTTACCACTATTAAAAATGCTGATACCATTATGGTTATAACAAAGGACGGTATTGCCGAAAAAGGAAACCACAATGAGCTCACCGCCAAGGATGGTCTGTATTCTTCAATGTATAAAATGTACAATATATAAGTTTCGCAATGATTCCGATTTGGATTCTAATATTAAGATTTAGAAGGAGCAAAAAATATGAATTATCCCACCCCACATATAAATGCAACACCACAGGATTTTGCAAAAACCGTGCTTATGCCCGGTGACCCGTTAAGGTCAAAATTTATTGCAGAAAACTTTCTGGACTCACCAAGGCTCGTTAATAATATAAGAGGAATACATGGATACACCGGCAGTTATAAGGGTATGCCTGTTTCTGTTATGGCTTCGGGTATGGGTATGCCCTCAATAGGCATATACAGCTACGAGCTCTTCAACTTCTTTGGTGTTGAAAATATTATCCGTGTCGGCTCTGCAGGCGGTATGAGTAAAGCTGTAAATGTGCGCGATATAATTATTGCACAGGGCGCCTGCACAGACTCAAATTATGTTCACACCTTCCGATTGCCCGGCACCTTTGCCCCAATTGCTGACTATAAACTCCTGAAAACTGCTGTGGAAAAAGCGGATGAAATGAACCTTTCGTACACAGTAGGCAATGTGCTGTCATCCGACATTTTTTACGGAGATATGAAGGATTTACCCGAAGGCGACACCCCGGCTGCACTTTGGGGTAAGATGGGCGTTTTAGGTGTTGAAATGGAAGCTGCCGCCCTTTATATGAACGCTGCACGTGCGGAAAAGTCCGCCTTGGCAATACTTACTGTTTCTGATCATCTGCTTACAGGCGAGACCCTCTCTGCAGAACTCAGGCAGAACTCATTTACCGATATGATGAAACTTTCTTTGGAAACGGCGGTCAATTTGTAATGATAAAAACAAAAAGAGTTTTTCTGATAGTTCTGGACAGCTTCGGCATAGGCGAAGCCCCCGACAGTCACCTTTTTTGCGATGAGGGCTGCAGTACAATCCGTTCCGTAGCAAATTCTCCTGAATTTAATATTCCCAACCTGCTGAGGCTGGGCTTCTCCTGTATCGACGGACTTTCCTTTTTAGGAAACGGCAAGCTATCTTCACAGGTTGCAAGGCTCAGAGAGCTGTCAATGGGCAAGGATACTACCATAGGTCATTGGGAAATTGCCGGAATTGTTTCCCATAAACCTCTGCCCACCTTCCCACAGGGCTTCCCCCAGAGCTTTATTGATGAGTTTTCCCATGCAGTGGGCAGACCTGTTATCTGCAACAAAGCATATTCAGGCACCGAGGTTATCAAGGACTACGGAGAGGAACATCTCAGAACAGGGGCGCTTATCTGCTACACTTCAGCAGACAGCGTTTTTCAGATTGCAACACACGAGGATGTTGTCCCTACGGAAAAGCTTTATGAATACTGCCGTATTGCCCGACAAATGCTGACAGGTGATTTGGGCGTGGGCAGAGTTATTGCACGGCCGTTCAATGGTCAATACCCTTTTAAAAGAACGTCAAACAGACACGATTTCTCATTGGCACCGCCCGAAAGAACCGTGCTTGATGAACTTAAGGACAGCGGTCTTGATGTTATCGGCATCGGTAAAATAAACGATATTTTTGCTTCCCGCGGTCTGACAGAATATGTATACACCAACAACAACCTTGACGGTATGGAAAAAACATCCGCTTATCAGAACAAGCATTTCAAAGGTCTTTGTTTTGTTAATCTTGTTGACTTTGATATGGTCTACGGTCACCGCCGTGACTGTGACGGCTATGCAGCTGCCATTTCGCAATTTGATGCCTGGGTAGGTTCTTTTATTGAAAATATGCGTTCTGATGATGCTCTTATAATTACCGCTGACCACGGTTGTGACCCTACATTCAAGGGCACGGACCACACAAGAGAGTATGTTCCGTTTGTGATGTACGGCAAAGGCATTGAGTCCCTGAACCAGGGAACAATTGAAGGCTACACCCACATTGCAAAAACCATAACCAACCTTTTGAAGGGATGATTTTATGACAGATTCAGTTTTATTGGCACAAGCAATTGAAGCAATGAAAAAATCCTATTCCCCATACTCGGGGTGCAAGGTCGGTGCTGCTTTACTAACCAAAAGCGGCAAAGTATATACAGGCACCAACATTGAAAATGCTGCATTTTCACCCACTGTTTGCGCAGAACGTGTTGCCATATTCAAGGCAGTTTCCGAGGGCGAAAAAGAATTTACCGCACTTGCCGTTGCAGGTGGCAAGGACGGTATTGTAAAGGGCATTTTTTCTCCCTGTGGCGTATGTCGACAGGTGCTAAGGGAATTCTGCCCCGATGACTTCAAAATTATTTTAGGCGAAAGCGAAAGCACCTTTAAAGCAGTAACCTTAGCAGAGCTTTTGCCTTTATCATTTTCACCCGAGGATGTGAAATAATGCGGATATATGATATTATAAAAAAGAAGCGTGACGGTTACGAGCTGACCACACAGGAAATACAGTTTTTTATAGACGGTTATGTTGACGGTTCTATCCCGGATTACCAGGCATCAGCCTTGTGTATGGCAATTTTCTATATGGGTATGACAGAAAAGGAGACTGCCGACCTTACACTTGCTATGGCAAACTCAGGTGATACTGTTGACCTGAGCCGCTTCGGCAAGCTGACTGTTGACAAGCACAGCACAGGCGGTGTAGGTGACAAAACCACCCTCATAGTGGCGCCTATTGTTGCCTCACTCGGTTGCATTATGGCAAAAATGAGCGGCAGAGGGTTAGGCCACACAGGCGGTACGGTTGACAAGCTGGAATCCATTGAGGGCTTTGACACTGCATTGACACCTGAAAGCTTTTTCAGGCAGGTTAAAAAAACGGGTGTTGCTGTTGTAGGACAGACAGGCAACCTGACCCCTGCTGACAAAAAGCTGTATGCGCTCAGGGATGTTACGGCAACTGTTGACAGTATTCCCCTTATCGCCTCCAGCATAATGTCAAAAAAGCTCGCAGCAGGCTCAAACACCATAGTGCTTGATGTTAAGTACGGCTCGGGAGCATTTATGAAAACCCCCGAGGATGCGGAAAAGCTTGCCGCAGAAATGGTTAAAATAGGCAAAAACTGTGGCAGAAATATATCGGCAGTAATCACAAATATGGCACGACCTCTCGGTAACAGCATAGGCAATGCCCTTGAGGTTAAGGAGGCAATAGCTGTACTTAAAAACAATGGTGCTGAGGATTTAAAGGAAGTATGCCTGACCCTTGCAACACAAATTGTTGCATTGTCAAAAGACATTGATACCATAAGCGCACGGGAATTAACAGAGGATGCTCTCGCCTCCGGCAAAGCATTTTTGAAATTCAAGGAATGGATTGACAGTCAAGGCGGTAACGTCCAATGGATAGAAAACCCCGAATTGTTCCCAAATGCCCGATTCTCCTACGAAATAAAATCACCGCATAGTGGTTATATAGCAAAAACCGATGCGGAAATCATCGGAATGGCATCGGTAATTCTGGGTGCCGGCAGAGAGAAAAAGGACGACTCCATTGATATGAGCGCAGGTATTATCCTGAACAAAAAGAACGGTGATTCCGTAAACGAGGGTGATACCCTTGCTACCCTGTTTTCCTGCAATAAGGACAGCTTTTCTGTGGCAGAGGAAAGATTTTTATCAGCACTGGAATTTTCCCCTGTAAAACCTGCCGAAGAACCGCTTATATATAAAATCATATAAAAAACAAGCAGTTGAATCAAAACCCCTTGATTCAACTGCATTCTTTTATATTCTTCTGATTATAATAAACGGTGTGCACTGACGGCCCTGACCTGCAGGATTATCCTTTATGGTTTCTATTATCTGCTCATCAGTAAGCTCAAGGCATGTTGCCTTACCCAGAACAACCTGTCCCACGTCGTTTGCATCCACAATTACACTTTTAATGTTAAACTTTTCGTATAATTCATCGCAAACCCCTGAAGGATTTTCGGGAATCAGAACACCAATTTCCCCATACTTTTCCCATATTTTACCGTAGAAGCCATCAAGTCCGCTGACTTCGGTTCCTACTATTTCATAAAACAAGCCTTTTTTACCTAAGAGTTTTCCTATACCACCTACAATTGATGCAAAAATAACCTTAGGTAAACCAACGGTATCGATAGCATACTGCATTTTGTAGGGCTCGTTTACGCCGATTCCGTAGGATGATGCCCTTGCAAAGCTTGATAAAAACTTTGCCGCTAATGAGAGCTTCATCTCGCTTTTTCTGACGATTCTGTTCTGGCAAAGCGCCACAACCTTTTCACCGCAGAGAACTATATCGTTCTCCTTTGCAAAGGGAACAACATATTTCTCAAATACCTCGAAATAGTTCTCTCCCTCATTAACAAAATGTGTTTTTATGGCATATCGTTCATACTTACCTGTGGAAGTATCAACACAACCTTTATCTATACAATTTTCCATATAAATCTCCTTCAAATCCTCCGTTTTTACCTGACCGGGTAACATTTAACTGCTATCTGTGTAAGGCTACATCCTTCTTACTGTTTTTTAAGTCTCGGGCAAACATTTTAATATCCGCCATTCGACAAATTTCAGTTTATCACAATCTTTAGGTGATGTCAATATACAAATGACCTCCCCCAACCCTTAAAAACCGCAATAAATATGGGTATATCCAACCTATAAAGACCATAAAAAGGAAATATGACAATCAGTCATACGAAGGGGTTAATAAGGTCCGTACTCCAGAAAAAATGACCTGCAACTGATACTGCATCGGTTCTTATATTCCCAATAATTTTTCAGCATTCAGGTGATAGATTTTTTCTTTATCACCATCTGTAATGTCAAGGCTTTCAATCATTCTTACATCCCAGGCAGGCGAATGCCACGGACAGTCGGAGCCAAACAAAATCCACTCAGCACCCTTTTTATCCAGAATACGCTGTGCTCTGTCCTTAGGCATAGATGCGTAGCCAAAAGCCGTATCAAAATAAACGGGTATATCGCACAAATATTTAAGCACATCCTCACCCATATTGGCACCGCCCCAATGAGCGCACACCATGGGAGAATCAATCCACCCTGCCGCAGTGCGCAGTCTTTGTGGCGTGGCGTGATATGGGGCAGGATATCCCATATCCTCCCCTGCGTGAAAAAGGATTATAAGGCCTAATTGAGATGCCTTTTTGTAAAGAGGCTTCATTTTTTCATCATCAACAAAAAACTGCTGATATTCAGGGTGGAGTTTAATTCCCTTCATTCCCATAGATTTTATACGCTCCAGCTCGTAAAGAGCATCCTCCGCCCAAGGATACACGGAGCCGAAAGGAATAATTTCCTCACATTCCTGACTTTTTATAAAATCATTCACGGAGCGTTGCTGCTTTTCGTTGGTAGCAATAGCAAGAGTCACACTTTTATCTATGTTATCACGCTGCATAACACTCCTGAGTCCCGAGACAGTGCCGTCTGTCTGCGGAATAAGACCGCCCGATGCAAAGCTGAGCTTTTCCATTGCCCGCTGTGCAATTTTATCAGGAAAGGCGTGAGTATGAAAATCTATTATCATCCGTATACCCTCTTTTGAAAATCATAATTATGTATATTAATACTATTTCCAAAAAAATGCAAGATAAACCTGATGCAGCACATTTCAAAATCACAGATACATAAAGGAGTGTAAAGCAGGAATCAAAGCCTGTTTTACACTCCGTTTTTTATAGCTTAAGCTCTCTTTTCAGATTTTCTCCCAATATGCCTGCTTTGGCTTCTTGGGAAATGGGCAGATTTTTAATTCTGTCTATAGCTTTTTTTGTTTTTTCAATCCCGTTATACGGAAAATCAAGTCCGAAAATACTACGCTGTGTACCCGTTTGGTAAATCAGGTCACACAAGTCATCATCTGTTAGTGACCACTCTCCCCTGCGAGGATTTCCGAATTCATCCTCACACATGGGAATACTTGTCCAGCCTGCAAAAACATGGTGTATATCGCCACGGGAATTGTTATTCATTATAAGCAGAGCCTCTTTGAAAAAGCTGTAACCGCCCATATGCTCCATACTGAAACGAAGTCGGGGAAAGTTGTATGCAACCTCATCAAAAAGCAGCATCTGATAATCACGAATACGGTGCCAATGAAGACCCGTATGGAAGGATATAAACAAATCCTCCTCTTCCGCCTGCCGGTAAACCCGGAAAAGCTCGGGTGAATCAACCTTTACCTCCTGGTAGGCAGGATGAATTTTTATACCCAGAAGACCCAGCTCCTTAATGCGTTTAACCTGATCCTCCAGATCATCTCTGTCAAAGCAAACTGAACCGAAGCCCACAAGTGATTCCTCATTTTTTATTTCCCGTGCCAACCATTCACAGGGCTTTTCCGTCAGACTGTACATTGCCATCTGGTTTTCAAAGGGTGCAAAACAAACTGCTTTTTCTATCTCACAGGCATCAAGCAGCTCCTTAAGCTTGTCCATATCTGCACCCGGCTTTGTGTTTTTAGGGAAAAGGTGGGCGTGGTTTGCATAAATTTTGTAGTCGGACATAAAATCACCTTTTTAAATAATTCAGGAATTATACATTGCAAAGCAATGGTTAAATAGTCAAATCCCCATCATCGTCCCACCAATCATCTTCGGGAAGATCCGGGTAATAATCCCACAGCCTGTCCTCCTGTGATGCGGTAAGAGGTTCAGCCGGTACTTCATTAATAACCTCAAACTTTCTCGTTCTGCTCCATAGCGAAGGTGTTATACGGATTGTATAACCACAGCCTGAAGGGCAGAGCCACTCTGTCATAGGAAGCTCCGGTACACCAAATGCCGCAAGTATGGACATTATGACGCCACCGTGGGTAATTATAGCTGCTGACTGAGTGCCTGTTTTGAGCATTCCGTCAACAGTTTTTTGGAAAATGTTGCACACTCTTGTGGCAAACTCTCCGTTGCTTTCACCATTGAGGGGTTTTGCATCCTCGCCACCGGCAAGCCATTGAGAAAACTCCTCATACGGCTCAAGCTCTTCGGCAGTATGGCCTTCAAACTCCCCAAAGTCACACTCCTCAAAGCCTCTCATCTCGATAGGGTTCTTGTCGGGGTACAAAATACGGGCTGTTTCTATACAACGCTTGAGTGTACTCGTAAAAACAACCTCAGGGTAAGGATAGTTATAGTCAGTTTTCATTTTCTCCAACTGCTCAACACCCTCGCGGCACAAGGGCTCATCGGTCTGTCCGATATACCTGCCCTCCAGATTGCCCTGTGTAAGAGCGTGGCGTATTAAATGAATAGTGTAAGTTTTCATTGCATTCTCCTGTGGAATAGTGTATGATATTATACAATATGTATAATTTGATTGTAGGATGTGAATATATGGCAACATACTCAGAGCGACTTATCGAGCTACGCACCGAAAAGGGTCTCAGTCAGAAAACTGCCGCTGCAGAGCTGGGAATTTCCCAGGCACTTTTATCACACTATGAAAAAGGAATCCGTGAATTCAACCTGGATTTCTTGTGCCGTATTGCAGATTTTTATGATGTTACGGCAGACTATATTCTGGGCAGAACAGAAAGTCGCTCAGGCCTCAGCACCGAAGCACTTGATGACCGCGCAGAGGATTCTGTTTTCAACACCCGTACCATTTACCGTGCCGCTATCCAGACACACGAGCGTATGGATGCAGGCTCATCACAGGCAGGCGATACTGCCGATATGCTGTATGCCGTAACCATTTACCGCACACTTTTTGCCGCGGCACAATTGGGTTACATACCAAAAAGGTGGTTCTCCATCCCACCGAAGCTTGCACAGGCAGTATCTCTTTCAATTACGGAAATGTACCTTGACGAATTCCCCGAAAAGACTGTAAATGCAAGACGATACGGCGGCCCCGAACCCAAAAGCATCGAGGCCGTCATAAAAGGCGTGGAAGGATTAATAAGAAAAACTGCAAACACACTAAAAACTAATGATTAATCAGTCTTTAAGGATTTCCTTATACATCTTTATATAATCGTTTGCGGATTTGCCCCAACTGTTGTCGCAGTCCATGGCGCGCTTAACGAGAATGGGCCAGCCTTTTTTATCGTTGTAGCCCTCAACAGCACGTCTTATGGCGTGGAGCATATCGTGTGCGTTGTATGATGAGAAAACAAAGCCGTTGCCTTCTCCGTCACCGCTGTCGCGTACAGAGTCCCTGAGGCCGCCTGTTTCGCGCACAATCGGAATGGTACCGTAGCGCAAAGCAACCATCTGTGAAAGTCCGCAAGGCTCACTCTTTGACGGCATAAGGAAGAAATCTGCACCTGCATAAATCTTGCGTGCAAGGTCAGGAACAAAGCCCAGGCACAAACCAACCTGCTCGGGGTAGCGTGCCGCAAGACCGCGGAAGAATTCCTCATACTGATAATCACCAGAGCCCAGAACCACAAGCTGAATATCCGTTGTTGCAAGCAGCTCATCCAACACAGCCTTGCAAAGGTCAAGACCCTTGTGGGAAACAAGCCTTGTAACCATACCCATAACGGGTGTGTCACTCTTCTCCGGAAGCCCCAAAAGCTTCTGGAGTTCTTTTTTGTTAACGTACTTACCGCGCACATTATCAGCGGTGTAATTTTTGAAAATATCCTTATCTGTTTCAGGATTGTAGTTTTCAACATCAATTCCGTTAAGGATACCCCTCAGCTTGTAGCAACGCTGTCTGAGAATTGTATCAAGTCCGTGTGAATACCAGGGGTCAAGAATCTCATTGGCATAAGACGGACTTACGGTAGTTACGGCATTTGCACACTCAATACCGCCCTTCATAAGGTTTACGGCGCCGTCATACTCAATAAGACTACGGTATGCGTGGTCAATGCCTACAACATTATCAATAAGCTCCTCACCATAAACGCCCTGATACTGAATGTTATGGATTGTAAATACGGTTTTAATATTCTCATAGCCGGGACGCTCAGCATAAATAGTGCTGTAATAAACCGGGGTAAGAGCTGTCTGCCAGTCATTGCAATGAATAATGTCCGGCTTGAAATCTATGTGGGGAATAATCTCAAGAATGGCACGTGAGAAGAATGCAAAACGCTCTGCATCATCATAAAAGCCATAGAGAGAATCCCTCTTGAAATAGTACTGGTTATCAAGAAGATAGTAGATAACTCCGCCTGATTTTGCCTCAAATATACCGCAATACTGCCTGCGCCATGCAACAGGAACAGAAATGCTTGTAATAAACTTCATAGAGTCTTTAAGCTCTTGCTTGATATTATCATAGAGAGGCATAACCACACGGCAACCCACAAGACGCTTTCTCAACGCCTGCGGGAGTGAGCCTGCAACATCACCCAAACCGCCGCTGGCTATAAAAGGCAGAGCCTCACTTGATGCATATAAAACCTTCATAATTTTCTCCTTTATACAAATTCGTTATACACACCCGACAACGCATCAAACAAACCTGATGAAAAAAACAATAAGAATAAGAATACCTAAAATTATGGATAAACAAATTTCAAGTATGCTCTTTTTGAGCGCGGTGCGCTTCATAGCCTTGATTTGCTTTTCCAATTGCTCAATACGTGCGGTAAGCTGTGCTATAACATCACTGTCGACAGCATTAACCGCGGGTGTTTTGCTGACAGGGGTGTTCCTGACAGGCGGATAGTTGTTAACAATCGGGTACTGTACATCCCCGGTAGGCTGTTCAGCAGAATCCATACCTGCTATAGCCCTGAGTCCGTCCAGCAGCTCTTCATCACGATGGGCAACATCCTTGGAAAGTGCAGCATTAACCCACCTGAGCTGTGCCTCCCCTATAGGGGCGCCACTATCAATGCTCTTTAACTGTTTTTGACAAAAAGAGCATATATCACCCGACCAGCTGCCTACTTTACCTTGGACAAAATCAAGCTCATCTGTTCTGCAGCCGCAAACAGGGCAAACTGCCATAGGGGAACACCTCCTGAAAAATTTAATCAGATTACAATTTCCTTGCCTACAAACAAGGGATAGCTCTTATCACCTGAAAGAACCTTCTTTGGTGTAATAACTGTATTTTTATCCATAATAACACAGTTAAGCTTTGCATCCTCGCCTACAAAAGCATCCTGCATAAGGATTGAGTTTTCAACAACTGCACCCTTTGCAACTCTTGCACCACGGAAAATGATGCTGTTCTTTACAGTTCCCTCAATCTGACAGCCATCAGCAATAAGAGAGTTTTTACAGTCTGATGAAAGACCGTAAATAACAGGCATATCATCACGAACCTTTGTGTAAACGGGGCTTGAGGAGTTGAAAAGTGCTTTTCTGTTTTCCTTGTCAAGCAGATCCATATTTGCACGGAAGTATGTTTCCATACTGTCAATTGTGCAGTTCCACTCCTCCACCTTGTAGCCGTATATATTGAGGGTTGAAACATTCTTCTGGATAATATCCTTCTCAAAGCTTGTGTAGGCATAGCTCTGTGCATCGCCGATAAGTCTTTCAAGAAGCGCTTTTCTTATAAGGATAACATTTGCAAGGTAGTTTACATCGTTATTTGTTTTAACATCAATGCCCACGGTAGTAACCTTACCGTCGCTGTCAACATCAATAACTGCCTGATTCTGAAGTGCAGGAAGAGCTCCGGTGCAATATGCAAGTGTAATATCCGCATTCTTCTTGGAGTGGAAGTCGAAAAGCTTTTTCAAATCCATATTGCAGACAAAGTTGGAGTCCATAAGCAAAACATACTCCTGCTTTGAATAAGCAATATAATCCATAATGCGTGCAAGTGTATCTATTCTGTTATTGCCCTCAACAGCCTTGGGTGTGAAGGGCGGAAGCATTGTAAGACCATCAACCTTACGGGAAAGGTCCCAGGGTCTGCCGCTGCCTACGTGGTCCATAAGAGAACGGAAATTGCTGTTGGCAATAACACCAACCTTTGTAATACCGCAATTAACCATATTGGAAAGCGGAAAGTCAATAAGCCTGTATCTGCCGCCGAAGGGTACAGAACCCATTGTGCGTCTGGCAGTAAGTGCGCCCAAGCTTGAATCATAAGAATTGGAATAAACTATTCCGAGAACATTTTTCGGCATCATACGGTTTCACCCTCCTTAACATCTTCTGCTATCATTGATTGTGCCTTAACCTTTGCATTTTTACCTACAGTAACGCCTGCACCTACAACGCTGACGCCCCAATTTGCCAGGTCCTCACATTTTTCGGGATTTTCGCCGACAACGGCACCCTCTTCAATAACAGCGTTCTCAGCAACCATTGCATACTGAACAACGGCACCCTTCTTAATAACTGCACCGGGCATAACAATTGAATAGTCAACAAAAGCGCCTTCCTCAACAGTTACATCGCTGAAAAGAACGGAGTAATCTATTTTGCCTTCAATCTCGCATCCTGAGGCAGCAATTGAATTTTCAATAACAGCCTTATCTGAAACATACTGAGGTGCAGCGGTTGTGCCCCTGCCGTAAATCTTCCAGGAATTGTCGCTGAGATCAATATTAACCTTGGGATTAAGAATATCAAGGTTTGCCTCCCAGAGGGAATCAATGGTACCAACGTCCTTCCAGTAGCCCTCAAAGCCATATGCAAAGAGTCTCTCTCCTGCCTCGTGCATTACAGGGATAACATTTTTACCGAAGTCGTTTGAAGAATCGGGGTCATTTTCATCATCAATAAGATACTGACGGAGTTTTGACCAGGTAAACATATACACACCCATAGATGCTTTGTTGCTCTTGGGATTCTTTGGCTTTTCCTCGAATGCGGTTATTCTGCCGTCATCGTCGGTGAACATAAGGCCGAAACGTGATGCCTCTTCCCACGGAACCTCAAGCATTGCGATTGTACAGGCAGCATCCTTTTCCTTATGGAACTGCAGCATTTTTGCATAGTCCATTTTGTAAATATGGTCACCGGAAAGCACAGCAACATACTCCGGTTTGTACCTGTCAATAAACTGAATATTCTGGTAAATAGCGTTTGCGGTGCCCTTGTACCACTCTGTGCCCTCTATCTGCTGGTAGGGTGAAAGAATATGCACACCGCCATTTGCTCTGTCAAGGTCCCAGGGGCCGCCGTTTCCGATATAATCGTTAAGCTCAAGGGGTTGGTACTGTGTGAGTACACCAACAGTATAAATACCTGAGTTCACGCAGTTTGAAAGAGGAAAGTCGATAATTCTGTACTTTCCGCCGTAGGGTACTGCGGGTTTGGCAATATTCTTTGTAAGCACGCCGAGTCTTGAGCCCTGACCGCCTGCAAGGAGCATTGCAATACATTCTGTCTTTTTTGCCATTACTGTCACGTTCCTTTCGACTGTATATAGTTAGTTTTATTTTGCTTTTTTACACGGGGCTTGTGCAGAGGGTTTAAGGTAGAGCGTTGTCATAGGAGGCAACGAAAGCTCAATGTAATTATCAAAACCGTGCATCATACCCTCTTTGACCTTGTAGGTCTTCTTTATCTTTTCACCGCCACCGCCAAACTTACGACTGTCCGAATTGAAAACAATTTCATAACTGTCTGCATCGGGCACGCCGATTTTGTAGCTTTGACGGGCAACCGGTGTAAAGTTACATACCGCAAGAAGCTTTTCATCCGATTCATTGCTTCTGACAAAGGCAATAACCGAGTTATCGTTGTCATCGCTGACAATCCAGTTAAAGCCCTCCCAGCTGTAATCAATCTCCCACAGCTGAGAATTCTTTTTGTAAAATTTGTTAAGCTCACGGGTATAATCCTGCAGCATAACGTGCATTTCATAATTAAGCAAAATCCAGTCAAGACCTTTTTTATAATCCCACTCAATAAACTGACCGAATTCCGTACCCATAAACAGAAGCTTTTTGCCGGGATGGGCATACATATAACCCAGGAAGGCTCTTACGCCTGCAAACTTCTCGTTATAATTGCCGGGAATTTTATTTATTAGAGAACACTTGCCGTGCACAACCTCATCGTGAGAAATAGGCAGGACAAAATTCTCGCTGAAGGCATAAAAGAATGAAAATGTAATTAAATCGTGGTTGTATTTTTTGTAAATGCCGTCAAGAGAGAAGTAACGGAGGATGTCGTTCATCCAACCCATATTCCACTTGAAGTTATAACCTAATCCACCCATATAAACAGGCTTTGAAACCATCGGCCAGGCGGTGCTTTCCTCAGCAATCATCATAACATCGCCGTGCTCGCTGAAAACAGTTTCGTTAAGCAGCTTCATAAAGGCTACTGCCTCAAGATTTTCATTACCGCCGTTTTCATTGGCAATCCATTGACCGTCGTCCCTGCCGTAGTCCAGATAAAGCATAGATGCAACCGCATCCACCCTGAGTCCGTCAATGTGGTATTCATCCAACCAGAAGCAGGCATTGGAAATCAGAAAGCTCTGAACCTCGTTTCTGCCAAAATCAAAAACCTTGGTGCCCCACTGCAGATGCTCACCCTTACGTGGATCCTTGTACTCATAGCAGGCCTCACCGTCAAATTCGGCAAGTCCGTGGGCGTCCTTGGGGAAATGGGCAGGAACCCAATCCAGAATAACGCCGATGCCTGCCCTGTGACACTCATCAACAAAGAATTTAAAATCATCCGGTGTGCCGTACCTGGAGGTTACTGCAAAATAGCCTGTAACCTGATAACCCCAGGAGCCGTCAAAGGGATGCTCCGCCACAGGCATCAGCTCTATGTGGGTGTAGCCCATATTTTTTACATAAGAGACAAGCTCCCTTGCAAGGTCACGGTAACTAAGGTTGTTGCCGTCCTCAAACATCCTCCAGGAGCCGAGATGTACCTCATAAATATTAACGGGAGATTTATACACAGAGCGCTCTTTTCTGCCCTTAAGCCAGGCTGAATCGCGCCACCTGTAATTGCCCTCAAAAATCTTTGATGCTGTGGAAGGCCGTGTTTCCGCGTGGATTGCATAAGGGTCTGCCTTATAATTTTTAAAGCCATCGGGAGTGTAAATAAGAAATTTATACGCATCATAATTATTTACACCGTCAACATACACCTCCCACACACCGCCGTCGCTGAGCTTGTGCATAGGTGATGCGGTTTCATCCCAACCGTTAAAATCGCCCACTACATAAACCGCCCTTGCGTGGGGTGCCCATACCCTGAACACATACTTCCCGTCCTCAACCTTATGAGCGCCCAGGAGCTGCTGTGCTTTGAAGTTGCGTCCCTGGTGGAAAACATACAAGGGAAAGTCGTTGTAATTGTCTTTTTTTTCTGCCTTTTTCACATCTTCACCACCGTTAAAGTGTATTATATCAATGTAATAATACCAAATCTTTTTTATATTTTCAAGTTTTTTTGATATATTTTGTTCAAACGGATATTAAATTTATACCCCAACTTTTAGTGATATTGCATAAATAACGTCGTTTTTTAAACAAAGGCACTTACTCTATAACTGCATTTTTATTTGCCTTTCACCTTAAAATAAGATTTGAATAATTTGTTAATTAAAAAATTTTGGCTGTATTTTTCTTTTTTGTAAATATAATCCGGCAAAAAATGATAATATATTAGTCGATAAATTAGACGTTTAACTATTTTGGAGGAAATCTGTTATGGAGCTGCGGGATTTAGTTCACGAATTTATTTCCATATCGGTCATACACCGCTGCCAAATCAGCAAATCTGCATCAAAGGCAGGGCTTTATTTCGGTCAGCCCTCAATGCTGCGGTTCATTATTGACCACAATGCCTGCACGCAAAAGGAAGTGGCTGAGGCAATGCACATATCCCCCGCAAGTGCTGCCATATCGCTGAAGCGCATTGAAAAAGCAGGGCTTATTACTCGTACCGCTGACCCTGCTGACAGCAGAAAAAACCACCTTTCTGTTACAGAAAAAGGCAGGCAGGCGCTTGCTGAATTCAATAAAATATGCGACACAACCGACAAAGAGATGTTCAAGGGCTTTTCCCCGGAGGAAATGGACACACTCCACGGACTGTTATTGAGACTTCACGAAAATCTCGACTCCAAAAGCTACACACCACAGGAAATTTCATCACTTTTAAATGAAAACAAGGAAGGAGAGAATATATAAATGATACGTAAGATTTTACCCTATGCAAAAAAATATCGTTTACCTGCAATAATGTCCCCGTTATGCATTGTTATGGAGGTGCTTATTGAGGTTACAATCCCGCTTATGATGTCAGTCATTGTTGACTGCGGTATTTCAGGTCAGCCCCTTACACAGAAGGAGAGCTTCATTGCAGATATACTTATAAATATGGGTCTTGGCTCTAAAACCGGTACTGACCTTATATTATCGGTAGGTTCCGTTATGCTTGGACTTTCCGTTATATCTCTCGCCTGCGGTGCCGCTGCTGCATTTTTTGCCGCAAAGGCAGGTATGGGCTTCGGTGCAGAGCTCAGAGCAGGTATTTTTAATAAAATACAGGATTTCTCCTTTTCCAACATTGACAAATTCTCCACAGGCTCCCTTATTACGCGTATGACCACCGACATCAATATGACCCAGATGGCATTTATGATGGCTTTACGTATGCTTATCCGCTCACCCCTTATGTTTGTAATGGCAATTTCAATGGCATTCAGCATAAACAAAAAGCTTTCTCTTGTGTTTATGTGCATTGCCCCCATAATGTTTGCCCTTATACTTATTATCGGTTCCTTTGCCCACAAGCGCTTTTCCGCAATGTTTAAAAAGTATGATAAAATCAACAACTATATTCAGGAAAAGCTTATCGGCGCCAGAGTTGTAAAGGCTTTTGTAAGAGCAAAGCACGAAAAAGAGAATTTCCGTGTGTCAAATGACGAGCTCAGAGACGCTTCAATATATGCCGAAAAGCTCATTATTCTCAACAACCCGATTATGGCTGTTTCCATTTACTCCTGCATTTTGCTCATACTGTGGATTGGCTCAAGGCTTATTCTGGGAGGCACAATGCAGCTGGGTGATCTGATGAGCTTTATAACTTACATTCAGCAGATATTTATGTCACTTATGATGATATCTATGATATTTGTTATGTCAGTTATGGCTAAAGCCGCCATTAACCGTATATGTGAGGTGCTGGAGGAAAAGCCCCATATTACAGATGAAAACGCCGACCCTGAATTAAAGGTAAAGGACGGCAGTATCGAATTCAGAAATGTTTCCTTCAAGTACAGCAGTACCGCAGAAAACAACGTGCTCAAGGACATTAACCTGACAATCAAATCAGGCGAAACCATCGGTATTCTGGGTGGTACAGGCAGCGCAAAAACCTCGTTGGTGCAGCTGATTCCGCGACTTTATGACACAACAGAGGGTCAGGTGCTTGTAGGCGGCAGAAACGTCAAGGACTACACTCTGCATAACCTGCGCGACAGCGTTTCCATGGTACTGCAGACAAACCTGCTTTTCTCCGGTACTATTGAAGAAAACCTCAGGTGGGGTAACGAAAATGCGACACTTGACACAATCCGTGCCGCCGCAAAAATTGCCCAGGCAGATGATTTTGTTATGAGCTTCCCCGACGGTTACCAAACCGATTTGGGTCAAGGCGGTGTTAATGTTTCCGGCGGACAAAAGCAGCGTCTTTGCATTGCTCGAGCCATCCTCAAAAACCCTCGTGTTCTTATATTGGACGACTCTACCAGCGCCGTGGATACTGCTACTGACGGCAAAATCCGTGAAGGTATGAAAAACCTGTTACCTGAAACAACCAAAATAATAATTGCACAACGAATCAACTCAATACAGCATGCCGACAGAATTATTGTGCTTGATGACGGCAAGATTAACGATATCGGCTCCCACGAAGAATTGCTGCTGCGAAATGAGATTTACAAGGATGTATATCTTTCACAGCAGGAAAGCAAAATGGAACAGTGAGAAAGGAGTGAGGATAATGTCTGACAATAAAAGAACAGCACCGACCCACGGCGGTCCCGGCAACAAAATGAACTTCGGCAAGCCGAAGAATGCAGGCAAAACAATCAGTCGCCTGCTGTCCTATGTGGCAAAAAGCAAAGGGCTTGTTATTCTGGTTATCTTCCTCGTATTGTTCTCCTCGGTGGCTAACATTGCAGGAACATATTTTCTGACACCTATTATTGACGAAATCGGCTATCTGCTCACAACAGGCTCTTCCGATATGTCAACACTTATAAGGCTTATTGCCGTTCTTGGCATTATATATGCTCTTGGTGCTTTTGCACAATATGCATATGCCCGTCTTATGCTCAACGTTTCTCAGAAAACACTCAACCTTCTCAGGCGCGATTTGTTTGACCATTTACTGGATTTACCCATAAAATACTACGATACCCACACTCACGGTGAGCTTATGAGCCGTTTCACAAACGATGTTGATACAGTACGTGAGGCTATCAGCCAGGGTCTTGTTCAACTGGTTTCATCAGGCGTTATGGCAGTAGGTATTTTTGTAATGATGCTGTATATTAGCCCTGCGCTCACAGGTCTTATTATCCTTATGCTGTTTATAATGCTTCTGGTAATCAAAACCATTGGCGGAAAAAGCTCCAAATACTTCCGCAAACAGCAGGCAGCCGTAGGCAGTGTAAACGGCTATATTGAGGAGCTCATTGAGGGTCTTAAGGTTGTAAAGGTTTTCTGCAGGGAAGAAAAATCAAAGCAGAATTTTACTACCATAAACGATGATTACAGAAAATCTGCCACAAACGCCCACACCTTTGCAAGCGTTCTTATGCCCATTATGGGTAACATTTCATATATCAACTTCACATTATCTGCCGCATTCGGTGCATTCATAATACTTAACCTTGCTGATGCTCAGCACGGGTTTACAGGCTTTATCCTCGGTGGCTTCCAGGGTGCCCTGACAATCGGTTCTCTTGCCTCATTCCTGCAGTATACAAGGCAGTTCTCCAACCCCATTACTCAGGTTTCACAGCAAATGAACAACATTCTGCTTGCCCTTGCAGGTGCTGAGCGTATATTTGATATTATTGACGAAACTCACGAAGAGGACAACGGTTACGTAACACTTGTAAATGCCCGAATTGATGAAAACGGCAATATAACGGAAGTCGAGGAAAGAACAGGCACCTGGGCGTGGAAGCATCCCCACTCTGCTGACGGCAGTGTAACCTACACACCCCTTAAGGGAGATGTTCGTTTCCACGATGTGACGTTCTCCTACGACGGCAAGAAAACAGTGCTGAAAAACGTTTCCCTTTATGCAAAACCCGGTCAGAAAATTGCATTTGTTGGCTCAACAGGCGTAGGCAAAACCACAATAACAAACCTGATAAACCGTTTCTACGATATTCAGGAAGGAAAGATAACCTACGACGGTATAAATATCAAAAAAATCAGAAAGGATGACCTGCGACGTTCACTTGCAATGGTTCTGCAGGACACTCATCTGTTTACAGGCACAGTCGAAGAAAACATTCGCTACGGCAAGCTTGATGCAACCCACGATGAGATTGTCAAGGCCGCAAAAATTGCAAATGCCCACAGCTTTATAAGCCGTTTGCCCGAAGGCTATAACACTATGCTCACAGGGGACGGAAGCAACCTTTCCCAAGGTCAAAGGCAGCTACTTGCAATTGCCCGTGCCGCTGTTGCAGACCCGCCCGTGCTCATACTGGATGAAGCTACAAGCTCCATTGATACCCGTACTGAAAGACTTATTGAAAAAGGTATGGATACACTTATGGAGGGCAAAACTGTTTTTGTTATTGCACACAGACTTTCAACTGTACGCAACTCCAACGCGATTATGGTACTTGAAAACGGCGAAATCATTGAAAAAGGTGACCACGATGACCTGCTCAAACAGCAGGGTAAATACTACAAGCTATACACAGGTCAGTTTGAATTATCCTGATAAAAAGACAGCAAAAAAGCGTTTCTCTTTCGCAAGAGAAACGCTTTTTTATACACCGTTAATTTAAAAGGCTCTTAAATTCTTTAAGTGCATCCTCGTTGTATTTTTTGTAATCTGTAGTAAGCATAGGCACCTTGCCGTCGATAAGCATACGCATACCCTTTTCAACACCGTCAATTGTATTTTCCACCAATGTACCGTTGTTCCTCTGCATAAATGTACGAGGACCTGTAATATCTGTGGAAACTGCAGGAAGACCCAGTATATCTGCCTCAACAATAACAAGACCAAAGCCCTCATAATGGGATGCAAGAATAAATCCGTCGCAAGCCTTAACAATGGGCAGAGGATTTGTCATAGAAAGAATGAGTATTACGTTCTCGCCGCAGGGCAAGGTTTTAACGTACTCACAAAGGTCATCAAAAATACCGTCGCGCTGGATACCGCCTATAATGATAAAGTATGCGTTCTTATTATCGAGCCACACCTTATTAAAAGCATCCACCATACGTTTGTGGTCCTTTTCGGGAGAGAATCTGCCCACACTTACAAGCACTTTTGCATCGCCTGCAAGTATATCCTTGATTTCTGCCAACTCTTTATTACTTTGGGTAACGCCCTCATCGAAAGCAACTGCACCCTCACCGCGCTTAACAATCTCATCGTATGCAATGATATTATGGGCAATTTTGAAGTTATCTGTTTTTGTGACAAAGCTTGATGTTGATTCTCTGATATCCTCAGTAACAAGTGCAACATTGTCGTACTTTTCATAAGCATAGCCCAGAACGTCCTTACGCTGGTTGTTCTTAAGCTCAATTTCCTTTACCATATCGCTGTGAACATAGATGCTTGTGTTGCAATCAAATTGTGAGAACAACAGAATCATCTTTGTTTCATAACCGTTGAACTGAATGGCGTTGTCAATACGAATACCGCCGTATATACGCTGAATTTCATACTGCCACTCGTTCTTCATAAGGTGCATAAGGGGCTTAAGGGGGAATTTGCGCCTGTTAAACTTATGCCACATCTTCATTTTAAGATAACTGAGGTTGAACACACCCTGAACAGGGAAATAATTAACTCCCTCGGGCAGTCCTGCAATAGTATCCTGATGGAGCTTGCCCCTTTCTGCAGGGAATGAAATATAGTAGTTGTACTCTGATGTATCAAGGTTATTAAGCAGGTTCACGCCTGATGTTGTAATGCCATTCTGGTCAAGATTGCCCAGGTACATCATAACATTCTTTTTGCCGTTGTCGTGAATTTCAACCTCTTTAAGCTTATCCGCCTTTTTGCCGAAAAGCACAAAGTCAAGAACACGCCTTGAAGCATCTGCACAATCGTATGCACAATACTCCTGAAGGAAGGCGGTATCATCATACTGTTTGGGAGAACGCATTTCCCTGAGAAGCTCATCAAGAGTTTTAACATTGGGGAAGGGAAGCTCTGAAAGCGGCTTGTATACTCCGCGGTCAGCAAAATAATCTTCCTCGTCAAAGGTAAAGAGAATACATTTTTTGCCTGTAACGGCATAGTCATAGAACACGCTGGAGTAGTCTGTAACAAGACAGTCTGCGCAGTTCATAAAGTCGTAGGTTTCGTAAAGCGGAGGGAAGTTTCTGATATGTGTAAATGTGTTGAAATCAACATCCTTAACTGCAATGGGGTGAAGGTTAAGGTACACAATTTCATCATCCTTAAGGAGCTTGTCCAGCTCATAAAGATAATATTTGAAGTATGTGTTTGCCTTCTGGTCAATGTTACCCACAGAACCGCGCCAGGTTGGCATATAAGCATAAATCTTTTTACCCTCAAGCTCCAGCTCCTGGCGTATCTGCTGCCCTCTGGCATTGTCAAAGAAAGCTGTATTACGCGGATAGCCTGCAAGAAGGCTTTCGCCGGCGGCAATATTTTCAAGCATATAATCCTCAACCATATGCTCCATGGTATACTCATTGGGATAAAGCAGATAATCGGCACAAACGAAGTTTTTCTGAGCATTACCTATGCCGTGCATAGCATTTTTGATACCCTTACCAAGAGTTTTGAGAGGTGTGCCGTGCCAGGTGTTAAGGTAAACCTGACCCTCTTTCTTGAGGAAGAAGGGCAGGAAGGTATTGTCGTTGAACAAATACTTTGCCGAAGCCAGAACCTTCATATACTCTTTGCTTGAAAGTATAAGTAAATTTACGCCCTCAATCCCGTATTTTTCAAAGGTGTTTTCAAACTTCCTTTTATTACCGGGACGGCAGGTGAAATATATCTTATAGTCCGAATAGTCCTTGTTGGCAGCAAGCTCTTTAATAAGATAAAACATATTGCCGTTTATCTCTGTACCGTGCTGTGCCTCCAACAAAATTGCTTTATCGTCGATAGGCAATTTTCTGAACCATTTGGTGTAATTATGCTTAGGCAAGGTGTATAACAGCCATTTGTAAAAGGCGGTTTTTTTGAAAAAACTCAGCAGTCTTTTTATCATTTTCTCCTCCACAAAACATTAATGATTTATAATTCTACCACATCTATGTACAAAAATCTATATTTTTTTCATTCTCATTGAAATGTCGAATGCTTCAACAGAATGGGTAAGGGCACCGATGGAAAGAATGTCCACACCCAGCTTTGCCACACTGTTTATTCTTTCGGCAGTAAGGTTGCCCGACGCCTCAAGAAGTGCTTTGCCGTCAACCATTTCAACAGCCTTTGCCATTGTAGCATTGTCCATATTATCAAGCATAATTATATCTGCGCCTGCATCAAGAGCCTCCTGAACCTCATCAAGAGTCCTTGTTTCAACCTCAATTTTGACAGTATGTCCGATTTTATCACGCAACGCCTTTACAGCAGGTGTTATACCGCCCTTGGCATCAATATGATTATCCTTAAGCATTGCACAATCAGAAAGATTATAACGGTGGTTTCTGCCTCCGCCGCAGGTAACTGCATATTTCTGAAGCGAACGAAGACCCGGCAATGTTTTACGTGTATCGGCAATTGTTGCATTTGTACCCTCAGTTTCCCTGACACAGGTGCTTGTGAGGGTTGCAATGCCACTCATATGCTGTATAAGGTTAAGTGCTGTCCTTTCACCCTTAAGGAGCTTAACCGTTTTGCCTTTAAGCTCTGCAATAAGGTCACCCTTTCGGATTGCATCTCCGTCTTTTTTGTGAAGAGTACAGGTAAAGCTGTCATCAAGAAGGGTGAAAACACGCATTGCAACATCGATACCGCAAAGAACACCGTCTGCCTTTGCAACAAAAACTGCTTCACTCTCTTCATTTTCGTCCAGGAGATAATCTGTGGCGACGTCAATATAATTGATATCTTCCTTTATTGCATTTTTAATAAGGTCATCAATATAGAACTGTGGCAGAATCATCTGTCAACCTCCTTAAGGATAATATATGCAACCGTTGCAAGTGACAAAGCCTCGCAATAATCGGCTGTAACGGCAAATCTGCCGTTTTTAAGTCTGTTTAAAATGTTTTCAATACGACGTTTGCCCTCGTGTATGGCTCCTTCATCGGGTATAACAAAGTATGCCCTTTGCAGAATATCACGAATCTCCGTACGTGTACCCTTTGGCAACGGAGCCCCTGAAAAATCAGGCTCTGTAATACCGGATGGCACCGACACCTTATAAAAGCCTGCATTTATGCACTTGGTTATATCCTCAGCAGCCTTTCTGCCGAACACAAGCGCCTCCAGCAAGGAGTTGCTGGCAAGCCTGTTTTTTCCGTGAACACCTGTGCAGGCACATTCACCGGCTGCATAAAGCCGCGGCAAAGTAGTTCTTGCATTAAGGTCAACCTCAATACCACCCATAAGGTAGTGCTGACAGGGAAAAACCGGTATTAAATCCTTAGAAATGTCAACACCCTGCTTAAGACACCCTGCGTATATACCGGGAAAGCGTTTTTTCAGGTATTCTTCGCCCTTATAGCGTATATCCAGATAGAAGTTATTACTGCCAAGACGGCGTGATTCCATAATAACCGAACGTGAAACCACATCGCGGGGAGCAAGCTCAAGACGGCTGTCATATCTGTCCATAAAGCGCTCTTTATTGCAATTCAGCAGGTATGCACCCTCACCGCGCACCGCCTCGCTTATAAGAAACTGCTCACGGTTGGCACCGTTAAATGCGGTGGGATGGAACTGAACATAGCTCAGGTTTTTAATGGATGCACCCATCTCATAAGCAAGCCTTATACCGTCACCTGTGGCAACAGACGGATTGGTTGTATACTTGTAGACCCTTCCGATACCGCCCGATGCAAGCAAACAAAAATCCGCATACAGAGTCTTGTGCTGACCCTCGCTCATAACTTCAACCTTAAAGCCGTTTTTAATGCGGCTCATAGAGGTTACCATTGTTTCATCGGCAATAGTGACATTGGGCAATTTTTCCACAGCGAGAACAAGCTTGTCCACCATCTCCTTACCTGAGGTATCCTTATGGTGAACGATTCTGCGTCTGCAATGTCCGCCCTCAAGAGTTTTTATAAGCTCTCCGTTCTCATCGCGGTCATATTCTACACCGTATTCTATTGTTTTAAGTACATCTGCAGGCCCCTCCTCCACAAGCTGGGTAACGGCATCCGGGTCATTCTCCCTGCCACCTGCAATAAATGTATCCTCTATATGCAGAGCATAGCTGTCATTTTCCAAATCAAGCACGCAGGCAACACCGCCCTGGGCAAGGGAGCTGTTTGACTGGTGGCGCTCTTTTTTGGAAAGCATCAGTATATCCACATCAGACGGGAAGTTAAGTGCGGCATACAATCCTGCAAGACCGCTGCCCACTATAACAACCGTATATTGGTTTTTTATATGGGAAAGCTTCATTTTATTACCCCAATTCAAGCATACGGTTTATGCTGACAAGTGCTTTTTTTCTTAATTCCTCGGGCAGCTCTATATTTTCGCCGCCCTCACCTATAATTGCTTTATAAACATCCTCAAGGGATATCTTTTTCATATCCTCGCAACAGAGCTTTTGGGGTGCTAACTGAATAAACCTGTTACCATTTTCCTCATGGAGAGCAAGGTAATCAACAACGCCCTTCTCCGTACCGATTATAACCTGACCCTGCTGTTCCTTGGCGTATTTTATGATTTCGCTTGTAGCCCCCACCATATCCGCAAGCTCAACAACCTCCGCAGGTGATTCCGGGTGAACTGCAAATGTGGCTTTGGGATATAGTTTTTTACATTCAATCACATCTTCTGCTGTAAGCTGTGCATGAACAGGGCAATAGCCCTCCCACAAAATAATGTTTTTATGAGGAAGCCTTTTCTTAACATAAGAGCCCAGGTGTTGGTCAGGTATAAACAGAATTTTATCTGCATCAAGCTTTTCAACAATTTTTACAGCAGAGGAGCTTGTTACACAAACATCGCACTCCGCCTTGATTGCGGCAGTTGTGTTAATATATGCCACAACCTGTGCATCAGGATTGTCCTGCTTGAATTTTCTTATACGTTCAGGTGAAATCTGCTCCGCCATAGGACAGGTGGCAGTCGGTACAGGCAAAACCGTTTCCGTTTCGGGCGAAAGAATTTTCACGCTTTCTGCCATAAAACGCACGCCGCACATAACCACTCGGTCAGCCTTAAGCTCTGCCGCCTTTTTACTGAGGAAAAAGCTGTCACCCGTAACATCGGCAATGTCAATAATGTCCGGCTCCTGATATGTGTGAGCAAGAATAAGTGTACCTGTTTCCTTCTTTGCCTGAAGAATTTTTTCTTTTAATTCCTTTGAATTCATTATTTTCACCTTTTAAAACATTATAGAGGTATCATAACTCAAGATAATTATACCACTATTTTGTGTCTTGGCAATATAAAAAATTCTAAAAAATAAAGGATAAATGCTCAGAAAATCACATAAATGACGAATTTTCTCTGTATTCAATTAAGTTGCCGTTTATTTATTGCAATAAAATCCGTTTTATTGTATTATAAACAGGATGATTATTTAACTTATGTATTCAGGAGGACATCAAATGACCACATACCTTGAAGGTGACTTTCAGCTTTTGAAATCAACCGACCCCGAGCTCTTTGAGGCCTTTGAAAAGGAACAGCTCCGACAGAGCAGAAACATTGAGCTTATTGCAAGTGAAAACTATGCTTCACCTGCAGTTATGGCTGCAAGCGGCAGCATACTCACAAATAAATATGCTGAGGGCTATCCCTCAAAGCGTTACTACGGCGGTTGCGAATATGTAGATATCGCAGAAAGCCTTGCCATCGAACGTGCCAAGCAGCTTTTCGGCTGTAATTTTGCAAATGTTCAGCCCCACTCAGGCTCGCAAGCCAACTTCGGTGTGTATTTTGCACTTCTTCAGCCCGGTGACACGGTTCTCGGCATGAGCCTTGCAGACGGCGGTCACCTGACACACGGCTCACCCGTTAATGTCAGCGGTAATTACTTTAACTTTGAAAGCTACGGGGTTGATGACAACGGCTTCCTCGATTACGATGCCCTTGAGAAAAAGGCTAAGGAATGTTCACCCAAGCTTATTGTAGCAGGTGCATCCGCCTATCCCAGAACAATTGACTTCAAGCGCATCCGTGAAATTGCCGACTCCGTAAACGCTCTGTTTATGGTTGATATGGCACATATTGCAGGTCTTGTTGCTGCAGGTCAGCACCCATCGCCCGTGCCTTATGCACACGTTGTAACATCCACAACACACAAAACTCTGCGCGGTCCGAGAGGCGGTCTTATACTCTGCAATGACGAAGAAATTGCAAAAAAAGTAAACAAGGCTATCTTCCCCGGTATACAGGGCGGTCCGCTTATGCACATAATTGCGGCAAAGGCTATCTGCTTCGGCGAGGCACTCAAGCCTGAATTCAAGGAATACGGCAAAAAGATTATTTCAAACTGCAAGGCACTTGAGAACGCTCTCAGTGCACAGGGTATAGATATGGTATCAGGCGGCTCTGACAACCATCTTCTCCTCCTTGACCTGAGAAGCCTTGGTATAACAGGCAAGGAGCTTGAGCACAGACTCGACGAGGTTTACATCACAGTAAACAAAAACTCCATCCCCCGTGAGCCTGAAAAGCCCTTCGTTACAAGCGGTATCCGTATCGGTACTGCCGCTGTTACAACACGAGGCTTTGAGGCGCAGGATATGGTTGATATAGCAGAGTTTATAAAGCTCACCGCCACAGACTTTGAAAGCACTGCAGATTATGTAAGAGAAAAGGTTACTGCAATCTGTGACAAATACCCTCTTTACAAATAATAAATCAGCACATAAATCAAGGACGAGTTCAAACGAACTCGTCCTTTGCTTTGTATGTTTATTTTGCGGTACAGGATTTGGAAGCACCGGATACGCTATTGCCCACCTTTCCGCGGGGACCACCGCAAGCCCATACAACATAGGTGTACTTAACACCTGCCGTTACATCTTCATCTGTAAAGCTTGTGCCTGTAAGACCGTTTTTGTAAAACATAAAGCCATTATCACCCTCAGCCTTTCTGAGCAGAAGGTAGCTGTCTGCTTTAGGCGATTTTTCCCATGTTATGGTAATGCCCTTAGCAGTATTTTTTGCCGAGGTAACATCTATGGGATCATAATATGTTGTAAAACGGTTTTCAGTATATGAGCTTGTTGCATTTTTTGCATACGCTCTTACAGAATAACCGTATGTGGTTCCGTCAACAGCAGTTTTATCAATATAGTAAAGATTGCCATGTTCATCTTTTTTGATGTCAGCCTTATAAATTACTTTTATGGTTTCCCAGGTACCGTTGTTCAAGCGCCTGCCCACATAATATCTTTCGGCAACAGGAACCTCATACCATTTCACCATAACACCATCGGCAACATTAACCGGGGTTAATACTGCAGGTTCAGGAATATACGCATACTTTATGCCGCCTGAAACATAGCCGCTCATATATGAGCCTTTGTATGCTTTTACAGTATAAATGTACTCTGTGCCTGCGGCTGCTGTGTTGTCAACGTAAGAGGTTTTCGTTGTTGTGCCAATACGCAACCAGGTTGTCTTTGAGGTTTTGCGGTAAACATAGTAGCCTGTTGCGCCTTTGACAGCACTCCACTCAACATTGAGACCGCCATTAACATTCTTGGCTCTTGTAAGTGAGGGTGTACCCAAGCGCAGAATCACAAGTCCGTTTGTATCAAAACCACCGTAAGTTTTACCAAACACTGCTCTTACAGTATATCTGTAATAATTTCCGCTTGCATTCTTTACCCCCTTGTCAAGGAACTGAAGGCCTTTGGTTGTGCCCAGGTAGGTCCATGTGTTCTGACCTGCGCCACGGCGGTAAATTCTGTATTCGGTTGCTTTGTTGAGCTTGTTCCACTTAACCAGCACACCGTCGTTTGTATTTGCTACACTTGTCATTACAGGGAAAATAAGTCGCTGAAGAACAGGACCGTCCTTGTATGCACTCATATAATTGCCTGAGTATGCTTTGACAGTATATTTATAATATGTGCCATTATTTTCCTTTACAGACTGGTCACAGTACCAGAGGTTCTGTGTAGTTGCAATAAGCTTATAGCTCTTTTCACCTGCAGCACGCCTGTAAACGCGGTAACCCGTTGCACCTTCAACAGCTGTCCAGTTAAAGTAAATACCCGATACAGCGTTCTTTATTGTTTTGATGTCGGGTGTTGCAATATACTTAAGCAATGAGCTTTCGGTAACAACACTTTCCATTTCATCGTCCACACGTACTGCTGCATATTTGTAATACTTTCCGCTTTGTACATTGGGGTCAATTACCGAGTTCTTCATACCGTTGCGTGTTGCAAGGTACGTCCATTCGGCTTCTCCTGCCGCCCTGCGGTAGATGGCAATTTCCCCATCAAAGGCATCCCACTTTATGGAAACACCGTTGGCAGCACTTGTAACCTTGAAATTCTTAACAGGGGGAACATATTTAACATAAAGAGCCTTCTCGGCATCGTATGCACTTGTGCCGTTACTGTTATCAGCGTGAACAAAGTAGATATAATAGCCTACATCATTACCAACAGTTACATCCTCAAAAGCACAGTCTGTAGTTTCGCCTACAACTATCCAATTGCCCTGAGCTTTACCGCTTTCGGACATTTTACGTCTGTAAACAATGAACTTTTCGGCATTTGCAACATTTTCCCAAAGAAGTGTTACGCTGTCGGTGCCGTTATATGCCTGTGTTATTGTGGCAGCTTCGGGAATCTCACCGTCATCAAGCACAACACGAACCACTCCTACAACGCCCATAAAGGTTACGCCCAGGTAGTTATAATCCGGCTCTTCCATTGACCAGGGAAGCAAAATCTGAACATCATAAAGCTCAACATCGTATGCAGGTGAAAGCGACTGACCCTTTGCATTAAGGAATTTGCCTGCATCCTCGCTATATGTAAATACATCTGTTTTGCCGTTGGTGTAAGCTACCTCAAGCTTGTTGCCCTCGGTATACGGCTCACAGTCGCTTGTGTCATAAATAAAGCATTCTTCTGTGGTTTCTGTTTCTTCATCGTAATACTCAGACCACTCGCCATCTGTTTCAAACTCAAACACATAGGGAGTACCGGGCACAAAATTAATTGCCTTAACAGGATTTGCCACAACAGTTACGGTAACATCTGTTTCAATTCCGCCCACCTCTACACAGAGAGTATGAGTGCCTATGCCCCAGGGCTCTTCGTGCTGCTGAGTTGTTTCTGTATTAATTGACTGTTCAAAGAGGTTGCCCTCCTCGTCGCAGAACCAATCCTCGTCCTTATCGTAATAATATGTTACTTCTTCACCGTCAGCAAACGTGATTGTGAAGCGTGAGCCATATAAAAAGTGAGGGTTGTTATAAATGTATATCTGATTTTCGTCCTCATCATAATCCCAGTAACCACCGTTATTTTCGATTATTTTAACAGGGGCAAAATCAACGGAAACGATTTCATTGGGAAGAACCTCTGCAGAAAGCTCCGCTGTATATCCGTACAATGCAAGGTTGAATGTATTTACCCCAACCTGCCAATGGTCGGTTGACTGGTTGTCATAAATCGCCATAATTTCATACGGAATTACATTGTCTGCATCCTCGGTATCGGTGAAATAATATCCGTCAAGAACAAACTCTTTTGTTGAGTCATCACTATATGTAACAATAATTTTATCTCCCGCACAAGGGAACTTGCCGCCGATGTCATAAATAAAGCAACCGTCCTCACAGTTTTCGCAATCGCCATACTCCACATCGCCGTCCCAGCCCTCTTTAACCTGCGGGATTGATGCTTGCTCATAATTAACAGCTTTTACGGGATTTGCCGAAACTGCAAAGTCCATTCCAAAGCTATATCCCTTATAGTAGCACGCAATGCTGTATGTATTGCCTGCCTGCCACTCCTCATAATCCTGTGAATCTATGTATGAGAAGGCTTCATAATCCAGCTCGCTGCCGTTCTGATCAATATAGGTTCCTTCTTCGCTGTCGTAAGCGAATTCCTCAACCTCACCGTTTGTATAGTAAACGGTAAAACCAGAGCCCTCATTGAAAAGTGTATCGTAACAGAACGCAACCTGACCCTCATTTTCGCCTGCCCAAAGTCTTGCATAAGAACCGTCTGTATATGCTGCAAGAGCCTTGGGAGAATTTTTAATTTCAACAGCTTTAATATCTGTTTGCGTAAATTCCACAGGGTACTTATCAACAAGTCCGTCGTACCTTATTTCCACAAATGTATCGCCGTTTTCGTCGGTGACTAAATCTGATTCAAGCACAGCGTCATCCAGATATTCGTCATCTGCGTTGCAGAAAGCACCGTCAACACAGGTGTAAACACACTCATTCCCCTGCGCATCGGAAAGAATGATTTTGTTGCCATCCAGATAAATGTCGTTACAATCATATATGAAGTCATAAGACCATGTGTCGGTCTGTTCATCCCTCACATATTCCCAATAACCGTTTGAATAACGGTAGGGCTTATAATACGACTCATTTTCAGGATCAGGCTCAAAGTTTATTGAGGTGTAGCCGTACTCCTCGTTTTCGATGCCTGACTCTGTATCTGTTTCATCAACGGCAAAAGCCGTTACACCTATGGCTGAAAAGGCAGAAAAAGCCATAATCATTGACAAAACAATACAAAGAACCTTTTTCATAATGAAACCTCCTTTGATTTTACTGTACCTTAAGCACAATTTCTCATACTTATTCTACAACACCGGTTTTATTTTTTCAATACGAGAAACATTATAAATAAATGACGAAAATTATGTAAAAAATGCTAAACAAAACGAACCGAAACGAAAACTTCGCGATTAATTGTCATTTTAAACATATTATCAGAAAAAATTTTTACCAATAGTCAATTGAAAACAAAGATTTTTGTGATATACTACTATATGTAAAATAATTTGTACTGTGTACAATGAAAGGATGAAAAAACTTATGGCAGAGAACAGATTTCTCGGCGATTATCCGGTAATCGGTATTCGTCCCATTATCGATGGCAGACGCGGCCCCCTCAAAGTAAGAGAGTCTCTTGAGGACCAGACAATGAATATGGCTAAATCAGCCGCAAAGCTTTTCACAGAAAACCTTAAATATTCCAACGGCGAGCCTGTAAAGGTTGTTATTGCTGATACCACAATCGGCAGAGTTGCTGAGGCAGCCGCCTGTGCAGATAAATTCCGCAAGGAAGGTGTGCAGATTACCCTCTCTGTTACTCCCTGCTGGTGCTGCGGCTCAGAAACAATGGATATGGACCCCACCACAATTAAGGGTGTATGGGGCTTTAACGGTACAGAGCGTCCCGGTGCAGTTTATCTTGCAGCAGTTCTTGCAGCACATGCACAGAAGGGTCTTCCTGCATTCGGTATTTACGGCCACGATGTACAGAACCTTGATGATACCACAATCCCTGCTGATGTTGAGGAAAAGCTTCTTCGCTTTGCAAAGGCTGCTGTTGCTGCAGCTACAATGAAGGGCAAATCATACCTGCAGATTGGTTCAATCTGTATGGGTATTGCAGGCTCTTCAATTGATACAGATTTCTTTGAAGAATACCTGGGTATGCGCGTTGAATCTGTTGACGAGGTTGAAATTATCCGTCGAATGTCTGAGGGTATCTACGACGAAGCAGAATACCAGAAGGCTTACAAGTGGGTTAAGGAAAACTGCAAGGAAGGCTTCGACAAGAATCCCGACTTTGTTAAGAAGAGCGACGAGCAGAAGGAAAAGGACTGGGAGTTCACAGTTAAGATGATGTGCATCATCAAGGACCTTATGAACGGCAACCCCAACCTTCCCGAAGGCAGAGAGGAAGAAATGGTTGGCCACAATGCTATTGCAGCAGGCTTCCAGGGTCAGAGACAATGGACAGACTTCTACCCCAATGCTGACTTTGCAGAGGCAATGCTCAACACAAGCTTCGACTGGAACGGTGCTCGCGAGCCCTACATCCTGGCAACTGAGAACGACACACTCAACGGTGTCAGCATGCTCCTTATGAAGCTCCTTACAAACAGACCCCAGATGTTTGCCGATGTTCGTACCTACTGGAGCCCCGAGGCACTTAAAAAAGCTACAGGCTATGAGCTTACAGGTAAGGCTGCTGAAAGCAAAGGCTTTATCCACCTTATTAACTCAGGTGCTTGCTGTCTTGATGCTTGCGGCGAGGTTAAGGATGCAAACGGCAATGCCCTTATCAAAGAATGGTACGATGTTACTGAAGAGGACATCAAAACAATGAACAATGCCACAGAGTGGTGTGCAGCAGATAACGGTTACTTCCGCGGCGGCGGATATTCAAGCCGTTTCCTTACACGTGCAGAAATGCCTGCTACAATGATTCGCCTTAACCTTGTTAAGGGTCTCGGCCCAACAATGCAGATTTGCGAGGGTTACACGGTTGCACTCCCCGATGATATTTCCGACATCATCTGGAAGAGAACCGACTACACATGGCCCTGCACATGGTTTGCACCCAAGCTCACAGGTAAAGGCCCCTTCACCTCTGCTTATGAGGTTATGAACCATTGGGGTGCTAACCACGGCGCTATCTCCTACGGTCACATCGGTGCAGATATTATCACTCTCTGCTCAATGCTGAGAATTCCTGTTTCAATGCACAACGTAAGCGAGGATAAGATTTTCCGTCCTGCTTGCTGGAATGCATTCGGCACACAGGAGCTGGAAAGTGCAGACTTCAGAGCTTGCGAAGCTTACGGTCCCCTTTACAAATAATCAACTATAAAAATAACACCTTCAAGTTCAACTCCGGACTTGAAGGTGTTTTTTTATTTGTTTTTCAGTTAATGCTTTCCCTGTCGTATGCCATTGAAATATAGTTTACTATAGCTTCATCCTTATCAACAACAACAGTAAGCACGTACGCTCCGTTAGTAAAGGTGTATTCATCAAAGTTAACCTGACTGAAGTCATATTCAAGACCATCAATCATTCCCGTAAACTCCGATGCACTCATACCTACCTTGAGATTTCCGGGTAAAACCACGGCATATTCATCATCCAGGGAGCTGCCGAAGTTTGCAATTTCGCAGTTGCGTATAAGCCTTTCCTCACCGGATGAGTTCTCAACATCCACTCCGGAAATAACAACCTCGCCCCTTGTGAATGTGGCAAATAAATGCTCACCCGGGTAAAGGATTGCTCTGTCCTCTTTAAAGCTGATTTTCCAGCCGTTTGCGAGAAAATCTGATACTTTAAGGGGGAAGCTGTATATGTCGCCCTCAATCTGAACGACACCTGATGTAATATCATTACCAAGAGCCTGAGGCTTTTGGGCAACTGTACCGCCGTTACTGTTTGTGGGGGCAGAAGATGTTTTTTCTTTAAAATTATACGGCTTAGCGGTTTTGGTGTATTTTATACTTTCAAGCACCTTTGTTTCCTTATTAAAGGTAAACACAGCGTTTTGTTTATCCGAATATCTGTATGTAGCAACAATGCCGTTACCAAGCTCAACAACATCCTTGCTTGCACCAACAAGCTTTTCAACCATTTCCTTAGTGGCTTTGCCCAGAGCAAGGTCACCTGTTATAACCACATTTGCAAGAAGATTGTCTGTGTAGTCAACCTTTATACTGCTTACGTAACAATCCTTAAGAGCTGTTGCACCTCTGTTGAAATTTATAATTGTTGCATACATCAGTGCACCGTCCTTTGACACAAAGAAGGTGTCTGCCGTCGCTTCATAATCAAGCTCCTTGTCGGCATTTTCACCGTTACCGAATGCCCATCCGCTGTTAATAATCTCCTGAACAGGCATAGGAACCTGGTAAACTGCACCGTTTATGCTGATTTGATAGTCTGTAAAGCGCTGACTCATTTTGTAGGGAGGATTGCTGACAAAGGGAATCTGTGCAACGGTATCGCCTGTAACATCTTCCTCGGCAACAAAGGTTTTCTCCGTTGAATCGTAGGCTCGGTTTCTGCCGAAATCAACAAAGGTGAAAAGACAAATTACAGCAACAACAACTGCAACCGCACCTGCAACAGAGCCTATAATTATACCGATTTTCTTTTTCTTTGCTGAGGCATCCTCCTGTTCTGAAGCATACTCATCATCAAAATCATCCTCGTTATCGGTTACATCTTCAGCCGAAGCTTCCTCTGTTTCTTCTGAGGACTCAGACTCCTCTGCAGAGTCAGACATCTCCTCCGTATTTTCCTCCGAGGGAGCATCAGATGAATCTGTAGACTCTGCAGCTTCATCCTCACCGGCAGAGCCTTCCTCAACCTCAGAGGCAACAGCCTCTGCTGATTCCTCCTGTATACTATCTGCCAAATCCTCAGAACCGCAAACAGGACACTCCACAACTTCTTCGTCAATTTCGGCTCCGCATGATTTGCAAACCTTCATAATAATCACCTTTCAAAATATATTTGGTGGTTTTTGAACCAAAAAGGTCGGATTTACCCATACTTATTTGTATTATACTACTATGCTTTGCTTTTTTCCATACCCTGAGAGCATATTTTTCTGTATTATTTATCTTTTTAGCAAAAAACAGTAAACACTATTGACTTTTCAATAAAAAAACTCTATTCTTCAAGTATGCTTACCAAATTGAATGAGGAGTTGTTGGTATGTTATCTGAAGAACTTGCAACAGCACAGTCTTACGAGGATTTTTATAACAAAAATATTCAAAGCTTCAAGGAAAAAAGCTATGTAAATATATGGAAAGAGGTTTTAAACGGACTTAACATCAAAAAGACCGATGTTATTGCAAAAGCAGATATGGGGTACACTTATTTTTATGACATTCTCAGGGGTGAAAAGCACCCTTCACGGGATACTCTGGTAAAGCTTTGTCTTGCAATAGGTCTGGATATTGAAGCTTGTCAGAAAATTCTGTATACCTATGACTGGGCATACCTTTACCCCCATATTAAACGGGACAGCGTGTTTATGTTTGCTATAGAGAAAAAACTGACTGTTGAAGAAACCAACGAGCTGTTGGAAAAATTCGGTTTAAAGCAACTGTAATCCATAAAAAAATTTATAAATGCCAAAAAAGCTATTGGGGCACCTTCCTTACGGAGGGTGCCCCTGTTATATACGCCTAAAGGCGGGGTATATTGCTTCAGCGTTTATGATGCGACCGCGTATGTGGATACGCCGAGCAGCATAAAGGCGCCTTATTCGTCAAATTGACTTTAAAAGGGCGGGTAAGCCTGCTATTACCTTGGGAATCGCCTTAATTATCATTGCGGCAAGACCACCCACAAGAGGCTTTTTATCGTTAAGAACATCAAGGAGCTCCTGTGCCATTTTGGGTGAGAAAACACCAAGGCTCATTGAAATAAAGTTCTTAACGGGTGTCTGGAGGGCGATTGCACAAGCCATACCCTCTGTGCCCACAAACTTACGGAGAAGCTTAACAATCTTCTTGCCGTTTTTACCAACCTCGGAATCCTCAAGGGTGTTTGCAATCGTAAGGTTGGGATAAGCCACAACTGATTTGGGCGGAATTTCTCTGCCGAGAACCTCCTTGAACTGCTCGTCGGGTACATTCATAATATCTGCCGAGTAGTATGCAGGTGCTGTTGCTCTGTAATCGGGAACAAGTGCCTCAACAGTAGATTTAACATTTACCTGTGCAGTAAGCTTTATATCACGGCTGGATGAGCCCACGCAAATTGTAAACGCACCTGTTTCAACGTGCCAATCGTGGATGTTAATGTTGTAGTATGCGAAAGCTCTCTTGCACAGGGTAATTGAAACTTCCTGCTCCTCCCCTGCTTTAAGGAAAATCTTTTTAAAGCCCTTAAGCTCTTTTTCGGGGCGGTAAATTGTGCTTTCGTTGTCCTTTACATAAAGCTGGGCAACCTCTGCACCGTCAACTGAGCCTGTATTTTTTACCTTGAATGAAACGGTAAGTGTATCGGTATCATCAATACTGTCTGCAGAAAGCTTTATATCGCTGTATTCAAAGGTTGTATATGACAGACCGTAACCAAAGGGGAACTGAACCGCTTTGTTTGCAGAATCATAATATCGGTAGCCCACAAAAACACTTTCGCGGTATTCAACCGTAGAAACATCACCGGGGAAGTAGTTGTAGCTGGGGTTATCAGAGAGGGAAAGAGGATATGTTTCGGCAAGCTTACCGGAGGGGTTAACATCGCCAAAGAGAATGTCCGCTGCTGCACCGCCTGAGCTTTCACCGCCAAGATAGCAATTGAGAATTGCCTGAACCTTATCTGCCCAGGGCATTTCAATAACTGCACCGCCTGAAACAGCAACTACAACATTGCTGTTTACTGCAGTAACCGCCTCAACAAGCTTTGTGTGGAGTGCAGGAATACCGATATGTGTACGGTCAAAGCCCTCTGACTCAAACTCTTCGGTAAGGCCGATGAAAAGAATTGCGGCATCCTTGCCCTTTGCTGCCTCAACAGCCTCAGCAATAAACTGCTCGTCAGAAATTTTATTCTTTTTGGCAGTTGAATAGCCGGGAGCGTATGTAACCTGAACACCCTTTTCAACAATTGAATCAAAGGCTGTATCAATTTTAATGGCATTTACAATGGATGAGCCTGCACCCTGATAACGAGGATTCTTTGCCATTTCACCGATAATTGCAACATTTGCTGACTTTTTAAGGGGAAGCAGGGCATTATCGTTTTTAAGAAGCACCATACACTGACCTGCAATTTCACGTGCCTTGCGGTGATGCTCCTGTGCATCATACTCGTAAGTACCCAGAACCTCTTTTGAACGGAGGATTACATCAAGAACATTGTCAACCATCTTGTCAAGGAATTCTTCAGGAATTCTGCCGTCCTTGACTGCTTCAACAATCTGTCTGTCACCCTCACCGTTAGAGGTGGGCATTTCAAGCTCCTGACCTGCAAGAAGACCTGCAACACGGTCATTTTCTGCACCCCAGTCAGTAACAATCATACCCTTGAAGCCCCACTCATCACGCAGGACATCGGTAAGAAGCCACTTGTTCTCTGCACAGTATGTGCCGTTAAGTCTGTTATATGCACACATTATTGTCCAGGGCTGTGCCTGTTTAACGGTCTTTTCAAAGGATGTAAGATAAATTTCGCGGAATGTACGCTCGTCAACAACGCTGTCAACTGTCATTCGACGGGTTTCCTGGTTGTTACCTGCATAGTGCTTGAGTGATGTGCCTATACCCTTTGACTGAACACCGTTTACAAATGCCGCAGAAATTTCACCTGCAAGGTATGGATCCTCTGAGAAATACTCAAAGTTTCTGCCGCAAAGGGGTGAGCGTTTGATATTAGTGCCGGGTCCAAGAAGGACACTGACTTGCTCTTTAAGACACTCTTCGCCAAGAAGCACGCCCATTTCGTAAATCAAATCGGGGTCCCATGAGCAGGCAGTTGTTGCCGCTGTGGGGAAACAGATTGCAGGAACACCCTTAAGACTCATCTGCTGGTCTTTATCCTTCTTTTCACTACGCTTTCTGATACCGTGAGGGCCGTCAGTCCACATTACAACGGGGATATCCAATTTTTCCAGCCCCGGAGTGTGCCAATAATCAAGACCTGAACAGAAATTCGCCTTTTCTTCAAGGGTCATCTGCTTTATTAGTTCGCTGTGTTTCATTTGCTACCTCCCAAAATACTTGAATATAAGTTTACATCTTATGATAACATACAAAATACACCATTTCAAGACTTAATTTTTTGTTGTTTTTATTGATTTTAACAAATTCCTATGATACAATTTTTTAAAAATATACGTGGGAGGTTCTTATGCTTTACAAAAAGAACGGTCAGTCAGCCTTAAGTGACGAATTATTCAAAAATCCTACCTCAGAATACCGCGGCACGCCTTTCTGGGCACTCAACAACCTGCTCACCAAGGAGGAGCTTTGCCGTCAGATAGATATTTTTAAGGAAATGGGTCTTGGCGGATTCCATCTGCACGTACGCACAGGTCTTAAAAACGAATATCTGAGCGATGAATATATGCAGCTCATAAAGGACTGTGTTGATAAAGCCAAGGGTGAAGAGATGCTTGCCTGGCTGTATGATGAGGACCGATGGCCCTCAGGTGCGGCAGGCGGTCTTGTAACAAAGGATACACGCTACAGAGCACGCAGCCTTATACTCACAACAGACCTTAATGCAGGTCCCGGTGACGAGGACAAAAGCTCCCGCGCGGAGGCAACACGCACAGGTCACGGAGATGTCCTTGCAGTATATGATGTGGTTCTTGATAAGGACGGCTTCCTTGAGAGCTACAAGCGCATAGATCAGGAAACTCCTGCACAGGGTACAAAGTGGTATGCTTTACTTGAAATTGCAAGCCGTAACAGTTGGTACAATGACCAGGCTTATGCTGACACTCTTAACAGTGATGCCATAAAGAAATTTATTGAGGTTACCCACGAAAGATACAAGAAGGCTGTCGGCGACGAATTTGACAAAACCGTTCCTGCAATATTTACAGATGAGCCCCAATTTGCAAGGAAACAGGTTTTTGAAAATTCCCTTGACAAAGAGGATGTTGCAATGCCCTGGACGGACAAGGTTCCCCAGCTCTACAAGGAGCTTTACGGTGCAGATATTTTTGACACCCTGCCTGAAATATTCTGGAACCTTAAGGACAATGCGCCCTCCCTGCACCGCTATCGATACCACGACTTTATTGCAGAGCTCTTTGCACGCTCCTTTGCCGATACTGTGGGCGGCTGGTGTGCCGAAAACAACATTGCGCTGACCGGTCATATGATGGAGGAGCCCACACTCCACAGTCAAACCGCGGCTTTAGGCGAGGCAATGCGTTCATACCGTAGCTTTCAGCTGCCGGGTATTGACCTTCTGTGTAACCATCACGAATTCACAACCGCCAAGCAGGCACAGTCTGCCACACATCAGTTTGGTTATGAGGGTGTTCTTTCAGAGCTGTACGGTGTTACCGGTTGGGACTGTGATTTCCGAAAATACAAGCACCAGGGCGACTGGCAGGCAGCATTGGGTATTACTGTCAGGGTGCCTCACCTTTCCTGGTATGCAATGGCAGGCGAGGCCAAGCGTGACTATCCTGCATCAATATCATACCAATCCCCTTGGTACAAGGAGTTCAGCGTGGTTGAAGATCACTTTGCCCGTGTAAACACTGCACTTACAAGAGGTAAGCCTGTTGTTAAGGTAGGTGTAATCCACCCCGTGGAGAGCTTCTGGTTGCATTGGGGTCCAAATGACAAATCCGCTATATTCCGCGACGGACTTGATGAAAAATTCCTGTCACTTACAAAATGGCTCCTTGAAAGCTCCGTTGACTTTGACTTTATCAGCGAATCACTTTTGCCTGACCTTTGCGAGAGTGCCGACGCTCCCCTCAAGGTTGGCGAAATGGAGTATGACACAATTATTGTTCCCGGTTGCGAAACCCTGCGCTCATCTACACTTGAAAGACTTGAAGGCTTTAGAGAAAAAGGTGGCAGACTTGTTTTCTTTGGTGCAGCGCCTACATTGTGCGATGCCTTAAAATCTGACAGGGGCACTACACTTTACAATAAAAGCGAAAGCTTTGATTTTACACGCTCAGCGGTAGTTTCCGCAATGGAGCAGGACAAGCTGCTTACCATAAGGTACAGCGACGGCACACTTACAGAGAACCTTATTTACCAGCTCCGTGAGGATGTTGACTGCAGATGGCTGTTTATCTGCCATAACGACGAGCCTTATAACAAGGATATTGACGGAGGCAGAGATATCCGCATTACAATTGAGGGTGAATACAGCGTACAGGTTTATGACACCCAAACAGGTGATATTTACCCTGCTGACTTTGAATTCAAAAATGGCAGAACTGTTGTAAGCGAGCATCTTTACGGATATGACTCACGCCTTTATAAATTACAAAGTCCCGATACAGTTGCCCCGCAAAAGGCAGAAATTGTACCGCGAATTGAGTCAAAGGCAATACTCGGCGGTGTTGAATATGAATTAAGCGAGGACAATGTGCTTCTTCTTGATATTGCAGAATTCAAGCTTGAGGGTGAAAAAGAGTTTTCACCGAAGGAAGAAATACTTCGCCTTGACAACATCTGCCGTGAAAGACTGGGAATCAGAGAACGTGGCGGTGCTGTTGTTCAACCCTGGGTAATCGGTGAAAAAGCCCCTGTTTCAAAGGTAACCCTAAAATATACCTTTGAAAGTGAAATTGACTACCACGGTGCACACCTTGCCCTTGAGGATGCTGAGGACGCAGAAATTACCCTTAACGGTGTAAGGGCTGATAACACAATAATTGACAACTATGTTGATATTTCAATATTCAGAATAAAGCTGCCTGCAATAATAAAAGGCACAAACATATTGGAAATTACCCTGCCCTTCGGCGAAAGTGCAAACCTTGAAAATGTTTTTGTGCTTGGTAAATTCGGCGTTAAGCTTTGCGGTACTGAAGCAACGGTAACAGTCTTGCCAAAGAAAATCGGATTTGGTGATATTACAAGCCAGGGCTTCCCCTTCTACGGCGGTAATATTACATACAAAATTCCCTTTGAGGCTAAGGATGACAGCATAAAGGTAATTGCATCTGATTACCGCGGTGCCCTTATAGGAGTAAGGCTTGACGGTAAGGAATTGGGTAAAATTGTTTACCCGCCTTACTACATCAAGGCAGATACCGAAAAAGGCAAGCACCTGCTGGAGCTTACTCTTTATACCCATCGTTATAATACATTCGGACCTCTTCACCTGGTTAATATCAAGGAATCCTGGCACGGTCCCGATGCCTGGCGTTCACAGAATAATAACTGGAGCTATGAATATGTATTAAGACCTGTAGGTATACTGAAGGCTCCTGTAATTGAATAAAAACCAAGGCACGCTCCCTAAAGGGAGTGTGCCTGCTTTTATTTATTGATATTTACTTTAATTAATTTTCGTTAAACTTCAGAACCACGTCGGTTGCAGTATTATTTGTTGCTACCAAAGGGAATTACCTCAGGAACGGAAATATACATTTCCTCAGTATCAATCTGTGCTTGCTTCAGCATTTCAACTCTTTTTATGTGATTCGGTTCATTGATTGCATCTGTAACGGCATTAAACAAGTGTAAATACATCTTTTTGTAAAGCTCATTTTCCATAATACTTCTCCTATTAAACAAAAAATGCGCAGCCGAAGCTACGCACGAAAAACACATAGCTCAACTGTCGCCAAACAAATACAACATAAGGTTATTCACATAACACAGGTATGCCGTAGAAGAGCATGTGCTTTTACCAAAATCAGCCCATACCTCTATTATGTGAAAAATATTTAGTTGTATTTGTTCGGCAAAAATCAGTATATCATAGGTTTTGCCTAAAATCAATAAGTGAATATGACAAAGAAGATAGTGGTCTGCCTCTCTTATTGAGAGAGGCAGACCACACAACTGCTTTTTTCTGTCAAATTAATTATACGAAGAGAGAGCTCTGCCCTCCGCCATAACCTACAACTGACCGAAGGTCAATTTCATTCTTATAATCAGCACAACAAAGCGCCCCTTAATTTGGAAATTACATTTCAGAAAGCTCTATTGTTCGTTTATATGCAGACTTTACCGCATTCATTACATCTGCTCTGAAGGCACCGTCCTCAAGAGCCTTTACGCCCTCAATTGTACTGCCTGCAGGGCTGCATACTGCATCCTTAAGCTTGCCCGGGTGTTCGCCTGTTTCCATAAGCATTTTTGCAGAGCCTGCAAGAGTTTGTGCAGCATAAAGCAATGCCTTGTCCCTTGGCAGACCGCACTTTACGGCACCGTCTGCAAGTGCCTCACAGAACATAAATGCAAAAGCAGGTCCGCAACCGGAAACACAGCTTGCAGCATCTATTTTATCTTCATCAATTCTGTCTAACACACCTGCATACTGCATACAATCCAAAAAGCCCTCTGTATCCTCCATAGACACAAAGTCATTTACTGTATAAAGAATCATTCCTTCGCTCACTGCAACAGGCATATTCGGCATAATGCGTATTATGGGACAATCAACCTGAGCCATCTGCAAAAGGCTCCGGGTGGATATGCCTGCCGCCATTGAAACAAGCACAAAATCCGTTGTCCTTTCTTCCAGGACTGGGGCAATTTTTTCAAAAAGTGATTTTAACATCTGGGGCTTTACACCCAGAAAAATATAATCACAATTAAGCACAATATACTCAGCATCCGAAACATTAACATCTGTTTCCTCTGCAAAGGCTTTTACTTTTTTTGCATCGATGTCAGAAACAAAAATATTTTCTGCACCTACTGCCTTAAGGGCGGCACGAGCCAATGCTCCGCCCATATTACCGCAACCTAAAAAACCAATTTTTTTCATAGTTAACACCCTAACTTAACGAATTTGTCCGGTACCTTTAACAATGTACTTATAGGTTGTGAGCTCCTTAAGACCCATCGGTCCCCTTGCGTGGAGCTTCTGTGTGGAAATACCCATTTCGCAACCGAGACCGAACTCTCCGCCATCCGTAAAGCGTGTGGAGGCATTTACATAAACCGCCGCACTGTCCACAGACATTGAAAAATGCCTTGCATTGTCGAAATTCTCGGTAACAATCGCCTCGCTGTGACCTGTGGAATGGAGAGAAATGTGTTCAATCGCCTCATCTATATCCGAAACTATTTTAACAGCAAGGATATAATCAAGGAACTCTGTATCAAAATCATTTTCGCCTGCAGGAGTACCGTCAATAATCTCCAGAGCGGCTTCATCCAGACGCAGTTCAACCGGCTTAAGACCCTTTGCCTCACGTATACCGCAAAGGCGCTCCTTTAAAAGCGGTAAAACCTGGTCACAAATACGCCGGTGAATAAGCACTACCTCACAGGCATTACAAACAGAGGGTCTGCTTGTCTTTGCATTTTCGACTATATCAAGAGCCTTTTCATAATCGGCTGATTTATCAATATAAATATGGCAGATACCTGTACCCGTCTGTATGCAGGGAACCTTGGCATTTTCTGTGCAAGCCCTTATAAGACCTGCACCGCCACGGGGAATAAGCAAATCAACATATCCCACAGCATTCATAAGCTCATTTGCACTCTGTCGGGTAGTATCCTGCACCAGGTTAATAAGTGTTTCCGGCAAACCTACCTTGCAAAGACCCTTGCGCATAGCCCTGACAATGGCATCAGCAGAAAGGAAGGCCTCCTTACCGCCGCGCAGAACACAAACATTGCCGCTTTTGAGAGCAAGTGCTGCCGCATCGGATGTTACATTGGGTCTGCTTTCGTAGATAATGGCAACAACACCCATAGGAACGGCAGTTTTTTCAACCACTATTCCGCTGGGGCGCACAACAGTATCAAGCACCTCACCCACAGGGTCAGGGAGCTGTGCCACCTGACGGATACCCTCCGCCATACCTGCAATGCGCTCATGGGACAGGGCAAGCCTGTCCAGCATAACCTCAGATATGCTGCCTTTTGCATTATCCAAATCTTTTTTATTTTCACTTAAAATCTCATCTTGATTTTCAACAAGGGCATCTGCCATTGCAAGAAGGGCATTGTTCTTGGTCTGAGTATCAAGTGAGCAAAGAAGCTTTTTCGCTTTTTTGGCTTCAATTAAAATATCTTGCGTGGTTTTCATGGAATCATCTCAATCTTTTTTTGAAATAAACTTGGTACCCACAGCCTTACCCTCAACAACATCATAAAGCACCGAGGGGGATGAGCCGTTGGCTATAATGACATCTGTTCCGCGTGCAATACACCTTTTTGCTGCAGAAAGCTTTGTTGCCATTCCGCCTGTACCCAGACCACTGCGGCTTCTGCCGCCCAGTGATTCGATTTCGGGTGTGATGTCATCTATGGTATCAATAAGCTTGGCTGAGGAATCCTTGTGGGGATCTGCTGTGTAAAGACCGTCAATATCAGAAAGGAGCACCAGCAAATCTGCGTGCATGCTTACAGCAACAATGGCACCCAGGGTGTCATTGTCGCCAACGGAAATTTCATCCGTATTGACAGTATCATTCTCATTGATAATCGGCAAAACATTAAGCTCCAGGAGCCTTGTCATTGTATTTTTTATGTTGTGGTACCTGGTGGGGTCCTCAAGGTCAAGCCCCGTAAGCAGAATCTGTGCAACTGTGTGATTATACTCGGAAAAAAGCTTATCATAAGCATACATAAGCCCACACTGACCTACCGCGGCTGCCGCCTGCTTGGTCGGCATATCGGCAGGCTTTTCCTTAAGCGAAAGCTTACCTATGCCCATACCAATGGCACCTGACGAAACAAGTATAATCTCGTGACCTGCGTTTTTAAGGTCCGACAGCACCTTACAAAGCTCCTCAACGTGCCTTATATTTATACATCCTGTGCTGTGTGCTAAGGTGGATGTACCTACTTTTACTACTATTCTCATACTGTGTACTCCAAAAAAATCATTCCTGAGCTTCTGTGGCATCCCCTGTTCTGCTCTTAAGCTTTGCAGCTCTTGAAACAGCCAGGTCATTCATCATTTCCTCTTTAACCTTACCGTCAACATTGAAGAACATCAGAGAGCAGGCCTTTCCTATTCTGCCGATGGCGGGAGCAAGTGTAAATACTGTCCATATTGCCTGAAGCATTTTGGGGTCTGTCTGAGGTACAACAACACCATAGGAGTTAATGAGGGGCTCATATTTGATAGCGGCAATAATAATACCGCTGAGGATTGTGGAAATATTGTTTGTGACAAGTGTAATATAGCCCATTGCGGCACTCATCATACCCTCATTGCGGATACCTGTTTTCCACTCAACATAGTCGTACAAATCACCCTGAAGTGCTGTACCGCAATAGCGCTGAACGCTGTTCATTGCACCTGCAAAGGTAAGGAAAATAACAATTATAACAATATTGACTATATTGCTGTCCGTGGGTCTGTAGCCTACAAAATACATAATCAGATATACTATACCGCAATAGCCGTATGACAGAACAGAAAGGTTGCGCAAGCCGATTTTCTTGGTCATTTTTGTGGCAAAGGGTAAAACGAAATAGCTTGGCAAGCCTGTAAAAAGACCTGCAATGGCGGCATTTGAAAGCTTACCCGTACAGTTAAGCCAGAAGTAGTTTGCAACACTCTGACCTGTACCCTTGCCCATACCGAAGAAGTTTTTTGCCATAAGTGCCCACATAGGACGGCAGGAGGCAACCTGCTTGATAGATTTCAGCACACTTGTACTCTGCATTTCCTCGCGTGAGGCAAGGGGCACACGCTCCCTGAGGCTGAAAAAGCCGAACACGCGGAAAACAACCACAAGGGCAATAAATATAAGTGCGCCGCCCAGATAAATACTCCTGGTGGGGATTGTTCGAGGCAGATAGTCAACAAAGAACGGGAAAAGCGACGGCAACCAGACACCGAAAAGGTCAACGTAAGTGTCAGCGGCAATAAGCTTGTTGCGCTCGTTTATATTCGGGGTAAGGTTGTAAAGCGTTGCCTGGTATGCAGGTGTGTAGAATGAGTTAGCAATAGAACCTATGTAACGAATAACGAGGAATAAAATAAGAAGTGTTGCCTGTGAAAGACCGTCAGGAAGCACATACGGCATAGCCGCAGAAAAAAGGAAAAGGGGAAGTGTCAGCACAAGGTAAGGACGCACTCTGCCCCAACGGGTACGGGTTCTGTCAAGAATGGGACCCGATATGGCATTATCGAACGTGTCAATAATACTGCAGAATGACTGAGCAACGCTGAGCGTAATGGGGCTCACGTGCTGGAAGGTTGTGGTATAGAAAAACTCGTTGTTACCGTTAAAGGTTTCCCAGTTTTTGCCACCTATACCCGAAATTATGTAAGCCGCCATTTCGCGGGGGCCTAAATAATCCTTTTCCTGTTGCTTTTTCTGTCTTTCAATATCCTCCTGAGTAACCTCAGGTTCAACATAGGTTGTTTTTGTTTTTTCCGCCACAAGGGCACCGCCTTCCGCCTGATATTTGAATATGACCGTACAATATTTTTATATTAACATATAATATTTTTATTTTCAACCGAATGTTATTTTGAACAATTCTGCAAAAATTGTCAGTTATCAAGAAGCTTTTCAAGCTCCTTGTTAAGCCTTGCCACGGGTAATCCCACAACATTGAAATAATCCCCTGATATGCCTTTTATAAGAAGACTTGCTTTACCTTGAATGGCATAAGCACCAGCTTTGTCATAAGGCTCGGTGCCTGAAATATATTCTTCAATTTCTTTATAAGTAAGCGGATAAAATTCCACATCTGTTTTTTCGCTGAAGGTTACACTCTTTTCACCCAGTGATATGGTTACACCTGTATAAACCTGGTGCGTTCTGCCACTTAAAAGGGTTATCATCCGACGGGCATCCTCCTTGTAGCGGGGTTTTCCCAGAATCATATCATCAAGTGCAACTACCGTATCAGCAGAAATTATAACCTCTTCATCAAAACACCCTGTCCTTGATGCTCGGTTTTTAATTTGGGAAAGGTACTCTACCGCATCACGTGCTCCTATACCCTCAGGCAGAGTTTCATCACAATCTGCAGGGCGCACCTGAACATCCGTTGCCACAAGGGCAATCAACTCCTTACGACGGGGTGATGCGGAGGCTAAAATTATTTTTTTATCAATCATTCCACTCTAATTCCTCTGCAATCTTTTTAAGGGTATTAAGCCCCCACCTACAAGCAGTAACGGGGTCCTCGTGACCTTCAAACTCCAGGGTTATGTAACCGTTGTAGCCTGCATCCTTTAATATTTTAAGTGTCTGGTAAACAGGCACATTGCCATGCCCCAGAACAGCACCGCGCAGGAAATTACCTCCGCGGGATTTGAAAAATCCGTCACAGGGGGCAAGCTCACTGCCGCTTTTTATGTGAAAATCCTTAGCGTGCACATAGGAAGCAAACTGAGCAAGCCTGCTGACTGCTGTTACAGGGTTTTCATCTGCACACAGAAAATTTCCTATATCAACAAGCACACCGAAATTAGGGTGGTTCACACCTGTTACAATTGATTCTACCCTGTCACTGTCCTGGCAGAAGTAGCCATGGTTTTCTATCATGGTTTTTATACCCTTGCTCTGAGCATACTCGGTAACTGCCCTGTAGCCCTCTGTAAGGCGTGGCAACGCCTGCTGAAAACCGTTATACTTTTCATCGCCGTTTCTGTAGCCGCCTGTAGCATCGTGGCGCATACCCCTTACGCCTAAAGCTGATGCCACATCAACCTCACCCTTCAGACGCTCAATCTCCGCCTGCAGGTCGCCGTTACTGCCGTAAATAAAATCAGCTCCCACAGAATACTGCACAAGGTCAACACCCTGCAGCTCACACTCCTGCCTGAGCTCTGTGGCATAATCAAGCTTATTCTTTCCGTCGGGTGTATGAATTTCTGCAAACTCAATACCGTCAAACCCGATTTCCTTTGCAAGAGCAATAAGCTCCTTTTCCGTTTTTTCACCTTTGTTCACAAGCGATGATAAGCTGTAACTGCTGACTGCAAACTTCATATAGAAAATCCTTTCCATTATTTTATCATTGTGTCTAAGCCTTATGAGTATTATGATAATAGAGCAGTGTAGGTTCACTAAACCGCGTACGGACTCACCCCACATTAACGCAAGGAGGTTTTGCTTTGAAAATAGAAGCCGACGGCGAAGAAAAAATTGCCGTTACTCTCACTGAGCGTGACATGCAGGACTTTGACATTACCTATGATGAAATGGATTATGCCAATATTGAAACCCGCCGGGTTATATGGACAATTCTTGACGAGGCGAAACGAGTATTGGGAAAACCCATAAATATTGACAACCGTCTGCTCATTCAGGTATCACCGGGAGAAGACGGAGGCTGTATTATGCACTTCAGCCAGCTGAACGACCAGTGCACCCATTCAAAAAAGAAGCTTGTAATGAAAAAGGATGCTGAGCCGGTTGTCTTCCGCGCATTTGATTGCAACGCTCTGGTTGATGGTGTGGCTCTGCTGAAACAGGATGGAACGCTGTTTGATACGGCAGAGGTTTTTATGCTTGAGGATGAGTACTACATTATCCTGCATCCTGCACCTGCCCGTACAGAGAAGCTGTTGCTGGAGCTGTGCGAGTTCGGTGATGTTACCCTTGCCTGCAAAAAAGAGCTTGCAAGACTTTATGAATCAGGCAGAGCCTTATCTTAAGCTGTCAATTGCCACTTTGGTATCAGCCGCACCAAAAACATAACTGCCGCTTACAAGTACATCTGCACCTGCATCCACACAAAGTGGGGCAGTCCTGCTGTCTATACCGCCGTCAACCTGTATCATAAGCCGTGGATTAACCTCCTCGGCCTTTTGGCGTATGGCTTTGATTTTGGGAAGCATATCGCTCATAAATGACTGACCGCCAAAACCCGGCTCAACAGTCATTACAAGCACCATGGCAACATCCTTAATATACGGAAAAACAGCCTCTGCCGGTGTGGCAGGCTTTACAACGAGTGCAGGTAAAACGCCTGCACTTTTTATTTTTTCGATTGTTTTTTCAATATCACTTTCACTCTCAACGTGGAATGAGATAAGGTCTGCACCCGATGACGCAAAGGAATCAATATAATCAAGGGGTCTGCTTATCATAAGGTGACAATCAAGGAACATATCTGTTGCCTTTCTGATTGCCTTTACCACAGGAGGTCCTATTGAAATATTGGGTACAAAGTGACCATCCATTACATCCACATGGAGCATATCGGCACCGCCTGCCTGAACCTTGTCAATATCAGGCTTCAAGAGGGCGTAATCCGCAGACAGTATGGATGGGGAAACCTTGATTTTGTTTTTAAACTCCACAGAAATTCTCTCCTTTTAAAATAGCTAGCGCCGTTTCTTTGTCGGCAGAAATGCGTTTACTCAACTCATCCAGGGAGCCGAAGTTCATTTCGCCACGTATTTTCTGAACCAGGAAAACCCTGGGATACTCACCGTACAGGTCACCCTCGTAACCTATTATATTTGTTTCGCTGCGTTTTTCGCTGTTGCCGATAGTAGGTCTTACCCCCACATTTGTTACAGAGGGATATATTTTCCCGTCTACATCCGTAAAGGAGGCATAAACGCCGTACTGCGGAACCTGAAAATCCGGTAAAAAAAACTGATTTATGGTGGGTGAGCCTAAAACCCTTCCCCTTTCATCACCGTGGAGCACCTCGGACTCGTATGAAAAATATCTGCCAAGCATTGCTTTTACACTTCTCATATCGCCGTTTTTGACTGCCTCACGAATACGGGTAGAGCTTACAGGCTCATCGTTATATTCTATCTTATCAACAACAGTAAGCTTAATTTCACGCTCTGCACACAAAAGCATAAGGGTATTTACATCCCCTGCTGCATCCTTTCCGAAACGGTAATTAAATCCGCATGCAAGCGACCTTGCATTAAACCTGCCCACAAGAATTTCATCCACAAACTCTGTGGGAGACATTTGTGAAACAGAAGAAAAATCAAGATAAACGGGCTCAACACCCCAGGAAAGGAGAATTTCCTTCTCCTGCTGCGGTGTTATAAGTGTTCCCGGAGCAGTCCCTGTAAGCGCACCCTGAGGATGCAGTGTAAACATAAGGGCTATTTTCCGTTCATATTCGGTTTTTTCTGCAGTAATAACCGCCTTATGACCGATGTGCAATCCGTCAAAAGTACCAAGGGCTACAAAGGAGCCCTCAAACCGTTGTTGTTTAATCATCTTTCGTTATAAACTCTTTTCACCGTCAGGGAATCGCTGTTTTCAGCATACTCTCCCAGACCTAAAAATTTTTGTTTGCCGTAGACTCTGTAAAGTCCGTAGCCCTTGAGCTGTTTTACACGATCTGCAGACAAATCTCCGCCGTTTTTAAAGCGTACTGCCTGATTGTCCGTAACATTAAGGGCAGGATAGCACTCCAGAAGCCTGTCCACGGGAATGAGTGCCTTATCAAGCTTGCCTTCTTCCTTCAGCTGTGTCAGCTGTTCAAGTGTGTAGCACTCCTCCAGACTCACACCGCAGGCAAAGGTCCTTAAAAGCGATGTCATTACGGCACCGGTACCCAAGGCATCTCCTATATCGCTTATAAGAGTGCGTATATAAGTACCTGCAGAGCAGCTGCAGGTCAATGAAAACTCTCCGTTTTCAAGCGGGGCAAGCTCTAAATTATATATTGTGCATTTTCTGGGTGTTCTTTCAACCTCTTTGCCCTGACGTGCGAGCTCATAAAGACGGACGCCGTCTTTTTTTAAAGCAGAATACATAGGCGGTAACTGCATAATTTCACCTGTAAACTGAGGTGCCAGCTCCACCACCTGCATCGGATTCACGGTTTTTTCGCTAACTTTTGTTACCTGACCCCATATATCAAGAGTATCTGTTTCAACACCCAATTTAAATGTTGCTCTGTACTCCTTGCGGTGGTCGGGTAAAAGCTCAATAAAGCGTGTGGCTCCGCCTAATGCCACAGGCAGAACACCTGTTGCATTTGGGTCAAGAGTTCCTGTATGACCTGCCTTTTTTTCCTCGGTAATACGTCTTAGCTTGTTTACCGCAAAAAAGGATGTTATTTCTGTTCCCTTGTTAAGGGGGATTATTCCTGTCATTTATTAAGACCGTCCAAAGATTTTTTAATTGAATCCAGCAAAAGCTCCTTTGCCTGCTCATAGCTGCACTGAGGGTGACAGCCTGCCGCGCCCTTGTGACCTCCGCCACCTAAACGAGCACAGATTTCAGAGGCATCCACATCACCGTCTGTACGGACTGAAACACCAAATGAACCGTCCGCCTTTTCCTTCATTACGGCACCCACAACAACACCCTCAATCTGGCGTGGTAGTGCGGTTATGGGATAACACTGGTGCTCATCTGCACCGCTTTTATCATACATTTCCTGTGTGATTGTAATGATGGCGCATTTATCCTCAAAATGGTACTCCAGCGTTTCACGTGCCAGCATTTCAAGCTCAAGAAAGCTTTTTGTTTTTGTTTCAAACATAAGCTTATTAATTCTTTTTGAGTCAACACCCTGCTCCATTAACTGTGAGGCTATACTGAAGGTCAGAGCTGTTGTGTTCTGATACCGAAAGCAGCCTGTATCTGTTGATATACCTGTATAAATACAGTTCCTGAAATATTCGTCCGACTCAAAGCCAAGGTCCTGTGCCAATTCATAAATAATCTCGCAAGCGGCTGCCCTGTCCTCAACAAGACTGTTTTTTGCATACAGGGTATTTGATGCGTGGTGGTCAATGCACAAATCCACATTACCACCGTAATCCTTCTCAAGGCTACCCAGAAGACGTGCATCGGCAACATCCACGGCAATCACAAAGGGGTCTGTGACTTCATCATCACAAAAGCCTTCGGTAAGATAACTGAAATCCGCTGTTATGCTGTCTGCACAAAGGAATTTTCTTTTTTTGCCCATGGCTCGCAAAATCTCACACAATGCAAAAGCGCACCCCAAGGTATCACCATCGGGATGTTCGTGTGAAAGCACAATAAATTCCCCGTGGGAATTTATAAGCTGAATACATTTTTCTCTATCTATTATCATAACTTCATTACGGGCAGACGGCTACCGCGGAAAACCGCGGTAATCGCCGTAGCCTAAACTCCTAACAGATTATTCGTCGTCAGAGGAGCTTGAAATCTCCTCCAGCTTTTTAACAATGCTCATACCGTACTCGATAGAGTCATCGGCAACAAATTTCATTTCAGGGGTTTTGCGAAGTCCCAGCCTTTTACCTACCTCGCGGCGGATAAGACCGGTTGCGCCCGTAAGCGCCTTTGCTGCCGCCTTTGCAACATCCATACCCTCAATGGCGCTGACATACACCTTCACATATGATGAATCGGATGAAACCTCAGCACGGGCAATGCTGATGAGATGATCTGCAATGCGAGGGTCCTTAAGCTCCCTGACAATGCTTGCAATCTCACGCTTGATGTCCTCGGCGGTTCTGTTCTGTTTATATGTTCCCATAAAATCTCCTTTTAGGAATGGAATCAATCTTTATACTCTTCTACAATGTAAGCCTCGAGAATGTCGCCCTCTTTAATATCGTTGAACTTTTCAAGACCTACACCGCACTCGTAACCTGTTGCAACTTCCTTCTGGTCGTCCTTAAAGCGCTTAAGTGATGCAATTTCATCCTCAAACACAACGATACCGTCACGAACAACACGAATTTTTGAGTTTCTTGTGATTTTACCGTCAATAACGTAACAGCCTGCAATTGTACCTGCACTCGAAAGCTTGAATACATCACGCACCTCTGCCTTACCCTGCTCAACATCGCGGAACTTGGGTGCCAGCATACTCTTGATGGCAGCCTCAACCTCTTCAATGCAATCATAGATAACGCGGTACATTCTCATTTCAACGCCGTCACGCTCTGCGTTAACCTCGGCAACTGAGTCGGGACGAACATTAAAGCCAACAATAAGTGCATTGGAAGCGTTTGCAAGCATAACGTCGGATTCATTAACCGCACCTACGCCACCGTGGATAACCTTAACGCGAACCTCCTCGTTGGAGAGCTTTTCAAGACTCTGACGGACAGCCTCAACCGAGCCCTGTACGTCTGCCTTAACAATGATGTTAAGGTCCTTAAGTGAGCCCTCGTTAATGGAGTCAAAGAGGTTATCAAGAGTAACCTTCTGCATTGAGCGGAATTCCTCTTCCTTAAGCTGACGCTTTCTCTGTTCAACAAGCTCACGTGCAAGCTTTTCATCGGAAACGCAGTCAAACGCATCGCCGCCGATGGGCACTTCTGCAAGACCTGTAATCTCAACAGGAACAGACGGACCTGCCTCTTCAACACGTCTGCCTTTATCGTCTGTCATAACACGTACTCTGCCTACAGCAGTACCTGCAACAATGATGTCGCCTGATTTAACAGTACCGTTCTGTACAAGAAGTGTTGCAACGGGACCGCGGCCCTTATCAAGACGGGCTTCAATAACAATACCCTTACCTGCACGGTTGGGGTTAGCCTTAAGCTCCTTCATTTCAGCCACAAGGAGAACTGACTCAAGAAGTGTGTCAATGTTCATTCTTGTTTTAGCTGAAACGGGTACACAGATTACATCACCGCCCCACTCCTCGGGGATAAGCTCGTGCTCTGTGAGCTGCTGCATAATCTTATCGGGTGAAGCATCCGGTTTATCCATTTTGTTAATAGCAACAACAACCGCAACGCCTGCTGCCTTGGCGTGATTTATTGCCTCAATTGTCTGGGGCATAATACCGTCATCTGCGGCAACAACAAGTATTGCAATATCTGTAGCCATAGCACCACGCGCACGCATTGCTGTAAATGCGGCGTGACCGGGTGTGTCAAGGAAGGTGATATCCTGACCGTTGAGATGCACTCTGTATGCACCGAGGTGCTGTGTAATACCGCCTGCCTCTGTTTCAGTTACAGATGTGTTCTTAATAGCATCAAGGAGTGATGTTTTACCGTGGTCAACGTGACCCATAACGCAAACAACGGGGCTGCGGGGAAGAAGCTCTGCAGCATCGTCCTCATGGTCGTCGATGATTCTGTCCTCAATGGTAATAACAACTTCCTTTTTAACCTTTGCGCCCAACTCGGTAGCAACAATTTCAGCTGTATCAAAGTCGATTACCTGGTTAACTGTTGCCATCATACCAAGGCTGAAGAGCTTTTTGATAACCTCTGCGGCAGTTCTTTTAAGCATTGCTGCAAGGTCGCCGACAGAAATTTCCTCAGGAACGGTAATAACAAGGGTTTTCTTTGCGCGCTCGGCTTCAATTCTCTTAAGTCTTTCTGCCTCGCTCTCCTTACGCTTGGAGCGCATACCCTGCTGCTTTCTGTACTGCTGACTCTTCTGCTTGAGCTTCTGCTTTGTCTGAACATTATCGTTTATGGAGTGTACGGGAGCAATGTTCTCGTAGCGCTCGTTATACTTATCAAGCTGAATATCCTCTGCACGGGTGTCAATTGTTCTCTTTTCACCCTTTGTACGTGACTGCATGGGACCGTCATTTTTCTTTTCGTGCTTTTTGAAGGGATTGAGGGCGCTTTCGCCATGCTTTTTCTCTGCAGGCTTTGACTCTGCCTTTTCGGGCTTTTTCTCTGTCTTCTGTGCCTGCTTCTTTTCCTCGGGCTTTTTAGCCTCATTCTTCTTTGCTTCAGGCTTTTTATTTTCCTGTTTTTTCTCGGCAGGCTTCTTTTCAGCCTTCTTTTCCTCAGGCTTTGCAGGCTTTTTCTCTTCCTTTTTCTGCATTGCAAAGTAAGCATCAAAGGATGTTACTGCATTTTCCTGGGTAAGAACATCAAAAAGCACGTCAAGCTCCTTTGTGTCAAGGGCTGTTGATGACTTTTTGGGTTCCTCAAAATATTTACCGAGAATATCTGTAATATTTTTGCTTTGTAAACCGAAGTCTTTTGCAACTTCGCTGACTTTATATTTAGTTATCATGTAATTCCTCCCCGAACTTTTGAAGTATTTTAGTAGCAAATCCGGTATCCGTTACGGATAAAACTGCTGATTTTTTGCCAAGACCTATGCCAAATTCTTCCATACATATGGGTGTGCGATAAACAGGAATGGCTTTGCCGTTGTATGAACAGGCATGTCGCATTTCCCTTTCAAGACGTTCCGAAGCATCTGACGACAAAAGCACAAGCTGTGCCGCAGATGATATGACGGATTCCTTGACAACATCGTGACCGCAGAGGAGCTTGCCTGCTTTGCGGCACAGACCTAAAAATCCCATAACGTCTTTATTATTCATTTTAGCCTCAGTCCTTTCAATTATCAGGTTTTATCGGAGTTCTTGTGCCATTGCGTCATAAACGCTGTCAGGAATACTTGTTTCAAGTGCTTTTTCAAAACGCTTTGTCTTGCGAGCCTTATCAAAACAATCCTTATCCGGACAAATATATGCGCCTCTGCCCGATTTTTTGCCTGTCAGGTCAAGGCTTATTTCGCCCTGAGGACTTTTGACTGCACGGATAAGCTCACGCTTGGGCTTCATCTCGTTACAGCCGAGGCATTTTCTCATTGGTATTTTCTTTTCTGCCATAGTTTACCTCACGAATTCTGAGGAATGTAAAAACCGCTTTCGGGCTTGATATCAATCTTCCAGCCGGTAAGTCTTGCGGCAAGGCGGGCATTCTGACCCTTGTTACCGATAGCAAGTGAAAGCTGAGTATCAGGCACTGTTACAT